>NZ_JALQDH010000081.1:0-60485 GCF_023631365.1 Caballeronia sp. INML2 | reverse complement strand
TGCCATACGATCATGAATTGCGTCGACGTGTGCCCCAAGGGGCTCAATCCGACCAAGGCGATCGGCAAGATCAAGGAGTTGATGGTGCGCCGCGCTGTCTGATATCCAGAGCGAATGAAGAGATGGCGCAGCCTCGAAAGAGGCTGCGCCATTTTTTTATACGCGAGAATTTGCCGCGCAGTGAAGTGATTGCATAGCTAACCAGCAAGACCAACAGACGACATTTCGATCTTGTAATGAGACTCTTGTCTCACTAGAATGAATCGGAAGAAATGGCGCACGCAAGGAGGCAATCATGACGCTGACCCCTGTGGAGATGGATCGGAAGATCGACGAGCATTTCGGCTTCGAACGACGCGACGATGTCGAAGGCGTGCTCGCGACGCTCACGGAAGATGTCGAGCACGATGTCGTCGGCTGGCCCGCGGGTCCGGCGCATGGACGCGAAGGCGCGCGGCCGTTCTATGAAACGTTGTTCGCCGATCTCTCGGAGAGCCGGGTCGAGTGTCTGCGCCGCCTTTATGGCGATGGCTTCGTCATCGACGAATCGCTGTGGCGCGGCAAGGCGCCCGGCAGACCGTTCGGGCTCGAAGGCCGTGGGCGCCCGCTCGAATTCCGCATGTTGCATGTCGTCGAGTTCAGCGAAAGCGGGCAGATCAGGCGCGAGAACGTGTGGGTCGATCTCGCGGCGATCATCGGCCAGTTGCCGCAGGCTTGATATGGCAGATCCGGTAACGAGGACGCGCGGCAATCAGAAGCAGCGCACGCGCAAGGATTTGCTGAACGCGGCATCGCGGCTGACGAAGCAAGGGCTCAGGCCGAGTCTGGAGGAGGTTGCCGCTGAGGCAATGGTCTCGCGCGCGACGGCGTATCGGCATTTCCCGAGGGTCGATGCGCTCATGCTGGAAGCATCGCTCGATGTCGACACGCCGGATGCGGACACGCTCTTTACTGCGCGCGCATCGGCTGATCCGGTCGCGCGACTGCTGCGTGTCGATGCCGCACTGCACGACATGATTCTCGCCAACGAAGTGCCGCTGCGCATGATGCTCGCGCATTCGCTCGAGCGCGCGGCGAAGGGCGATGCCGCAGAGGAAGTGCCGCTGCGGCAGAATCGCCGCACGCCGTTGATCGAGGCGGCGCTGGAGCCCGCGCACGATCAGTTCAAGGCCGCGGCGCTCGACACATTGACTCAGGCCCTCGCGCTCGTGATCGGCACCGAGGCGATGCTGGTCTGCAAGGATGTGCTGCAACTCGACGACGCACGCACGCGCAAGGTGAAACGCTGGGCGATTCGCGCGTTGGTGGACGCGGCGAGGCGAAGCAAAACGAACGAAGCAGGTATGTGATAATCCCAAAATTCGCGCCCGCCCGACCCAAAAGGTCGCCGACCCCTGCGCGCAAGGGCCTTTACCCTCGTGGCCCGCTTTCATCCCGCGATATTCCACCAGCAACCACGATGCCCACATACCGTTCCAAAACCTCCACCGCCGGCCGCAACATGGCGGGCGCGCGCTCGTTGTGGCGCGCCACCGGCATGAAAGACGAAGATTTCTCGAAGCCGATCATCGCCGTCGTCAACTCGTTCACCCAGTTCGTGCCGGGGCACGTGCATCTGAAAGACCTCGGGCAACTCGTCGCGCGCGAGATCGAGGCCGCGGGCGGCGTGGCGAAGGAGTTCAACACCATTGCCGTCGATGACGGTATCGCGATGGGTCATGACGGCATGCTGTATTCGCTGCCGAGCCGCGACATCATCGCCGATTCGGTGGAATACATGGTCAACGCGCATTGCGCCGATGCCATGGTCTGCATCTCGAACTGCGACAAGATCACCCCGGGCATGCTGATGGCCGCCATGCGCCTGAACATTCCCGTGATCTTCGTGTCCGGCGGGCCTATGGAAGCAGGCAAGACGCGCCTCGCGAATCCGAAGACGAAGGCCATCGAGCTGAAGAAGCTCGATCTCGTCGATGCCATGGTGATCGCCGCCGACTCGTCGTACTCCGACGCCGAAGTCGCCGAAGTCGAACGGTCCGCATGCCCGACGTGCGGTTCGTGCTCGGGCATGTTCACGGCCAACTCGATGAACTGCCTCACCGAAGCGCTCGGCCTCTCGCTGCCCGGCAACGGCACCGTGGTCGCGACGCACGCCGACCGCGAGCAGCTTTTCAAGCGCGCGGGACGCGGTATCGTCGAACTGGCGCGCCGTTACTACGAGCAGGAGGAAGCGCGCGTGCTGCCGCGCTCGGTCGGCTTCAAGGCCTTCGAAAACGCGATGACGCTCGATATCGCGATGGGCGGGTCGACCAACACCATCCTGCACTTGCTGGCCATTGCGCGCGAAGCCGAGATCGACTTCACGATGGCGGACATCGACCGCCTGTCGCGCACCGTGCCGCAACTGTGCAAGGTCGCGCCCAACACGAACAAGTACCACATCGAAGACGTGCATCGCGC
The DNA here is from genome assembly GCF_023631365.1 of Caballeronia sp. INML2. Taxonomy (NCBI): domain Bacteria; kingdom Pseudomonadati; phylum Pseudomonadota; class Betaproteobacteria; order Burkholderiales; family Burkholderiaceae; genus Caballeronia; species Caballeronia sp. INML2. Next base: position 58,025 of record NZ_JALQDH010000081.1, on the reverse strand, counting down.
GGGCGGCATCATGGCGATCCTGGGTGAACTCGATCGCGCGAGCAAATTGCACACCGACGTGCCGACCGTGCATGCGCCCACGCTGAAAGACGCGCTCGACCAGTGGGACGTCAAGCGCACCGAGGACGAAGCGGTCAAAACCTTCTACATGGCAGGCCCCGCCGGCGTTCCGACGCAAGTGGCGTTCAGCAGAACACGCGCTGGCCGAGTCTCGACACCGATCGCGCCGAAGGCTGCATCCGTTCTTACGAACATGCGTTCTCGAAGGAAGGCGGCCTCGCCGTGCTGAGAGGCAATATCGCGCTCGACGGCTGCGTCGTGAAGACCGCGGGCGTCGATGAAAGCATTCTCGTGTTCGAAGGCACGGCGCATGTCACCGAGTCGCAGGATGAAGCCGTGGAGAACATCCTGAACGACAAGGTCAAGGCCGGCGATGTCGTCATCGTCCGTTATGAAGGTCCGAAGGGCGGCCCGGGCATGCAGGAAATGCTCTACCCGACGAGCTACATCAAGTCGAAAGGTCTCGGCAAGGCATGCGCGCTCCTGACGGACGGCCGCTTCTCGGGCGGCACGTCGGGGCTTTCGATCGGCCATTGCTCGCCCGAAGCGGCGGCAGGCGGCGCGATCGGTCTCGTGCGCGACGGCGACAAGATCCGCATCGACATTCCCAATCGCACGATCGACGTGCTGCTTTCGGACGATGAACTCGCGCGCCGTCGCGAGGAACAGAACGCGAAAGGCTGGAAGCCCGCGAAGCAGCGTCCGCGCAAGGTGTCGGCGGCGCTGAAGGCGTATGCGAAGCTGGTGATGTCGGCGGACAAGGGCGCGGTGCGGGATTTGTCCTTGCTCGACGACTGAAGCGGCGCCACCCGCAAGTTGCGAAAGCCGCTCTTCGGAGCGGCTTTTTTTCGCGTCGTCGCAATCAGGCGCCCAGCAGCTTCGGCAACTCCAGCAACGTCCGATGCGCGCCGCCTTGCTCGACCGCGTCCGCATACGTCGCGCGAACAGCAGTGGCGATCGCATCGACCGCGTTCGTGTCCCCGGCCATCGTCACGTAGTAGCCGAGATCCTTGAGCGCATTGGACATGTGAAACGGCATGCCCGACGGATCGTCTTCCACGAGCGACGGACGCAGCCGCTCCAATGCCGCGCCGCCGCCACCGCCTTTCGCGAGGACATCGACGAAGGTTTGCGCATCGACACCCGCGCGCTTCGCGCAGGCCGCCGCTTCGGAAATCAGCGCGATCGTCCCGAGCGATACGAAGTTGTGCAGCAGCTTCATGCTGTGCCCCGCGCCGAGGCCGCCGACGAGCGTCACGTTCTCCGCATACGTACGCAACAGCGGCTCGATACGCGCGAACAATTCCGCCTCGGCGCCGACCAGCAGATTCAGGCGCCCTTCATGCGCTTCCTTCGCGGTGCGCGTCATCGGCGCATCGACGAACAGACCGCCCGCTTCCTTCACGAGCGATGCCATGCGCGCCGTCGATGCGGGTACGGCCGTCGAGCAGTCGATCACGATCGTTCCCGGCTGCAATCCCGCGAGCACGCCATCGGGCGCGGTCAACACCGCTTCGACTTCAGGCGATCCTGTCACGCAGAGAATGACGATGTCCGATTCGCGCGCGAGCGCCTCGCCGTTCGCGACGGTCTTCACGCCGCCCGCGCGCAGTTCGTCGAGTGGCTGATTGCCGGGATGCTCGACCACCGTAAGCGGATAGCCATGCTTCATCACATTGCGCGCGATGCCGTGCCCCATCAGGCCGATACCGATCATGCCGATTCGCTGCTTCATCCTGCCTCTCTTCGTCTTGTCGTGTTTGTGGAAAAAAGCTCAGCGGTTCACGAGCCGCTTCGGCAGCAGCATCGTCAGAACGATGCCGAGTACGAGGCAGCCTACCATCGAGAAAATCGGCAATGTCATGCCGCCCGAAGCCTGCTTCAGGAAGCCGACCACATACGGGCCGAAGAAGCCGCCGAGATTGCCGAACGCGCTGATCCATGCGATGCCGACCGCCGCCGCGGCCTGCCCGAGCACGGCCGTGGGCATGCTCCAGAAGAGCGGCGGAAACGACAGCAGTCCCGCGTTGGCGATGCACAGCGCGATCATGCCGAGCCACAAATTGTCATGCCAGAGCACGGACAGCGACAAGCCGACCGCGCCCATCAGAAGCAATGCCGCGACATGCATGCGCCGCTCGCCGCGCCTGTCCGCGCTGCGGCCGAAGGTCAACATCACGACGACGGCAACCGCGTTCGGCAACGCCGCGAGCGCGCCGATCGCGAAGTCGCCGGAGATGCCCATCGACTTGATCATCGTCGGCGCCCAGAAGGTGTAGCCATAGATGCCGAATACATCGAGAAAATAGATCAGGCAAAACGCCCACACGAGCCAGCTCGAGAAGAGGCCCTTGTGGTTCGATTCCGCCGTCACCGCGCGATCCTCGGCGAGCACGCGCGAGAGGAAGGCGCGATCGGCCTCGCTGTAGCGCGGGCTTTTCGTGACGTCGTCGTCGAGTCCCTTCCATGTGTAGACCGCCGCGAGAAACGCGGGCAAGGCTTCGACGATGAAGATCCACTTCCAGCCGGGCAACTGCATGAGGCCGTCGAAGTACTGCATGATGAAGCCCGTCAACGGCGAGCCGATGAGACCCGCGAGCGCGAGCGCCGCATAGAACATGCTGAGGATGCGCGCGCGGCGGTTACGCGGAAACGACTGGCCGATATAAAAGACGATCGCCGGAATGAAGCCGGCCTCCGCGACGCCGAGCAGGCAGCGCATCACGTAGAACTGCATCGGCGTGGCGACGAAGGCCGTCAGCCCCGACACGACGCCCCACGACAGGATGATGCGCGTGATCCATCTGCGCGCGCCCACGCGTTGCAGGATCATGTTGCTCGGCACTTCGAAAATCACATAGCCAAGAAAGAAGATGCCTGCGCCGAAGCCGAACACGGCATCGGAGAAGCCGAGCTGCTGCGCCATCTGCAATTTCGCGAAACTCACGTTCACGCGATCGATGTACGACGTGATGTACGCGAACATCAGAATCGGCAGGATTTGCAGAGCCAGGCGGCGGAAGATCCGGTCCGCCGTGGCCGCGTCGTGTGACGGGGCGGGCGATGCCGCGCCGGGCGGCATGTTGGTCGCATCGATTTCCACGTCTGTCTCCATGTATGTTTTTTTAAGCTCCGTCCTGCGCCGCCCGGATTCGTGGACGGAAGACGCGGCGGAACAGGGGAAATGTAGCGGCTGCCGAGCGCCGGTGATATGCGAAATCGCTGAAGCGGGCTTTCGAATAGTTCGAACACGCCCTTCGCGACACGGGCGTGCGCATCGGTCAGGGTTTTCCTGTATCCGGCCACGACGCGCCGATCGCGCCCGGATGCCATACTGCGCGGCAAGACTTTAAGGAGCGTCCGGTTTGTTCGATCTCACGTCGCTGGCTCTTTTTCTGCGCGCAGTCGAATTGGGCAGCCTGTCGAAGGCGGCGCAGCAATCGCATATGTCGCTGTCGACGGCGAGCCGGCGTATTGCGCTGCTCGAACATCACTTCCGCGTCGGGTTGCTGAACCGCACGTCGGCGGGTGTCGAGCCCACGCCCGCGGGCGAAGCGCTCGCGCGTCATGCCACCGAGCTGCTGCTCAAGACCGATGCGATCTACAGCGAGCTGTCCGACTACACCAAAGGCTCCGTCGGCCGCGTGCGCGTGTTCGCCAATATCTCGGCGATCAGCCAGGACTTGCCCGATCATCTGCGCGCGTTCTCGCAGCGGTATCAGGACATCAAGCTGCATATCAGCGAATTGCGCAGCATGGACATTCTTCAGGCGTTGCGTGAAGGGCGCGCGGATGTCGGCGTGGTGACTTCGCAGGTCGGCATGGAGGGCATTCGCCTCGCGCCGTACTGCGCGGACCGCATCAGCGTCGTCGTGCCGGAAGACCATGTTTTGCAGGGCGAGCAGATCGACTTCGCGGCGCTGCTCGAACACGATATCGTCGGCCTCGACGACAAGGCCGAAGTCACGCGAATGCTCGTCAAGGAAGCCGCGCTCGCGGGCCGCACGATCCGCTTTCGCGTGCAGGTGCAAAGCTTCGAGGCGATGTGCCGGCTCATCGCGGCGGGGCAGGGCGTCGGCGTGCTGCCCGAAGGCGCGGTGCGGCTCTTTCGCGAGCCGATGCATCTGCGCTTCATCCGCCTGACGAATCCCTGGGCCGAGCGCGTGATGTCGGTCGGGATTCGCGCCGGCGCCGCGCCTTTGCCCGCGCGCAAGCTGTTCGATTTCCTGAGCGCGTTCGCGCCCGCATCGCTGGTTGCGCCGGGCGGCGAACGTCCGGCCGGCTAAAGCCCCCTTGCGGATATTCGAAGACTCCCGTTTGCGGATTCGCACTTCCGCCGCGTGAGGGGGTCCGCTAGATTGCTCATCTGAATAGTCCGATGCCCGGACACGCACGCGTTCCGAGGGCGACAGAGACGAAGGAGACAACTAGGCTCTTGCCATGTGCAAGGTCTCCTCTCGTGCGCACGCCGGGCATGTCCGCGTCGAAATCGAGGAGACATAGCGCAATGGCAACAACGCATCACATCGCCGTCATTCCGGGCGACGGCATCGGCAAGGAAGTCATGGTCGAAGGCTTGCGCGTGCTGAAGGCGGTCGCGGCGCGCTATGACATCGCGCTCGACTTCGACGAATTCGCGTCGTGGTGCACCGAACACTACGTGCAGCACGGCACGATGATGCCCGCCGACTGGGCGAGGCAGATCGGCAAGCACGACGCCATCTTCTTCGGCGCGGTCGGCACGCCCGATGTCGTGCCGGACCACACGGCCGTGTGGGAATCGATCATCAGGATTCGCCGCGACTTCGATCAGTACGTGAACCTGCGCCCGGTGCGACTCATGCCAGGCGTGCCGTCGCCGCTCGCGCACCGCAAGCCCGGCGACATCGACTTTCTGGTCGTGCGCGAGAACACCGAAGGCGAGTATTCGTCGGTCGGCGGACGCATGTTCGAAGGCACCGACCGCGAGTTCGCGACGCAGCAGGCGGTGTTTACGCGCACGGGCGTCGATCGCATTCTCGACTTCGCCTTTCAGCTCGCCCAAAGCCGCCCGAAAAAGCAGCTGACCGCCGCGACCAAATCGAACGGCATCTCTATCACGATGCCGTACTGGGACGAGCGCCTCGCGGAAGCGGCGAAGCGCTATCCGGACATCGAGACGCGCAAGTTTCATATCGACATTCTGTGCGCGCATTTCGTGCAGCATCCCGATCGTTTCGATGTGGTCGTCGCGTCCAATCTCTTCGGCGACATTCTTTCGGACCTCGGGCCTGCGTGCACCGGCACCATCGGCATCGCGCCTTCGGCCAACCTGAATCCGGAGCGGCGCTTTCCGTCGCTCTTCGAGCCGGTGCACGGCTCCGCGCCGGATATCGCGGGCAAGGGCATCGCCAATCCGATCGGGCAAATCTGGTCGGCGGCGCTGATGCTGCAGCATCTCGGCCGTGGCGAGGCGCGCTATGAAGCGGCGGCGAAGACCATCGTCTCGGCCATCGAAACCGTGCTCGAAAGCGGTCCGCGCACGCCGGACATGGGCGGCGCGGCGAACACCATCGAAGTCGGCACGGCGATCGCCGCAGCCGTCACCGAACACGCACTGATCACGGAGTAAGCATGGAATATCGTCACTTCATCGGCAACGCATGGCGCGCGGGCGACAACGGCGAATCGCTCGATGTCATCGACCCCAGCACGGGCGAGCCGTTCGCGGCGATCGCGCGCGGCAATGCCGCCGATGTCGACCGCGCTGTCGCCGCCGCACGCGACGCAATGGGCGAGGCGCTCGACGGTCCGTGGGCGAAGCGCTCGCCGGTCGAGCGCGCGAATCTGCTGTTCGCGTATGCAGCGGCGGTGCTGGAGAACGCCGACGAACTCGCGCGGCTCGAAGCGCGCGACACCGGCAAGGCGCTCAAGACCGCGCGCACCGACGCGGCCGTGCTCGCGCGCTATCTGCAGTACTACGCCGGCTGCGTCGACAAGCTGCATGGCGAGACGCTGCCCTATACGACGGGCTTCACGGTGCTGACGGTGCGCGAGCCGATCGGCGTGACGGGGCACATCATCCCGTGGAATTACCCGATGCAGATCTATGGCCGCAGCGTCGGCGCATCGCTCGCGGCGGGCAACGCGTGCGTGATCAAGCCGGCGGAAGACGCCAGCCTGTCGATCCTGCGTCTCGCCGAAATCGCCGCCGACATCGGCTTTCCGGCGGGCGCGATCAACGTCGTCACGGGTCTGGGCAGCGAAGCGGGCGCGGCGTTGTCGGCGAACGGCGGCATCGGCCATATTTCGTTCACCGGCTCGAGCGCGACGGGCGCGCTGGTCGGACGCACGGCGGCGGAGCGTCATTGCCCGAGCGTGCTCGAACTCGGCGGCAAGTCGCCGCAACTCCTGTTCGACGATGCCGATCTCGACGAAGCCTTGCCCGTGATTCTCAACGCGATCATCCAGAACGCCGGGCAGACGTGCTCGGCGGGCAGCCGCCTGCTGGTTCAGCGCGGCATCTACGAGACGGTGATCGAACGTCTGACGCAGCGTTTCGAAGGGCTGCGCTCCGGCCCGCCCGCGATGGACCTCGACATGGGCCCGCTCGTCAACGCCAAGCAGCAGGCGCGCGTGCGCAGCATGGTCGAGCAGGCAGAGGCCGAAGGCATTCGCGTGGCGGCGCGCGGCAGGATCGTCGTGGAGGCGTCGCGCAACGGCTTTTTCCAGGAGGCGGTCCTGTTCCGCGACGTGCCGCCGCAAAGCCGCCTCGCGCAAGAAGAAGTTTTCGGGCCGGTGCTCGCGGCGATGCCCTTCGACGATGAAGCCGAAGCCGTGAAGCTCGCCAACGGGACGCATTACGGCCTCGTCGCGGGCGTGTGGACGCGCGACGGCTCGCGTGGCTTGCGTCTCGCGCGCAAGCTGCAGGCGGGGCAGGTCTTCGTGAACAACTACGGCGCGGGCGGCGGCGTCGAGTTGCCGTTCGGCGGCGTGAAGGCGAGCGGCCACGGACGCGAGAAGGGCTTCGAGGCGCTCTATGGTTTCACGAGTCTGAAGACCATCGCGATCAGGCACGGCTGAGTCTCGCGCGGCCTCACATCATCATGGCGACTCTCAACATCATCGGCGCGGGGCGCGTCGGCGCGACGCTCGGCAATCTGATCGTCGCGAACCGCGTGCTCGATATCGGCGACGTATGCGACAGCGATATCGCGCATGCGCGTGACGCGGTCGATTTCATCGGCGCGGGCCGCGCGCTCGACGACATCGCCGCGATGCACCCCGCCGATATCTGGCTGCTGTCGGTGCCCGACATGCGCATCGCGGAAGTGGCGCAATCGCTCGCGGGGCATCGCAGGGACGACGGGCCGTCGATTGCGGTGCATTGCAGCGGCGCGCTCGACACGGACACGCTCGCGCCCTTGCGCGCGCTCGGCTGGAATGTCGCGAGCGCGCATCCGATGCTGAGCTTCGCCAATCCCGGCACGGCCGTGTTTCAGTTCGAAGGCACGCCGTGCGGTCTCGAAGGCGACCGGGCCGCGCGTGCCGCATGGAGCGAGATTCTCGCGGCCATCGGCGCGCGCTGTTTCGATATCGAGCCGGGCAGCAAGGCGCTCTATCACGCGGCGGCGGTCGTCGCGTCGAACTTTCTGCCGATACTCGCGGCGATGTCCGTCGAGATGTGGCAGGCGGCGGGCATTCCGCAGCCGCTCATCGAGGACATGATGCATACGCTGTCGCGCAATGCGGCCGCGAACATCGTCGCGCTCGGGCCGAAGGATGCGTTGACGGGCCCGGCCGCGCGCGGCGATCGCGCGGTCGTCGAAGCGCAGTCGCAGGCTATCGGCGCGTGGGACGCGGTATCGCGGGACGCGTATGACGCGCTCTCGACGCTCGCGATGCGGCTCGCGCAAACGGGCAAAGTGCGCGAGGCATAAGGCTTACGCTCGACAGCGCGCTGTCGAGCGCCGATCTGCGCGAACTCGCGCGCCGCACGCTGCCGCGCTTCGTGTTCGAGTTCATCGACGGCGGCGCGGAAGACGAGATCACGCTCGCGGCGAATCGCGCGGCGTTCGAACGCCGCGCGCTCGAGCCTCGAATCGCTGCATGCGGTGCGTCGCGCGCTCGGGCCGGGCACGGAATTGCTCATCGATTCGGGCATCCGGCGCGGCGTCGATATCGTAAAGGCGGTGGCGCTCGGCGCGCAGGCGGCGGCGATCGCGCGTCCCGTGCTGTTCGGCGCGGCCATCGGCGGCGACCAAGGCGCGCTCTGCGCCATCGACATCCTGCTCGATGAAGCAAAACGCGCGATGACGCTGTGCGGCACGCCGAGCGTCGATGCGATCCGCGCGGGCGATGTGATCGCTTCGTCACGTCCCGTTGCCTTCGAAACATAGACGCGACGTCGCCAGAAGGATTGGGCTCGTCGTTCCTTCAGAGACACCGCTCTTTCGCCCGAAACCGCTTAAACCGCGAAGTCCGTCGAGCTTGACAGCGCCTTCCAGCTTTCCGTTTCCGCCGCGACATACGCGTTCTTTTCCGCTATAGCCTTCAGCGTGTCGGTGCCGAGCGCGAGACGCAGCGGCGGTGTTTGCGCATCGGCGAGCGTGACGAGCGCGGTCGCGAGCTTCTCGGGATCGCCCGGCTGATTGTGATTCATGCCGGCAGCGAAGCGCCGCACGTTGCCCGAAGTCGCATCGTAGTCGTCGATGATTTCCTTGCCGACGAGAAGCGACGACGCATCCAGAAAGTCCGTGCGAAAGTAGCCCGGCTCGACGACGGTCGCGTGAATGCCGAGCGGCTTCAACTCCGCATGCAACGCTTCGGTGATGCCTTCGACGGCGAACTTCGTCGAGCTATAGACGCCGAAGCCCGCTGCCGCGCGATAACCGCCGATCGACGACATGTTCATGACATGCCCGCCGCGCTGCTTGCGCATGACGGGCAGCACGGCGCGCGTCACGTTGAGCAGGCCGAAGACGTTGGTGTCGTACATGCGGCGCACATCGGCATCGCTCGATTCTTCGACGGCCGCGAGCAGCCCGAAGCCCGCATTGTTGATCAGCACATCGATACGGCCGAACTTCGCGACGGCGGCTTCGACGGCCGCCTTGGCCTGCGCTTCGCTCGTGACGTCGAGCGCGACCGGCAGCAGGGCGGGCGATTCGCCGAGACGCTCGACGATCGCTTCGACATTGCGGCCCGCGGCGACGACCGCGTTGCCGTCGTCGAGCGCCGCGCGGGCGATCAGCGCGCCGAGGCCGCGCGACGCGCCCGTGACGAACCAGACCCGCTTGTATTGCTGTTGAATGGCGTTGCTCATGATGTGCTCCGTTGTGCCGGTGGTGAAGGTGAAACGAAGCATAGGACGTCCGATTCGCACGAACTAGCCGTCGAACGCTAGACTGATAATCAACCTGAATTTGCGAATCGAGGCGCTTCATGAACGAGGTCCGCGCGATTTCGATCTTCGTGCGCGCCGCCACGCTCGGCAATTTGCGGCGTGCGGCCATTGATCAGGGGATTTCGCCGCAAGCCGCGAGTCACGCGGTGATGCAGCTCGAAAAGTCGCTGGGCGTGCGCCTGTTTCATCGCACGACGCGCAAGCTCTCGCTGACCGAGGAAGGGCAGCGGCTCCTGCAAAGTGTCGAGCCGGCGCTCGCAATGCTCACATCGGCCATTGCGGATGCGAGGAGCGCGAAGGAAGTCATCGCCGGTCCGTTGCGCATCAGCGCGCCGAAAGCGCTCGCGCGCGCGTTGTGGCCGTCGGTGCTGGCGTTCGCGCGGCTTTATCCGGAAGTCGGACTCGACGTGCGTTTCGACGACCATTTCACCGATCTCGTGGAAGAACGCGCCGATGTCGGATTGCGTGGCGGCTCGCCGCCCTCAGGCGGCGCGATTGCACGGCGGCTCGTGCCGATCCAGCTGATCGTGTGCGCGTCGCCCGCGTATATCGAACGATATGGCACGCCGCGTACCGTCGACGATCTATCCTCGCATCGTTGCACCGGTTATCGGCGTGCGAACACCGGCAAGCAGGCGCCGTGGGAATTCATGATCGGCGATGAAATCGTCTACCGCGAGGTCGCGGCGGCGCTTTGCGCGAACGATATCGATGCGGAAACCGACGCGGTGCTCGCCGGTGTCGCGATCGGCCAGCTCGGGAGTTTTTCGGCGGTGACGCATATCCGCGAAGGGCGGCTCGTGCCCTTGCTCACGCGGCATCTGACACAGCGCGAATCGATTTATATCTACTACCGGCATCGGACGGAGCAACCGTTGCGCGTGCGAACGTTCATTGACTTCATGATCGAAAAGCTCGCGGACAACGGCGATTTCTTCCTGTCGCCCGCCGAATTGCGCGCGTATGCGAAATGAACGGCCCGAATCCCTGCGATCTCGCGAACCCGCGACTAGAATTCATCGTGCCTTCGTTTCACCCAAGCCCTTCAAGCCAATCAAGCCAACCTGGAGCCAAGCGATGAAAACGATCAATGCGCTCAGATTTGCCGCCGTTGCATCAGCGATTGCCTTCTCCGTCAACGTGTGGTCACAGACCAGCGATGCGGCCTCGACTCAGTCCGCTACGCCGTCGGCGAGCGCCGGAACCTCGAAATCCGCGGCCCGCAAGGCCAATCGGGCGCTCAGCAAGAAGGTGTCCCAGGCGCTGCAGAAAGGCGGCGTCGAATTGAACGGCATCAACGTGATCGCGAAGAACGGCGCAATCACGCTCGCCGGACATGCCGCGGATGCGGAGCAGATCGACAAGGCCGCTTCGATCGCGAAGGGCGTGAGCGGCGTCACGTCCGTGAAGAATGTTCTGACGATTCAGGAAGGCGGGCAGTAGGCGCTCGCACGCGAGCACGACGAAACGCGTGTGCTCGCGCGTGTCATGAACTCGTTCGCTGACGTTCACGAGCCGGAGCGCCAGCGCCTGCCGTTTCGCGAATCGCTGCTCGCGATGCTCGGCATCGCCTTCGTCACGATGCTGGTCGCGCTCGATCAGACCATCGTCGGCACCGCAATGCCGCGCATCATCGCCGAGCGGAAGGGCTCCGATCTGTACGCGTGGGTCGCGACCTCGTACATGCTCGCCTCCGTCATCACGATTCCGATTTTCGGGCGGCTCGGTGACCTCTACGGGCGCAAGCTCTTTTGCTCGCGGCCATCGTGCTGCTCACGCTGGCGTCCGTGTTATGCGGATCCGCGCGCAGCATGCTGTTTCCCGTCATTGCACGCGGTGTGCAGGGCATCGGCGGCGGTATCCTGCTCGGCACGGTATTCGCCGCCGTCGCCGATCTCTTTCCCGATCCGAAGCTGCGTTTTTGCGCTGGCTCGTGCTCGTCACGTCGACATTCGGCGCTCGGCACCGCGATCACGGGCGCGCTGCTCGGGCATTTCTACGAAACGTGCATCGTCCGCTGGATTCGTATCAGGCGACGCAGTGGCTCAAATCGTTCGCGAGCCCCGATTTGCTGATCGACCGTGCGGAAGAGTCAGCGCTGATCGAACGGCTTGTAGCTGCAGGCCAGCCGGGCGACGCGATGATGCACTCGGCGCGCATGGCGCTCGTCGCGTCGATTCACGTCGGGCTTGTCGTGGCCGCGATGGCGGCGTTCGTCGGCTTGTGTCTCGCGTGGTTCGTGCCCGCGGTGCGAGTCGTGTACGGCGATGCGAAACAGCAGGGCGTTTGATGCCTGGTCGCCGTGAGCCTTGCACGGTCAGCGTTTTCGCCTTTCGTCACCGAGCGCTTTGACGATCATTTTGGTCGGCGCACTGGTGGCGAGCCGCTGAATTTCCGAAACGTGGACCCAGCGGCACCGCGAGATTTCATTGCTCGCGCGCGGCTTCGCGCGTTTCGGCACATCGCAGAAAAAGACGTGATGATGCTTCTGCCTTCCGCGATGCTGGAACAGAAATTTAGCCGATTTGCCCGCAAGACGCGTTTCCTCCTTGAGTTCGCGCAGTGCGGCATCCGGCAAATCCTCGCCCCGTTTGAGCATGCCGCCGGGCAGCGCCCATTTGGTGCGACGTCGCGCAACCAGCAAAATCCGGTTGCCCTTTCGACAGATGACCGTGGCTCGCTTCCTCAAGCTGGCTCCGAATATGTGATTCTGTTCGTTTGAATCTGCAGGCGCGTCCAAGTGTACCCAACAGCTTTTTTGTTGTGGAGCGTTCCTTGACAGCGGCATTTCCCGTATTGCGAATCCAGCAAGACATGTTCCGCTTTTCGTGCCTTGTTTTGGGGCAAGCGCGGCGGCGGGTATGCATGTTGCATGGGGATGGTACTGCGTAACGGGAAACGATCATGGCTTCGAATGGCAGCGCGCGCGCGAGGAGCGAAACAGCAGAATCTAAATTCGGTGAACTGGCATCGCCGTTGGTCGAAGAGGCGCTGCGGCATGCGTCCACGCTCGACGGGAACGCGGACCCCGAGGTGCTGCACAAGCTGCGCGTCGCGTTGCGACGGCTTCGCACATTGTTCTGGGCTTACAGCCCCTTGCTGGAAGACGAATTCGACACGCATCAGCGCGCGTTGCTCAAGTATCTGGCGACGTCGGCGGGCAGGGCGCGCGACTGGGATATTTTGCTGAAGCTGCTGGACGAACTCCATGTGGAAGGGCTCGACGACTCCGTGAAGGCGCGTCGTGCGGCGGTGCTCGCGACCAGCATCGAAACGACTGCGAACGCGGACGTAAAGCATGTGTTGCTGACGGGCGTGAAGGAGGCGAATCAGCAGCTCAACACGGGGCATAGTCGCGTGCCGGTCGAACGGTTTGCAAAGAAGCGGATCGGCGCGGCGCGCGGTCAGTTGAAAAAGCGCATCAAGCGGGCGCTGCGCGCGAAGCGATCCGACTATGCCGCTTATCACGAAGTGCGCAAGGCCGGAAAGAAGGTGCGCTATCTGCTCGAATTTTTCGGGGATGTCTCGCCCGGCATGCGTGACAGTGTGAAGAGCCTTAAGCGGCTGCAAAAGCGTTTCGGCGCGTTGAACGACGTGGTCGCGAGTCGCGGTCTGCTTTCCGGCTCGGAAGGCGCGTTTCCCGATGACGTCGATACCAAGCCGGCGATACGGGCACTCAAAAGCGAGCAGAAGCATCGCTTCAAGCCCGCGAGAAAGGCGATACGCTGACGGCGGCGCCGTCGCGGGCGCGGGTCGCCTGTCGATCGCAAAGATGTCACACTGGCCGCATCAAATGATCGCTCACTTCACGGAGCAGCATCATGGCGCGCAACGAATACGTTCTTTTCAAGGGCACGGTCACGCTCGCGTGCCCTATCTCCGGAATTACAAGGGCGATCCGCACTATGTGATCGTCGGCGAAGATACGAATGGCAAGCCGTTCAATATCGTCACCAATGTGAAATCGGACAGCTCACTGACGGGGCCGGCGGGCTATCTCGTGCTGTATCTCTGGAATCAATACTTCGATCACCCGATGACCGCCGATCTCGTCCGGCTGCCTGCCGGTGTCGCCACGTCGAACTTCCCGAAGCTCGATTATGTGCATGACACGCGTCTCCTGGATCTCGGCGCGATGCGTCCGATCCCGCTCGATACCAAAGACGAGCACAACGATATCAATGCGCTTCTCAACGAGATGCTGCAACTCGACATGTCGGCCGACGGCGTCGACTATGTCTACAAGACGCCCGCTTATAGCGACGATCGCCTCGGATGGAAACCCGCGAAAGACGTCACCGTCTACGGCTTCGGCTTTCTGTTCGAACCGGGGAAAGACGGCTTGCACGAAACACACATGAATCAGGGCAACCCGAAGCGGGGCAAGGGCAGCCCGGTCAAGGACCACTCGAACGAGAACGGCGTGTTTCAGGACGGCGCGGTGATGGTCGAAGTGGACGGCAAGTTCCAGGCGCTTTTCGTCGCGTTTCAGACGCAGCTCGTGCCGACCGATAATCGCGGCCGTCCGATACCGGGGCAGTCTCATCCGATATTGGATGGCACGAAGTGATTGCATGAAGCGCTTCGCGGGCCCAGGCTACCGGCGCCGTCTTCGTCCCATGCGGAAAGCCGCCTCAACGCGCCAAACAGGTGCCGCCTGCTATGCATTGCAGAAACCCTTGTTTGTCCAAACGTTTTTGACAGCCTAGAGTCGAGTCATCCGTGCATTCGAGGAGGCGTACCATGCCGCACTTCCTGACTCAATATTGGCAGGCGCTGTCGGCGCCGGCCGGGCGCGTGCGTAAGCACTTCACGAAAGAAGGGGCGGCACACGAGGCGCACGCCGTCAGCGAAACTACGCGCGCGGAACAGCTCGAGCACATTTCCGCTTATGCACGCGCGGGCTATTTCAACATGGGCTATACCGTCGATGCGTTTCAGCTGCCCGGCGAGCCGCCGCTGCACTGAAACGAAGCGGAAAAGCTGCGCGCCATGCGCAGCTTCGTCATCCGCAAGTCAATGCGGCACGAGCGCGACGCGTCGGTCCACTTCATGGTAGTCGTCCGCACGCGCCGCGCCGAACGCCAGCGCGAAGCCCGACGCCTGCCGCCCCACGGTGCGGAGTTGCTCGACGACCTTCGGATCGGAGCAAGTATCCGCGGATTCGAAACGCGTCTCCAGCGTGTTGATCGTTGCGCCGAAAGGCGTCGGCCAGCCGCGCAACGCGTGCACGATCGAGCGCAGCGACGTGAGCACCGTGCCCGCCGCCTGCCATCCATACGCCGTGACGATACTGCCGACCGCGCGTCCGTCGAGATAGGGGCGCTCGTCGAGCCGTAGCTCCTCCAGCGTATCGAGCGCATTCTTGACGAGGCCCGAGATGCCGCCGTGATAGCCGGGCGTCGCGATGATGAGCGCATCCGCCGCGCGCACGGCCTCGATGAGTTCGTGTTGCTCATCGGTGAGTTCGCGCGATTCCGGTGCGTAGTGCGGCAGGCTGTGTAAAAACGCGCCGCCGAAGAGTTGCACGCTCGCGCCGCTCTCCTGCGCACCGCGCAATGCGAACGCGAGTGCCCGTTCGGTCGATGATTGAGGCCGCGTCGTGCCGCCGATGCCGACCACCCGTGGACCGCGCGATGAATTGAATCGAGACAAGATCGATACTCCGTGAAAATGGGCTGTCAGAAGAATGTGCCGTTCGGTAACGCCGCGCGGTGCGAGGCAATGGCGCGGATGTTGCGCCGGTGACGGTCGAGCGCGAGTTCGTCGATGGGCACTTTCGAGCGCGCCGAAGTGTCGAGCGTGTGAGTCGTGGACATGAAGCACTTCGTGCGAAGAAAAGAAGCCTATCTTCGCCGCGCGTGCATTCGTGACGAACCGATCATTTCAGCGATGCTTTTGAATGAATCGATGCTTTGAATAGCTGTGTATGTGCAAAGCCCATTCATTTGCTTAGCAAGGTAAATTGGTTTGTGCCCGGGACCATCGCGCATATGATTTCGCGTTGCAAGACTTCATGTTCATCCGAATCATTCATGACACATCGACCTGCTCCGACCGATATCGCCATTCATCCGCTCATCGCGGGACGATGGAGCCCGCGCGCTTATGCGGATCGCGCGGTCGCGCATGCGCAGGTGGTCGCGTTGCTGGAAGCGGCGCGCTGGGCGCCGTCGGCTTATAACGTGCAGCCCTGGCGCTTTGTCGTGTTCGAGAAGGCGCACGATCCCGACGCCTTCGCGCGCGCATTCGCATTGCTCGTGCCGTTCAATCAGTCATGGAATGCGAATGCGCAAGTGTTGATCGCGGTGCTCGCGGACACACTGAATGCGAAGGGCGAAGTCAACGTGAGCGCAGCCTACGATGCGGGCGCCGCCGCGATGGCGCTGCTGCTCCAGGCGCACGCGCAAGGACTCGCCGCCCACGCGATGGGCGGATTCGATGCAAGCGGCCTCAAAGAGGCGTTCGCGATTCCGGAGCGATTCACGCCGCTCTCCGTGATTTCCGTTGCGCATCACGGCGACGCCCGCGCGCTGCCTGCGTCGCTGGCCGAGCGTGAGCGCGCGCCGCGTGCGCGCCTGTCGCTCGAAGATATCGCGCAATTCGGCGGGTGGCGCGATCCGCGTTGATCGGCTATCGGAATTACTTTGTCACACGCATCGATAGACCGTTCAGCAGCCGTTGCAGATCGTCGATGTTGAAAGGCTTCGCGAGGATCGCAAAGCCCGTGCGGCGCGCCTCGTCGAGTTGATCGGCGTAGCCCGTCATCAGCGTGACCGGCTGCGTCGGGCGCGTCGCCTTGATCCATTCCGCGAGCCTGATGCCGTCATAGTTGCCGGGCATCTGGATGTCCGAGAGCACGAGATCGAACGCGTTGCCCGCTTCGAGCATCTGCTTCGCGGCATCGCCCGAAGCTGCGTGGCGCGCCTGCCAGCCGAGCACATCGAGCACTGCGCACAGGCCCGCCGCGACTTCCTCGTTGTCTTCCACGAGGAGCACGGTCGACGAAAGCGCAGTGTGTTCGATCGCCTCGACGTGCGGCGCGTCCGCAAGCGCTTCGGCTTCTCCGGTCCAGTGCGGCAGATAGATGTCGATGGTCGTCCCGAAGCCCCATGCCGAGTTCACGCGCGCGGTGCCGCCCGCCTGCTCCGTCATCGCCAGCACTTGCGCGAGGCCGAGCCCCGTGCCGGCGCCTGCGCCCTTGGTCGTGAAAAGCGGCTCGAACGCCTGCCTCGCGACATCGGGCCGCATGCCGATGCCGCTGTCCCTGCACGAGATCACGACATATTCGCCCGCGCCGAGGCCGTCGTGCGTGTCCGCGTAGCGCACGTTGCTGCAATCGATCCGGAACTCGCCGCCATTGGGCATCGCGTCTTTCGCGTTCACGGCGATGTTGATGAGCGCCGATGTCAGCTCCGTCGCATCGACGCGCACGGGCCACGTCGTATCCGGCGCGCGCGTGCCGAACGTCACCTTGTCGCCCACCGACGCGCGCACGAGCGGCTCCAGTTCCGCCATCCATCGGTCGAGCCGTATGACCTGCATCTGCAACGGCTGACGGCGCGCGACGCTCAGCAGTCGGCGCGCGAGCGACTGCGCATTGGTCGCTGCGCGCTCGACCGCGGTGACTTCTTTCTCGAGGCCATTGAAGCCCTTGCGCCGCGCCATCTCCATGTTGGCCGTGACGACCATCAACAGGTTATTGAAATCGTGCGCGACGCTCGCGACCAGATTGCCGAGCGCGCCCATGCGCTGCAAACGGCGCGTCGCGGCGATGGCCGAGCGGCGCAGCGAGAGCTCGCCGCGCCAGTTGTGCCACGCCGCTTCTTCGGCCTTCAGGCGGCGCAGCGAAAAGCCGATCAGCAGCCACAGCGCAATGCACGGTATCAGCGCGATCGACGCAATCGATACATCTCGCCGCCACCATGCGAGGCGTATGTCGCGGATGGCGAAGCCCGCGGCGGCATAGACCGGAAAGTCGCCGACGCGCCGCCAGGCGGCGAGCTTCTCGTCGTTGTCGAGCGGCGACAGGTAACGCATGAGGCCCGTGGGCTTGCCTTGCGCGAATGCGTCGGCGAGCACGAGATGACGATCGGGGGGATTCCGCACGGACGGCGGCGGATAACGCGCGAGCACGGCGCCGTCGGCGCGATGCAGCGCGAGCGTGAGCGCGGAATCGCTCGTGGCGAGCTCGCGATAGAAGCCGATCAGATAATCGCGCCGCACCGCGATCGAGATCTCGCCGAGAAAGCGCCCGTCCTTCGCAAATCGCGCGCTCAGCGTATCGATGATGTCGGTGTTCTTCACGCGCCCGCGCTCGGGCATGGAGACATAGAACGTCGCGCGCGAGTCGCGCGTTGCGATGAAATCGGCGCGATCGCCGATGGACACATTGGGCGCCGGAAAAAGGCGGCTGCTGAGAACGAGCCTGCCGCGACTGTCGAGCACGGACAGCGCGGCGATCTGCGCGTGGCTCTGTGCGAGACGGGCGAGCTTGTCGTGCAGTTCGGACTCGCTGCGTGCGATGAAGTCCTCGTCGCCACTGCCGAGCATGTCTTCGATGCGTGAAATCAGCTCGCGGTTGATGCTCAAAACGGTGTTCGCTTTTTCGTCGATGACGCGCGCCAGCCGTTCGAGCGACTGGCCCGTTTCGCTGAGCGCGCGTTCATACGTGTAGTAACCGTACAGACAGAAAAACGCGAGCGGGATGACGATCGACGCGACGAGCGCAGCGAAGAGCCGCCTGCGCGCCGCGCGAAAGTCGAGCGGAGGAAGCGAAGGCAAGACCTCTGCCGTGCCGAGTCCGGGGTGGTCTTCTGATTCGTTCATGACGCTGTGTGAGACGTGCGCGAGCGCCGGCGCGGACGTCGTCGGACGGATGCAGGATGCCCTTTTCGATGGTAGCACGCACGTCCGCGAGCGCCGCGCACGGTCGTGCGCCGGGCGAAGCCGGATCGGGCCGAAGTTGCGCTGTGGTATAAGCACGCATGCGCGCGCCGGCTTGCGGCGCGCACCGAACGTAACAGGAGCATGCAGTGAGAAGGACCGCCGAAAACAAGCTGAAGGTGGTCGCAGTGCGGGTCGATCCACAATTCGAGCAACGGCTGCGACTCTTGGCGGAAGTAACGGGGCGCAAGCAATCGTTCTTCCTCCAGCAGATGATCGAGAACGGCATCGGCGCCATGGAAGAGACCTGGCTGCCGCCCGCCGTCCTCGAACAGGTGAGAAGCGGCGCATTGCCGCCGCTGCAGGATCGCGTCGCGACCGCGGACCTGTTCGGCGATCAGGTCGATGAATAGTCCATGAGTAAGCGA
The DNA here is from genome assembly GCF_023631365.1 of Caballeronia sp. INML2. Lineage (NCBI taxonomy): Bacteria > Pseudomonadati > Pseudomonadota > Betaproteobacteria > Burkholderiales > Burkholderiaceae > Caballeronia > Caballeronia sp. INML2. The sequence continues at coordinate 39,266 of NZ_JALQDH010000081.1, read as the reverse complement.
TGAGCGCGACGATCGAGTGCCGCTTCATTACGCCCGAGGCGACATGCGGCAACGAGGTGCTGGCGCGCATCGTGTTCGGCGAAGCGAGCGGCCGGCCGTGCATCGAAAACGGCGTGCCCACGCTGCGCCTCGCAATGTGCGACGACGCCCGTGACGGCTTCGCCGAAATCTGGACGAGCGCCGGACCGATCCGCAGCGGATGCATCAACGATCTCGTCTTCGCGCACAACGACGAGTTCCTGTTTTGCGCGGGTTTCCTCCCCGTTTCCGACCGATACACCGACGCCACGCGCGAGACCTATGGCGATGCGTTCGCGCTCGTCGGCGAATTGAACTTCCCGAAGATCTTCCGCATGTGGAACTTCATTCCGCACATCAACGGGGCGAATCGGGAAGGGCTCGAGGTGTATCGCGATTTTTGCCGCGGGCGTGCCGTCGCCTTCGAGCAGGACTATGCGAATGCGTCGGGCATGCCGGCGGCGACGGGCATCGGCACATGGGGCGATGGCGTCGGTTTCTATTTTCTGGCGTGCCGCGAAAGTCCGATTCGGCATATCGAGAACTCACGCCAGACGCCCGCGTATGAGTATCCGCAACGTTACGGCCCCAAGTCGCCGAGCTTCGCCCGGGCCACGCAATTGCGCGACACGCTCTTCGTATCCGGCACGGCCAGCATTCTCGGCCACGAGACCGCTCACGTGGGCGATCTCGAGAAGCAGTGGAGCGTCGCGACCGGCAACATCGCGCACCTGATCGGCGGGGAGAGTCTGGAAAAGCAGGGTGTGCATAACGGTTATACGCTGCGCGATCTCGACCAGATCAAGGTGTACTACCGGCATCCTGCGGATTTGCCGCGCGTGATGAAGCTGGCGCAGACTGCGTTTCATCCCGATGCGAGCGTGCGTTATCTGAACGTCGACATTTGCCGCGCCGATCTGCTCGTCGAGATCGAGGGGATCGCGTCACATCGGCATCGCTCAGACTGACGCCGATTGCCGCAGGGTTTTCACGAGCAGGCTGTGCAGGCTGTCGACGGCCTTCGAGCCGCGCGAATCGCGGCTGCGATACACCGCGACTTCCATCGGTTCGAGCGGCCCCAGGCCTTCTTCACGGCCCAGTATCCGCAGATGTTCCGGCGCGCTGCATTGCGTCAGCGCCGCCACGGCCAGGCCGCTTTCGACGGCGGCGATCTGCCCGGCGAGACTCGAACTGTTGTAGACCACCTTGTATCGGCGCCCCTGTTGCGCGAGCGAATGAATCGCGCTGCGCCGCGCGAGGCTCGTGCTCTCGTAGACGGCAATCGGCATTGGATCGCGCCGCCATAACTCGAACTGCGCGGCGCCGACCCAGACCATCGGCTCATGAAAGAGCGACGTGCCGCGCCGGCCATGATCGCGCGACACGAGTGCAAGATCGAGCTCGCCATGGGCGATACGCGGAATGAGCGAAGTCGATTGCTCGCAGATCAGCTCGATTTCGACGCCGCTGTGCCGCGGCGCAAAGCGTTTGAGCACGGGCGTCAGATACTTTGCGGCGTAGTCGTCGGGTACGCCGAGCCGCACGCGGCCGGTGAGTTGCTCGCCCTGAAGCGCGACCTGAGCTTCGGCGTGCAAATCGAGGATGCGGCGCGCATAACCGAGCAGCGTCTGCCCGTCGTGAGTCAGTGCGAGCGTGCGCGAGCCGCGCTCGACGAGTCGCAGCCCCAGCGCGTTTTCGAGCTTCTTCAACTGCATGCTCACCGCCGATTGCGAGCGGTGCACTTCACTGGCCGCGCTCGACAGCGACCCCGCGTCGACGACGGCGACGAAGCATTTAAGCCAGTCGGTTTGCAGATCGTGGTGTTTCATCGTGTTCAGGCGGCTTTCGAAAATCGAATGGATTAAGTTCGAATTATGCGCTTTTCGTTCGATCCGTCGCGGCACACACTGCGGACATGGACACGAATTCATCATCTCATCGGGCGGCGGCACGCATCGTTGCGCGCGGCGAAGGAGGCCGCGCAGCAGGCGCGTGGCCGTTTCTGGCCGGCTGCGCGCTGCTCGGCACGATCGGCGTTTTCTTGCACGAGGCCAGGGCTGACCCGCTGACCGCGACGTGGTTTCGCTGCGCGTTCGGACTCGTCTGCATGAGCGCGTGGGTGATTCTGCGCGGGCAAGCGCGCTTTCTGCTTCTCACGCGGGCGAACGGACCGTGGGTGCTGAGCGCCAGCGCGTTGATGGTGCTGAGCTGGGCCTTGTTCTTCGGCGCGGTCGAGCGAATATCGGCGGGCGTCGCGATCGTGCTGTTCCATGTCCAGCCGATGTGGGTGCTGATGTTCGCCTCGTTATGGCTGAAAGAAGCGATCGGCGGGCAGCGCGTCGTCGCGGTGTCGGTTGCGATGTGCGGGCTGGTGCTGGCGACGGGCATCGTCGAGCACACGGCGGGCGGCGCGCTTCAGCCGCAATACTGGATGGGCGTTGCTGCGTGTCTGGCGGGCTCGCTGTGCATGGCGTGCGTGACCATCATCGCCACACGCCTGCGCGATATGCCCGCCGGCATTCTTGCGTGGTGGCAGTGCGCCGTCGGCACGATGCTGCTGTGGCTCTCGCCGATGCAGCATGGCTGGCCCGCGTGGGGCATGTCGTGGGCGTGGCTGGCGGGCCTTGGGCTGATTCATACGGGCCTCGCGTATACGCTGATGTATATCGGCATGGCGCGGCTTCATACGGCGCGTATCGCCGTGTTTCAGTTCGTTTATCCGGCGCTTGCCATCGTCATCGACTGGCTGGTTCTCGATCAGCGTTTGAGCGGCGTGCAGATCGCGGGCATCGCGTTGATGTCGGCGGCGATCTGGTTTGCGGAGCGCGGGCGGCGTGGGTGACGCAGCGGTGACCGGTGTGCGATGTTCAGGGAGATCATCCGGCCTGCTCCCGAGCTTTTTGGCGGCGACTGACCGCGCACGCTTCGTTCAATGCGTGCCTGGAAGAAGCCGCCCGCGTCCCGCCTTCCGCGATCGCTCCAGCATGAACTCGATGAACGCCAGCGTCGCGCGCGTGTGATGCCGGTTCGGCATATACAGCATGTACATGTGCGTGCCGAAAATGCTGAGCCGCCATTCATCGAGCGCCGTCACGACCTCGCCGCGCCGCATGTCTTCCGCCATGACGTAATCCGGCACGATCCCGACGCCCAGGCCCGCGAGAATCGCATCGCGCAGGAACAGAAAGTTCTCCGAGATCAGGCTCGGCTCCAGCAGCACTTCGTGACGCTCGTCGTCGAGATAGGCGGCGACGCGCGTCTGTTTGCCAACGACCGTCGCGGTAATCACCGGCGCGACGCCCAAGTCTTCGAGGCGCGTCGGCATGCCGTGCGCATCCGCATAAGCGGACGATGCGCACGCGACGTACCGCACCGGCCCCATGTCGCGCGCGACGAGACTCGGCGGGGGCTCCGGCATCACGCGCACGGCGATGTCGACTTCATCGCGCAACAGATCCTCCACGCGATTCTCGAACATCACATCGAGCACGATATCCGGATACTCGCGCTTGAACGCGATCAGCCATTCCGACATCACGAGCTGCCCATAACCGCTCGGCACCGACAGGCGCACGCGTCCCTGCAATCTCTGCCCGAGCATCGACACCGATTCCTGCGCCGCGAGCAGCGCATTCCGGATCGACCTGCCATGCTCATACAACTCGAGGCCGAGTTCGGTCGGCTCCACACGGCGCGTGGTGCGCCGCACGAGCTGCAAGCCGACCGACTTTTCGAGCTGATTCAGGTGATAGCTGACATTGGCGCGGCTCATTTTCAGGCGCCGCGCCGCTTCGCTGAGATTGCCCGCATCGAGGATTTCGACCAGCAGCGTAAGTTCGTTGACGTCCACGGCCCAACCAATTGTCAAAAGCGATTTGACAGTCTGTCAACCGTCGCTGTCATTGTCAAGGAAGCTTGTCCCCGCGAGAATGCTCGACACAGTCGGCAAACATCGGAACAGGAGACACCAGCCATGACGCTTTCGAGCGCGCCCGAAACCGCGGTAGTCCAGCACGCATTGCGTGGCAGCGTCCTCGTCGTGACGATCGATCATGCGCCCGTCAACGCGCTCAATGCCGCCGTGCGGCGCGGTCTGATCGACGCCATCGACGCCGCCGATGCGAACGCCGCCGTGCGCGCGGTGCTGATCGTGGGCGCGGGCCGCAACTTCATCGCCGGCGCGGATATCCGCGAGTTCGGCAAGCCCGCCGTGCCGCCCTCGCTGCCCGAGGTGTGCAATCGCATCGAGGCGTGCGGCAAGCCGGTCATCGCGGCGATTCATGGCGCGGCGCTCGGCGGCGGGCTGGAGGTTGCGCTGGCGTCGCATTACCGGATCGCCGTCGAGGGTGCGAAGCTCGGTCTGCCGGAAGTGCAACTGGGCCTCCTGCCCGGCGCCGGTGGCACGCAGCGCTCGGCGCATCTGACCGGCGCGCAGGCCGCGTTGTCGCTGATGCTCAGCGGCCGTCATGTCGGCGCGCAGGATGCGCTGCGTCTCGGCCTCGTCGATCGCGTCGGCCAGAGCGACGACGTATTCGCCGAAGGCCTCGCTTACGCGCACGAACTGATCGCGACGCACGCCGCGCCGCGCCGCACGAAGAACGCGCGCGGTCTGGCGGACAAGGAAGCCAGCGCCGCCGCGATCGCCGCCGCGCGCGCCGACACGCAGAAGACAGCGCGCGGATTGGCGTCGCCGCTGAAGATCGTCGACTGCGTGGAGGCGGCGTTGAATCTGCCGTTCGACGAAGGTCTGCGATTCGAGCGCGAGCGATTCCTGGAATGTCGCGAGAGTCCGCAGCGCGCCGGTCTCGTGCACGCGTTCTTCGCCGAGCGCGAGGCGCAGAAATCGCCGGAAACGCGCGGTGCGCAACCGCGCGCGCTGCGCTCGGTCGGCGTGCTCGGCGGCGGAACGATGGGCGCGGGCATCGCCGTCGCGCTGCTGGATGCGGGCCTCGCGGTGACGATGATCGAGCGCGACGACGCCTCGCTCGAACGCGGCCGCGCGCATGTCGAAAAGGTCTACGACGGATCGGTCGCAAAAGGCCGCATGACGCCCGAAGCGAAAGCGCGCGCGCTGCAGCGCTTCAATGGCGACACGGTCTACGACGCGCTCGCCGGTGCCGATCTCGTCATCGAAGCCGTATTCGAGGACATGACCGTGAAGAAGGCCGTATTCGCGCAACTCGATCGCGTGTGCAAGCCCGGCGCGGTGCTCGCGACGAACACTTCGTACCTCGACATCGACGAGATCGCGGCGAGCATCACGCGCCCGCAAGACGTGCTCGGGCTGCACTTCTTCTCGCCCGCGAACATCATGAAGCTGCTCGAAGTGGTCGTGCCCGCGCGCGTCACCGCAGATGTCGTCGCGACCGGCTTCGAGCTTGCGAAGAAACTCAGGAAGGTCGCGGTGCGCGCGGGCGTGTGCGACGGCTTCATCGGCAATCGCATGCTCGCGGTGTATCGCGCTGCGGCGGATCATCTGATGGAAGACGGCGCCTCGCCGTATCAGGTCGATCAGGCCGTGCGCGACTTCGGCTTTCCGATGGGACCGTATCAGGTCATCGATCTAGCAGGCGGCGATATCGGCTGGGCCGCGAGAAAGCGCCGCGCCGCGACGCGCGATCCGAATGCGCGTTATGTGCGCATCGGCGACGCGCTGTGCGAGCGCGGCTGGCTCGGCCAGAAGACGGGACGCGGCTTCTATCGTCATGAAGACGGCGCGCGCATCGGCAAGCCGGATGCCGAAGTCGAAGCGATCATCGACGCGGAGCGGGTGCGTGCGGGCGTCACGCCGCGTGCGTTCAGCGACGAGCAGATCGTGCGCCGCTACATGGCCGCGATGATCAACGAAGGCGCGAATATCGTGCATGAAGGGATTGCGCAGCGCCCGCTCGATATCGATGCTACGTTGATGCACGGCTTCGGTTTTCCGCGCTATCGCGGCGGCCCGATGCATTACGCCGACAGCATCGGCCTTGACACCGTGCTCGCCGATATCCGCGAGTTCGCCAAGGAAGATCCGTTGTTCTGGCGCGCGTCGCCGCTGATCGTCGATCTCGTTGCGCGCGGCAAGAATTTCGCCAGCCTCAATCAGGCGGCCTGAGCCGCGGGCTTCGTCAATCTCTTCATGGAATCGCAGTCATGGACCTGAAATTCACCGCAGAAGAAGAGGCGTTTCGCGCCGACGTGCTGAAGTTTCTGCGCACGTCACTGCCGGACGAAATCGCGCAGAAAGTGCACACGGGAAGGCGCCTCACACGCGACGACATGGCGCAGTGGCACGGCATCCTCAACGCGCAGGGCTGGCTCGCGAATCACTGGCCGAAAGAGTACGGCGGACCCGGCTGGACCGCGGTGCAGAAGTTCATCTTCGAGAACGAATGCGCGATAGCGGGCGCGCCGCGTGTCGTGCCCTTCGGCGTGAACATGCTCGGACCGGTGCTCATCAAGTACGGCAGCGAAGCGCAAAAGCGTCACTGGCTGCCGCGCATTCTCGATGGCTCAGACTGGTGGTGTCAGGGCTATTCGGAACCGGGCGCGGGCTCCGATCTCGCATCGGTGCGCACGACGGCCGCGCGCGCGATGGAGAACGGCGAAGAGTATTACCGCGTGAATGGCCAGAAGACCTGGACCACGCTCGCGCACTACGCGAACATGATCTTCTGCCTCGTGCGCACGTCGCAGGACGCGCGCAAGCAGGAGGGCATCAGCTTCCTGTTGATCGACATGAACACGCCGGGCGTCGAAGTGCGTCCGATCATCACACTGGATGGCGAGCACGAAGTCAACGAAGTCTTCTTCACCGATGTGCGCGTGCCCGTTACGAATCTCGTCGGCGAGGAGAACAAGGGCTGGACGTATGCGAAGTACCTGCTGACGTATGAGCGCACGAACATCGCGGGTGTGGGCTTCTCGGTCGCGGCGCTGGGCCGCCTCAAAGAGGCGGCGAGCAGACTGCAAAGTAATGGCCGCGCCCTCATCGACGATCCGTTGTTCGCCGCGCGGCTCGCGCGTGTCGAGATCGATCTGGAGAACATGAAGACGACGAATCTGCGCGTGCTCGCGGCGGTGGCGGGCGGCGGCGCGCCAGGCGCGGAAAGCTCGATGCTCAAGATTCGCGGCACCGAGATTCGTCAGGAAATCTCGTCGCTGATGCGTCGCGCGATGGGTCCGTATGCGCAGCAATTCATTGAGGAAGATAGCGACGATGAAGCGTCCACCGCGGCCGCGCAGTACTTCAACAATCGCAAGCTGTCGATCTTCGGCGGCTCCAACGAAATACAGAAGAACATCATCGCGAAGATGATGCTCGGGCTTTAAAGGATTCGCACGATGAATTTCCAGCACACGGAAGACCGGCGGATGCTCGCGGATTCGCTGAACCGCTTCATTGCCGAGCAATATGCGTTCGATGCGCGAGACGGGATCGCGCGCTCGGCGCAAGGGTACAGCCGCGACATGTGGCTGCGGTTTTGCGAGCTCGGCATCATCGGCGCGTTCTTCGATGAAGCGGCGGGCGGATTCGGCGGCGATGGCTTCGATGTCAGCGTCGTGTTCGAGGCGCTCGGACGCGGGCTCGTCGTCGAACCGTTTCTCGATGCGCTCATCGTCGGACGCGCGCTCGCGCGTGCCGGCAACGACACGCAGCGCGGGATCATCGCCAAGATGATCGACGGCTCCACGCTTGCAGCATTCGCGCACGACGAACCCGGCTCGCACTACGAGCGCGCACGCGTCGGCACGCGCGCGACGCGCCGCGGCGACGGCTGGGTGTTGAACGGCGCGAAAGGCGTCGTGCAACAGGGCGAACACGCCGACGTGTTGCTCGTGTCGGCGCGCACGTCGGGCGGCGATCATGACGAAGCGGGCATTTCGCTCTTCGTCGTGCCGCGGGATGCCGGGGGCGTCGATGTGCGCGGTTATCGCAAGATCGATGGCGGACGGGCGGCGGAGGTGTCGCTCGATGACGTCGCACTCGAAGCGGACGCGCTCGTGGGTATTGAAGGCGATGGTTACGCCGTGCTCACGCATGCGATCGGCTATGGTCTCGTCGCGCTCGCGTCGGAAGCGGTCGGCGCGATGGATGTCGCAAAGGAGCACACGCTCGAATACTTGCGCACGCGTAAGCAGTTCGGCGTGCCCATCGGCGCGTTTCAGGCGCTGCAGCATCGCATGGCCGATGTCCTCGTCGACATCGAACAGGCGCGTTCAGCGGCGATCAATGCGGCCGCGACGGTCGGTGAGTCGGGCGTCGCGCGTGAACGCGCCTTGTCGGCGGCGAAGTATTCCATCGGGCGCATTGGCGCGCGCGTCGCGGAAGAGTCCATTCAGATGCACGGCGGCATCGGCATGACGTGGGAATTGCCGCTCGCTCACTACGCAAAGCGGCTCGTGATGATCGACCATCAGTTGGGCGATGAAGACCATCATCTTGCGCGATACATCGAACTGGGGCGCGCTCCGGTGGCTTGACCTGGCGAGCGACATCGCCCTCGTCCACACCCTGCCTGGACAAATAGGAGAGAATATTGCCCTGGCTCGCTGACTGAGGACCGTACAGAGCACTGACAAACGCGCGAAGCAGTATTCCGGGGACACCCAGAAAAGTGGCATCCGAAAATATCTACAATCCGAGTCTCAATGCACAGCCGCCGACGCGCGCGCGAACATCGACGCCGAACGTCATCGTGCTGTGCGGCACCCTCATCGCGCTCGTCATGATGGGGCTTTGCGCGCTGGTCCTCTATCAGGGCAGAGTCGATGCGCTCGATCGCGCGCGCGACACGTCGCGCAATCTGGCGCTGCTCGCCGAGCGCGATATCGAACGCAATTTCGAGCTGTACGAGTTGTCGTTGCAGGCGGTCGTCGAGGGCGTGCAGCGCGACGATGTGATCAGACTCCCGCCGCACCTGCGCAACGACGTGCTCTTCGACCGGGCCGCCACCGCCCGCGATCTCGGCTCGATTCTCGTCCTCGACGAGCACGGCAATATCGTCATCGATTCGGGCAGCGTGGCGCCCCGACCGGGCAACTTTGCGGACCGCCGTTACTTCACGGTTCAGCGCGACAACCCGCACACCGGTCTTTATCTCAGCAGCCCCTATGCGTCGCGATTGCGTGGCGGCGCGCCCAGCATCGCACTCAGCCGCAGGCTGTCGCATCCGGATGGCTCGTTCGCAGGCGTCGCGATGCTCGCCATCAACCTGGAATACTTTCGCAATCTTTTCGCGGGGCTTTCGCTCGGGCCGCACGGCGCCGTCTCGCTGATCAACCACGACGGCGTGATGATCATGCGTCAACCCTTCGATTCCAGCGTGATCGGCCGCGACATCAGCAAGGCCGACACCTTCAGGCACTTCCGCGCGGCCGCGGAAGGCAGCTTCGCCGAGACATCGTCGATCGACGGCAGGCGCCGGCTCTACTATTTCCGCAACTTTCCCGACCTGCCGCTCATCATCATGGTGGCCGAAGGGGAAGAGGACATCTACGCGGCGTGGCGGCGGCGCGCGGCCATCATCGGTTCGTCGATGGGCGTGCTCGCGGTCGGCTTCATCACCTTGTCGTTCGTGCTCGCCGCACAATTCAGGCGGCGCATGCGCGCGGAATCTGAACTGCAATTGCTCGCGCGCACCGACGGACTGACCGGGCTGCACAATCGCCGCACGCTGGGCGAAATCCTCGATCAGGAATGGCGCAGGGCGCGTCGCACGCGCGGTCTCTTCTCTCTGCTGTTCGTCGATATCGATCGCTTCAAGGCCTTCAACGACGCCTACGGTCATCAGGCCGGCGACGATGCGCTCGCTGCCGTCGCACGCTGCATCGGCGACAACATCCGGCGGCCGGGCGACACGGCGGCGCGCTATGGCGGCGAGGAATTCGTTGTCGTGTTGCCCGACACCTCAGCCGATGGCGCCGCGAAAATCGCGGAGCAGATTCGCGCGGCCATCAGCGATCTGTCGATCGAGCACGCCGGCAGCGAGTTCGGTCGCGTCACGGCCAGCATCGGCCTCGCGAGCTGGCGGCCCGAGCGCGATGACGACGTGAGCGCGCTCATCCGCGCCGCCGACGAGGCGCTTTACGATGCGAAGGCATCCGGACGCAATCGGGTGAGGCTGGCGAGTCCCGCCTGAAGCTGCGCGTTATTTTTCATTGGAAGGCTGGACGAAAGTTCGTCGCAGGCAGGAAACGTTTTTCTCGCGTGCACCCTCTGCCAGGTTTCGCGTAAGCTCTCACCCGCCGTGCCGCGCGATCAACAAGAACTTGCTCCGATGACCCACGCCCCCGATTCCAAAGCGCACCGTCTCGCCGCCGTGGCGCGCTATCGCGCGCTATTTAACGCAATCGACGATGGCTTTTGCATCATCGAATTCTTCGACGGCCCGCACGGGCCGCTCAGCGATTACGTTCATGTCGAAGCGAATCCGGGATACGAGCGGCATACGGGCATCCCGGACGTCGCGGGCAAGACCTTGCGCGAGATCGATCCGATTGAGGCGGACCGCTGGATCGAACTGTATGGCAACGTGCTGCGCACCGGCGTCCCGGCGCGTTTCGAGCGCTACTTCCTGACAGCGGGACGGCGCATCGAAGTGTCGGCGGCGCGGGTCGAACCGGCAAGCCTGCGGCAGGTGTCGGTCCTGTTTCGCGATATCTCCGCGCGCAAGCAAGCCGAGGAGGAGCGCGACCGCGCGGACGCGTCGCTGCGCTCGCTCAACGAGACGCTCGAGCAGCGGGTTGCGGAGCGCACGGCGGAACTGATGCGCGCGGAAGAGCAACTGCGGCAAGCGCAGAAGATGGAAGCGGTCGGTCAGCTCACCGGCGGCCTCGCGCACGACTTCAACAATCTGCTGGCGGGCCTGTCGGGCTCGCTGCAGTTGTTGAGCATACGGCTGAGCCAGGGACGCGTCGCCGAGGTCGATAAATACGTCGTCGCGGCACAAGGGGCGGTGCGGCGCGCGGCGGCATTGACGCATCGGCTGCTCGCCTTTTCGCGCCGGCAAACGCTCGATCCGCGGCCCACGGATGTCAACGCGCTCGTGAACGGCATGACCGATCTGATACAGCGCACGGCCGGGCCGGGCATCAAGGTCGAGGCGGTCGGCGCAGCGGGCCTCTGGCCCGCGCTGGTCGATGCGGGCCAGCTCGAAAACGCGCTGCTGAACCTGTGCATCAATGCACGAGACGCGATGCCCGACGGCGGGCGCATCACGATCGAAACCGCCAACAAATGGATCGACCGGCGCGCGGCCGAGACCCACGACATGCCCGAAGGCCAGTTCCTGTCGCTGTGCGTGACCGATACCGGCACCGGCATGACGCCCGAAGTGGTCGCGAAGGCGTTCGATCCGTTCTTCACCACCAAGCCGATCGGCATGGGCACGGGCCTCGGTCTCTCGATGATCTACGGCTTCGCGAAACAGTCGGGCGGTCAGGTGCGGATCTATTCGGAAGCCGGGCAGGGCACGACGGTGTGCATCTATCTGCCGCGCTTCTACGGCGGTGTCGACACCGACGCGGCCGACCATGCCGCGTCGCCCGTCTCGGGCGCGGAGGCCGGCGAGACGGTGCTGATCGTCGACGATGAACCGAGCGTGCGCATGCTGATCGTCGATGTCCTCGAAGAGGCCGGCTACTCGGTGATCGAAGCCGCCGACAGCGTCGCCGGCCTGAAGCTGTTGCAGTCGAACGTGCGGATCGACCTGCTGATCAGCGATGTCGGCCTTCCCGGCGGCATGAACGGCCGCCAGATGGCCGATGCCGCGCGGCAGGCGCGCCCGGATCTCAAGGTGCTTTTCATCACCGGCTACGCGGAGAACTCGGTGATCGGCAACGGGCGCCTCGAGCCCGGCATGCAGGTGCTGACCAAGCCGTTCGCGATCGAAACGCTCGCCGCTCGCGTCCGCCAGCTCGTGGACGAATAACGCGCGCTCACTGCGCCTCGCCGCCCGCCATCGTCTCGATGATGCTTTCGAGCTGCGCGCTCATCGGCATGTCGAGGCTCGTGCCCGACGGCAGACGTTGCAGGAACCAGCGCTTGTACTGCCGCTCGATTTCGCCATCGGCCGCGAGCGCCTGAAACGTGTCCTTCACCACTTGCGCGAGTTGCGGATCGTTCTTGCGATACATGATGCCGTATGGGTCGTACGACAGATAATCGCCGACGACCTGATACGCGCCGCCCTTCGCCGCGTTCTCCGCGATGAGGCCGTAAAGCAGCACGTCGTCGGTGGCGAATGCGTCGGCCTGCCCGTTCGCCACGCGCGCGAAGCCTTCCGCGTGATCCGGCACGACCTGCAACTGAATGCCGAGCCCGAACTTCCTGTCGATGTCGCGCAGCGCCTTTTCATTGGTGGTGCCCGCCGTGACCGCGACCTTCCTTCCCGCCAGATCGCGAAACGAGCGGATCGGCGAGCCTCGCCTGACCATGACCTTGGTGCCGGCCACGAAGAAGATCGGCGAGAAGGCCACGCGTTTTTGCCGTTCGACGTTGCTCGTGGTCGAGCCGCATTCGAGATCCACGCGGCCATCGACGACGGCATCGATACGATTTTCCGGCGTCACGGGCACCCACTGGATCTTCAGGTTCTTGTGGACCGTATTGCCGACCGCCGCGACGAGCGCCTTGCACAGTTCGATGGAATAGCCGATCGGCTCCTTGCGCGCATTGAGATAGGAAAACGGCACCGAAGACTCGCGATAGCCGAGCGCGATCGTGCCCGTGTCGCGCGCCTTGGCTAGCGTGCCCGTCAGCGTGGCGGGCGCGAAGGCGTCGTTGTCCGGCGGCGGCGTCTGCACGTCTTCGGCGGCGCGCACGCCGAAGGCCACGGCGATCAGACTGGCCAGAGCCAGCGCCGCCCAGAAGCGCTGCGTTGTCATGGCTCGCCTCCTTCAGACTTGCGCGGGATGCGCCAGCGAGGCTTCCTGTTCGGCCTCGATGCGCGCCGCATTCGCTGCCGCTTCCGGTTCGGAGAGCAACTCGCCTTCCCACTTGGCGACCACCGCGCTCGCGATGGAATTGCCGACCGCGTTGGTGGCGGAGCGGCCCATGTCGAGGAAAGTGTCCACGCCGAGGATCAGCAACAGGCCCGCCTCGGGAATGTTGAAGTGATTGAGCGTGGCCGCGATGACGACGAGCGACGCGCGCGGCACGCCCGCCATGCCCTTCGACGTCAGCATCAGGATCAGCAGCATCGTGATCTGCGTGCTGAACGGCAGATGGATGTTGTACGCCTGCGCGATGAAGAGCGTTGCGAAGGTGCAGTACATCATCGAGCCGTCGAGGTTGAACGAGTAGCCCATCGGCATCACGAAGCTGGAGATCTTGCGCTTCACGCCGAAGCGGTCGAGCGCGTCGAGGATCTTCGGATACGCGGCTTCGGAACTGGCGGTCGCGAACGAAAGCATGAATGCTTCCTTGATGAGCGACAGCAGCCTGAAGACGCGCCGCCGGAGAAACGCGAAGCCCGCGAGCACGAGCAGGCCCCACAGAAGAAACAGGCTGAGATAGAAATCGGCCATGAAAACGGCGAATTTCAAAAGAATCGTCAGCCCGTTCACGGCAACGGTGGCGGCCATCGCCGCGAACACGGCGAGCGGCGCGATCTTCATCACATAGCCGGTGATCTTGAGCATCACGTGCGAGAGCTGATCGATCGCGGCGAGCAGGATTTTGCCTTTGTCGCCGAGCGCGGCGAGCGCGACGCCGAAGAACATCGAGAACACGACGATCTGCAGGATCTCGTTGTTGGCCATCGATTCGGCGAAGGAGCGCGGCACCATGTGGCCGACGAAGTCTTTCAGCGTGAATTTCGATGTGGCGAGATTCGCCGATGCGCCGATGTCGGGCAGCGGCAATCCCAGGTTGTCGCCGGGCTTGAGCAGATTCGACATCACCAAGCCGAGCAGCAGTGAAATGAGGGAGGCGGTGACGAACCAGCCTAGCGCCTTGGCGAACACGCGGCCGACCGAGGCCGCGTCGCCCATGTGCGCAATGCCGACGACCAGTGTGGAAAACACGAGCGGCCCGATCAGCATCTTGATGAGCCGCAGAAAGACGTCGGACACGAGCGAGATGTAACCGGCTATCTCCGTGGCGGTCTTCTTGTCGGGAAAGCTCGTGAAGATCATGTAGCCGACCCCGATGCCGATGACCATCGCGACCAGGATCCAGATGGCTGCGGAGCTTTTCTTGTTCATGTCCAGGCCTCCTTTGACTGCATATCGAGCGATTGCATTTCAAATTTCGGATGGAGCAGGCGATACAAGACGGGCGGGCTGCCCCGTGCGTGGGGCCGGGCAGCGTCGATCCGCGAATGATCAGATGTTAGCGTTGCTTCCCGATCTTTGCACGGCGCGGTGCGCTTCCATGTCGTCCGGGCCTGGATCACTATGGCCGCAAGTGCCTATCATAAGCCTTCCGGCGTGATCGGGGACGTCACGTCGCGTTGCGTGCCTGATGCACCGATATGCGATCAACGCGGGCCAATGCGCCGTGATCGAATGATAAGGATGCCGGAATATAGCGAAAGCCGTCGCCAGGCGAGCGGGACCCCGTTGCAGGTGCGCCTGCCGCTCGTGCACCGGCACGCCGCGACAGGCTGACAGCGTCGCGGGACTCAGCCCGGCGTGCGTTCCGAACTCGCTTCACGACGCGCGTTGAACGAAGGCGCGCTGGCGTCGTCCGGCAGCGTCGAGCCCTGCACCGCCGACATGAGGCTCTCGACCGACGGGCCCATCGCGTCCGTGAAGGTCTTCGGATGAACGCCGATCGCGAGCACGAGCACGGCCATCGCGCCGAACAGCGCGAGCTCGCGCTTGCCGAGATCGCGCAGGCCGGCCACGCGCTCGTTCTTCACCGCGCCGAAGATCACGCGCTTGACCATCCACAGCGTGTAGGCCGCGCTCAGAATCAGCGACGAAGCGGCTGCCGCGCCGATCCAGAAATTCAGGCGGATCGCGCCCATCAGCACCAGAAACTCGCCGACGAAACCCGAGGTCCCCGGCAGGCCGACGTTGGCCATCGAGAACAGCATCGCGCAGACGGCGAAGCGGGGCATCGTGTTGGCGACGCCGCCGTAGGCATCGATCGAACCGTTCTTCGTGCGCTCGACCAGCACGCCGGTGCACAACAGCATCGCGCCGGACACGATGCCGTACGACAGCATCTGCACGACCGCGCCTTCGGTGCCCATGCGGTCGAACGTGAAGAGGCCGAGCGTCACGAGACCCATGTGCGCGACCGCCGAGTATGCGAGCAGCTTGCGCATGTCCGTCTGCACGAGCGCGACGAGACTGCCGTAGATGACGGCGACGAGCGACAGCGCGATCATCGCCGGGGCGAAGAAGTGGGATGCGTCGGGCACGATCGGCAACACGTAGCGCAACATGCCGTAGCCGCCGATCTTGAGCATGCCGAGCAGAATTGCCGCGCCTGTCGGGCCTTCCGAATTCACATCGGGGAGCCACGTGTGAACCGGCCACATCGGCACCTTCACCGAGAAAGCCGCGAGGAAGCAGACGAAGACGACGATCTGCGGCGCGAAGCCGAGCTTCAGATGGCGCCATGCGTCGATGTCGAAGGTATGCGCCTGCGTCCAGAGATAGATCAGCGCGGCCAGCATCGCGAGCGAGCCGAGCAGCGAGAAAAAGAAGAAGCGAATGGCCGCGTACACGCGCCGCTCGCCGCCCCATGTGCCGATCAGCAGATACAGCGGAATCAGCGACGCCTCGAAAAACACGAAGAACAGCATGCCGTCGAGCGATGCGAACACGCCCTGCATGCAGCCCGAGAGCACGAGAAACGCGCCGTAGTACTGCGCGACCTGCTTCGTGACCGACTGCCACGACGCGATGAAGATGATGAGCGTCGTTACCGCCGTCAGCACGGTGAACCACAGCGAAATGCCGTCGACACCCAGATGGTACGAGATGCCGAACTGCGGCAGCCACTCGATGCGCTCGACGAACTGCATCGCGCTGGAAGAGGCGTCGAAGCGCGACAGCAGCGGCACGACCGGCAGCAGGCCGAGAACCGCGCCGCACAGGGCGACGGCGCGCGAAAGCGTGGCCGACGCGCTGAACGTCAGCACGAAGATGCCCGACACCACTGGAATCCAGATGAGAAAGCTGAGAACGGACGGCAGATGCATAAGCTTGGTTCTAATCAGGCGCAAAGCACGGTTAGCACGCAATGGCGTGCTCGCGGGAAAGGCGCGGTGACAGTGGAATGTAAGACAGGACGAGATGCGCGGAAGGTTGAATCCGCAAGCGCAACCCGAATACGCTAGACGTATTCCTAAGGGTTAACGAGGATAACCCAAAAGAAAAGATTTTGGGGACGTTGCGGCGTATCAAATTCATTGCGCCGGACGGCATTGACATTTTTTACCGCTTATCGGTCCGACGCGCGCCGCATCGAATCAAACATTCGTTCGCTCCGGGGTTGCCCTGATTTGCCCGCGGCCCGCTGGCCCTTAGCCTAGACCGCAAGGAGACAAGCATGAAGAAAACATTCAAGGCCGTCGTATTCGCACTCGTCGCGTACCTCGTCGCCGATCGCGCCATGCTTCACGCGCAGGGACACGACATCGGCGCGGCCTCGTGTGCCCAGAGCGCCGCGCAAGTCGAATTCGACGCCCTGAGCAAGGGTTTCAGTCATGCCGCCGCGAGCAGCCAGCGCGACGCATTCAGGTCGCAATGCCTCGTGTCGGGCCGCTCGCAGCCTGGCGAGGCCGTGGCGATGCGGTGAAACGGCAGCCCGTTCACGCGGGCTTGCGCGGACAGTCGCCGCCTCAGTTCAGCTTCACCGTGGGCCGCACGCGTTCGCGCAGCCATTGGCTCGCGGCATACATCACGGCTCGCTTGACACCCGTGAGACCCATGATGTGCCGGCGATACAGATGCCGGTAGCACGACGCCGCGAACCATCCGTCGATGAAAAGCGGCTGCCGCAGCAACTCGCTCATCAGCGCGCCGGCCGCGCCCGCGCGTCCGAAGGAAATGAGCGTGCCTTGATCGCGATAGGAGAAAAGCGGCACGGCGCGATCGTCGAGGCGGCGCGCGAGCGCATCGGCGAGATAGACGGCCTGCTGCCAGGCGGCCTGCGCGCGCGGCGGCACGAGCGCGTCGCCTTTCGATGCGGCGCACGCGGCGCAGTCGCCCATCGCGTAGATGCCCGAGCCGGGTTCGACCTGCAGCGTTGCATCGACGATGACCTGCCCGAGCCTGTTCAACGGCAGTCCTTCGAGCGTGCGCAGCACGGGCGGCCCTTCCACGCCCGCGGCCCAGATCGTGATGTCGCTGGCGAGCGTTTCGCCGTCCACGGTTGAAACGGCATTCGCATCGACCGCGCGCACACGGCAGCCCAGCCGAACCTCGACGCCGAGCCCGGCGAGCACGTCCTGGGCGCGCGCCGAAATGCGCTCGGGCAGCGCGGGCAGCACGCGCGGCGCGCCTTCCAGCAGGCGAATGCGGATGTCACGCGCCGGATCGAGCGAGGCGAGGTGATAGTCGCGCAACATTTCGGCCGAGCCACGCAGCGCGGCGGCCAGTTCGACGCCGGTCGCGCCGCCGCCGATCACCGTCACCGAAACAGGTGTCGCGCTCGCGCCGGGCGTCGCTTGCCGCGCGTGACTCGAGCGCAGCAGGCTCGACAGCAGACGCCGCCTGAACGTCTCTGCCTGCTCCACCGTCTCAAGCGTCAATGCGTGCTGTTCGGCGCCCGGAATCGAGAAGAAGTTCGTCACGCTGCCGAGCGCGAGCACGAGCGTATCGAATGCGAGCGTTCGCTTCGGCAGGAGCGGACGTCCGTCGATATCGGTCGTCTCGTCGATGACGATCTCGCGGCGGCCGCGATCGATGCTCGCGAGCGCGCCCTGCTCGAAGCGGAAGTGATTCCACTTCGCATGCGCGGCGTAATCGATCTGATGGCTCGACGCGTCGATCTGGCCTGAGGCGACTTCGTGCAGAAGCGGCTTCCAGAAGTGTGTCGGGAAACGGTCGATGAGGATCACTTCGGCGCGGCGCCGCTTGCCGACGCCATTGCCCAGACGCGTCGCGAGCTCCAGCCCGGCGGCCCCGCCGCCCACGACGACGATGCGATGGGGCGAATCGACCTGCTGTTGCGCATACGGATTCAACATCGTGGACCTCCCGGGAGTGCTGTTGGATGCTTGACGACCTCGTTGGAAAAAATATAAGGTCGCGAAAACATTTGCGCCATTGAGTATTTATCGCCGACTCATAAGTTTTCACTAATGTTAAAGACGACGACTTTCCGCCAGTTGCGCACGCTGCAGACCGTTGCGCGCGTGGGCAGCATCTCGGGCGCCGCCGACGAACTGCATCTCACGCAGCCGGCGGTGTCGCTGCAGATTTCGCTGCTGGGCGAGGCGGCCGGCACCCCGCTCTTGCGCAGGGTAGGGCGCGAGGTGCAGTTGACGGCCGCGGGCGAGGTGATGGCGCGTTATGCGAACGAGATTCTGAGCCTGTGGAATGAAGCCGGCGAAGAAGTGGCGGCGCTGCGCGGCGAGCTGGGGGGCACGCTGCGCATCGGCGCGATCACGACGGCGGAGTATCTCGTGCCGCCGCTGCTCGTGCGCTTCACGAAAGACCGGCCCGGCGTGAAGCTGCAGTTCCGCATCGGCAATCGCGATGACATCGTGCGCATGCTCGCGACGAATGAAATCGATCTCGCGATCATGGGACGTCAGCCGCGCGAATTGCGCACGAACGCGGCGGCATTCGCGAAGCATCCGATGGCGTTCGTCGCCGCGCCGTCGCATCCGCTCATGCACGCCAGGCGCCTGAGCCTGACCGATGTCGAATCGGCGAATCTGCTCGTCCGGGAGCGCGGCTCGGGCACGCGTGTCGCGATCGAAGGGCTTTTCAAGGAAGCGGGATTGAAGCTGCATGCCGCATCGGAGCTATCGAGCAACGAGGCGATCAAGCAGCTCGTCGAAGCGGGACTCGGCGTCGCGTTTCTTTCGCTGCACGCGTGCGCGCTCGAGATGCAGGCGGGCTTGCTCGCGACGCTGCCCGTGCCATCTACGCCGATCGAGCGGGCGTGGCATGTGGTGCATATGTCGGAGCGGCGCCTGCCTCAGGTCGCCAATGCATTCAGGGAGTTTCTGATGCAGTCGGGGGCGGCTGTAGCGGGCCTGACTGCGCCGCCGGAGATGCACAAGGCACGTTCGGGACGCAAGGAACAGAAGAAAACGGAAGTCGTCGCCGATGCGACTGGTGCCCAGGGCGGGACTCGAACCCGCACGCCTCGCGGCGCTACCCCCTCAAGATAGTGCGTCTACCAATTCCGCCACCTGGGCAAAGGGGACCGAATTGTAGCGGGAAAATCCGCAGATGCGAAGTGCCTTCGTGCGTCACATGGGCACCCGACGATCAAGACGACGCTACTACAATAGCCAGCGGAGCAAGTGCCACGTCCGATTCGCCTGAATAATCATTTCGCTTCGCCCACATCGGGAGCGTCCATGTTCGGCAACACCTTGCGTTTCGAAGTCGGACCGGACTGGCAAGTCCACGTCGCCACCGAGAGCTGGCTCGTCGCGACACTGCTGGTGGCCGCCCTGCTACTGGCGATCCTGCTGGCGAGCGTGATCTGCTACTACGTGACGCGCTCGATCATGCTCCTGATCGTCGGCCGGCTCGCACGCAAGGAAGGGCGCAAGTGGCTGATCGCGGCGGAGCGTCATCGCGTGTTTCACCGGCTCGCGCCGCTCGTGCCCGCGGCAATCATCTATGCGTCGGCGCCGTTGCTCTCCGGCCTCTCGTTCCCGGTCATTCCTGCGCTCGGCCACCCGCTGGCCATCCTTGCAGCCTGCTACATGGTCTATACGCTCGTGCGCGCGGCGCTCGCGTTGCGCGACAGCATCGACGAGCGATACAGCCACTTTCCTTCCGCGAGCGAACGGCCGATCAAGAGCTTTCTGCAAATCGCGACCATCGTCGTATATCTGGTCGCGCTGATCGCGGTGGTGTCGTTGCTGCTGGAGCGTTCGCCGGTTTATCTGCTCACCGGTCTCTCGGCCGTCACGGCGCTGCTCATTATCATCTTTCGCGACTCGCTCCTCGGCTTCGTCGCCAGCATTCAGCTCGCGGCCTACGACATGCTGCGCGTGGGCGACTGGATCGAAGTGCCGGGATTCGTCGCCGATGGCATCGTGATCGACATCGCGCTGAACACGATCAAGGTGCGCAACTTCGACAACACGGTCGTCATGCTGCCGAGCCAGCTTCTCCTAACCAACAGCGTGAAGAACTGGCGCGGCATGATCGCGTCCGGCGGGCGGCGCCTGCGGCACGCGATTCACTTCGATGTGGATACCATCCGCTTCCCCGACGATGCCTTGCTCGCGCGGCTGCGCGAATCATTCGAACGACCGCTCGCGATGCCCGAAGGCGAGCGCCGCACGAACCTCGGCTTGTACAGGCTCTATCTCAGCGGATATTTCCGTGAGCATCCGGCCGTGCGCCGTGACATGCCGCTCGTGATTCGCCAGGTGCAGTCGACGGCGCCCATCGTCGCGCTAGAGATTTGCGTGTTTATCGACGAGATACGTTGGGAGCGATACGAAAGCCTGCTGTCGGACATGCTCGATCACGCTTATGGCGTCGTGCCGCTCTTCGGCCTGCGCTGCTGGCAGCGCGAGCGCGCGTCGGCAGCGGCGTCATGACGATGCTCAAAGCGTGCTCGCATGATCGACGCGGTCCTTGGGCACCGCTTTCAACAAAGCCAGCACGCGCCGCGCGTCGTCGAGTTCCTTCTTCATCTCGTCGATGAGCCACCGCGCCACCGCGCGCGTGCTCTCCGACGGATTCGACGAGCGAAATTCGAGCACGTAATTGGAGCCCGTTTCGATATAGCGATCCCACGCGGCAATGACCTTGCCCTCGTTGAGCGGCGCCGCGACCGCGAGCAGCCAGCCGAGCACGACGCCCTGGCCGAGCATCGCGCATTGCACGGCAAGTCCCGGGTCGGTGTGATGCACCGCTTCGCCGATGCCTTTCTCCGAGAGTCCCGTCGCCCGATGAAAATCAGCCCATGAGAGCGTGGTCACGTCGAGATGAATGTAGGCGTGACCGTCGATGCTCTTCGGTGCATCGAGCGGACCGAACTGCGCCAGATAGTTCGAACTACAGACGGGCACGATGATCTCCGGACACAGCAGAAGCGGGTCCTTGTCCGAACCCGGACCATGCAGCCGGATGCCGAGGTCCGCATCTTCGAGCGGTCCATACAACCGTCCCGCCATCACCTGCAAGCGCAGATTGACGGAAGGAAACGCACGGCGAAACTCGGCGTATCGCGGCAGGAGCCATAACGCGGCGAAACCGCTTGCAAGCGACAGCGTGACTATCTCGCCTTGCGCGTGGTCGCGCTTGAGTTCCTCGATGGTGTCGCCGATCTGCCCGAAGCCGGAAGCCACGGCGTGCTGCAATGTTGCACCGCGATCGGTCAGGGTTAGCCCTAGCTTCGTGCGCTCGAAGAGCCTGAAGCCGAGCGCGTCTTCAAGCCGCGCCACCATGCGGCTCACCGCGACGGGCGTTACGTTGAGTTCGCCGGCTGCCTTGGTGAAGCTCAGCAGCCGCGCGGATGTTTCGAAAACGACCAGTGCCTGAAGCGAGGGAAGTCGCAGACTCATACAACACCATGTTATGGGGCATGCATCGATTTGTAATTTGACGGCGCATATTGACCTCCTTACCTTGAGTCCGACGCTCACTTCATCTGGCAGGCCATGACTACTGCTTCGTCGGACCCGTTGCTTCAGCCATTCGCACTCAGGCATCTCGTGTTCAAAAATCGTGTGATGAGCACGAGTCACGCAAGCCGTCTGACGCGCGACGAATTCCCGCAGGAGGTCTATCAACGGTATCACGAGGAAAAGGCGAAAGGGGGTATCGCGCTGACGATGTTCGGCGGGTCGTCGAACGTCAGCCTCGACAGTCCGAACACATTCCAGCAGATCAACGTCGGAACCGACGCCGTGGTGCCGCATCTGCGGCGCTTTTCCGATCGCATCCACACGCACGGCGCGGCGCTCATGTGCCAGATCACGCATCTCGGGCGGCGCGGCGATGCGTACACGGAGCCGTGGCTGCCGATGATCGCGCCATCGGCCGTGCGTGAAACGCTGCACCGCGCCATGCCGCAAGCAATCCACGACGCGGACATCAAACGCGTGATCCGCGACTTCGGCCTCGCGGCGAAGCGCTGCCGCGATGGCGGCCTCGACGGCATCGAATCGCATGCGGGCGGTCATCTCATCGGCCAGTTCATGGACCCGACCGTGAACCTGCGCACCGACAAATACGGCGGCTCGACGGCGAATCGCGTGCGCTTCGCGATTGAGGTTCACGAGGAGATTCGCAAGCAGGTGGGCGATGATTTCATCGTCGGCTTTCGCTTCGCGCTCGAAGACGGATGCAGCTTCGAGGAAGGGCTGGAGATGTCGCGCATTCTGCAAGGCACGGGCCTTTTCGACTTCTTCAACGTCACGTTCGGGCGCATGGACACGAAGATGTCGCTCGCGGTCAATTCCATGCCGGGGATGTTCGTGCCGTCCGCGCCGTGGCTGCCGAAAGCCGCCGCATTCAAGCGCGCAGTCGATCTGCCCGTGTTTCATGCAGCGAAGATCGCCGATCTCGCCACCGCGCGCTACGCGATCCGCGAAGGCCTGCTCGACATGGTCGGCATGACGCGCGCGCATATCGCGGAGCCGCATCTCGTGAAGCTCGTCGCAGCGGGCAAGGAGGACGAGGCGCGGCCGTGCGTCGGCGCATCGTTTTGCCGCAACTTCCGCGCGACGTGCATCCATAATCCGGCGACGTCGCGCGAGACCTATCTCACGCATGACATACCCGAAGCCGCGCGGAAGAAGCGCGTGCTCATCGTAGGCGCGGGACCGGCGGGTCTCGAAGCTGCGCGCATCTGCGCGACGCGCGGCCATCACGTCACCGTGCTCGAAGCGAACTCGACGGCGGGCGGACAGATGCTGCTGGCGGCGACGGGAAGCTGGCGTCGCGACCTCATCGGCATCGTGGACTGGCGCGTGGCGCAGATCGAAAAGCTCGGCGTAGACGTGCGCTATAACCACTACGCCGAACTGAGCGACGTGCTCGATCATGGCGCGGATGTCGTCATTATCGCGACGGGCGGTCTGCCCAATCTCGATGCGCTGCCGGGCGGCGAGCTGTGCAAGTCGGTCTTCGACGCGCTCACGGACACGCCGCCGCGCGAAGGCAGCGTGCTCGTGTACGACGGCACCGGCCGCCACAACGCGTATCTGTGCGCGGAGCGTTATGTCGATGCGGGCCTCGATGTATCGCTCGCGCTCATCGACAGCATGCCGGCGCAGGAAACCGGCGGCCGCGGCGACGATCAGGTCTGGATGCGCAATATCGCGCGCTGGGACGTGCCCGTGCGCACGAACATCGAGCTCATCGAAGTGAGCACGTCCGATACCGGCAAGCGCCGGGCCGTGTTCCGTCATCACCTGACGAATGATCTCGTGGAGATGGAAGCGGATCATGTCGTCGTCGAGCGCGGCATGCTCGCAGTCGATGATCTGTTCGAGGCGACGCGTATGTATTCCGTGAACGACGGCTACACCGATCTCGAAGCGTTCGCCACGGGCAAGCCGCAGCCCGAAGTGCAGAAGGGCGAAGAAGGACAGTTCCATCTTTACCGCATTGGCGACGCGAGCGCGTCGCGCGACATTCACACGGCCATCTACGACGCCTGCAGGCTATGCCTCGCGCTGTGAAGGCCGGTTGCATCGTATTCGCCATACCATCCGCATAACGACATGACCGAGCGAGGCTGACCATGATATTGCCGAAGGAACTCGTAGTCGCCGATCCTGGCCGCCGCAAGGCGATGAAGACGCTGGCCGCCGCGGGCGCGGCGACGCTCATCCTGCCGGGCGCATCGTCACTCGCGTTCGCCGCGACGGAGCCCGCGCCGCAGCGCGGCGGACGCATCCGCGTGGCGCTGGCGAACCAGTCGCTCATGGATTCGCTCGATCCAGCGAAGGGCACGCATACCGGCGACTATTCACGCGCGTACATGTTCTATAGCGGCCTCACCGAACTCGACGCCGACTTCAAGACGCAGAACGCGCTCGCGGAAAAGCTCGAATCCGACGACTTCGTGAAATGGACCGTCACGCTTCGGCCCAACGTGCATTTCCACGACGGCAAGCCCTTCACATCCGACGATGTCGTTTTTTCGCTGATGCGCCACAAGGATCCGGCGACGGCATCGAAGGCGAAGTCGATCGTCGATGGCATCAGCTCGGTCAAGGCGGCGGGGCCGCTGAAGGTCGAGATCACGTTGACCGAGCCGAACGTCGATCTTCCCGCGCTGCTCGCGATTCCGCATCTGGTGATCGTCGCCGCGAATACGACGGACTTCTCCAAAGGGAACGGCACGGGCCCGTTCACGTGCAAGGAGTTCACGCCGGCGCAGCGCTGCATCGGCGCGCGCAACCCGAACTTCTGGAAGCCGGGGCGCCCGTATCTCGACGAAGTGGAGATCATCGGCATCGGCGACGACGCGGCGCGCACCAATGCGCTGCTCGCGGGCGACGTGCAGCTCATCTCGCCGCTGCCCGCGCGCGATGTCGATCGCGTCAAGCAGACAGGCAAGGTGACGGTGCTCGAAAGTCCGTCGCAGCTTTACTCGGACCTCGCCTTGCGGCAGGACATGCTGCCGACGAAGAGCGCGGACTTCAACGAGGGCGTCAAGTATCTGCACGACCGGCAGCGCATCGTGAACGTGATGCTGCGCGGCCACGGCACGCTTGCGAACGATCATCCGGTGCCGGAGTGGCATCCGTACTTCATGAAGGGATTGCCGCAACGCACGTTCGATCCGGACAAGGCGCAGTTCCACTTCAAGAAGGCCGGCACGCCAGCCGCGCGTGCGGAGATCATCGCGCCGCCATCGGTCGAAACCGCGCTCGACTCCGCCATGATGATTCAGCAGGCCGCGAAGCAGGCGGGCGTCGATATCAACGTGCGCCGCGTGCCCGCCGACGGTTACTGGACGACGTACTGGATGAAGTATCCGATGACCTACGGCTCCATCCTGCCGCGCCCGACGCTCGACCTGCTGTACACGCAGTTCTTCCGCTCGAATGCGAACTGGAACGAGTCGGGATGGAAGAACGAGCAGTTCGATCAGTTGCTGACCCAGGCGCGCCGCGAGCGCGACGAAGCGAAGCGCAAGCAGATGTACGGCGACATGCAGACGATCATCTACGAGAAGAACAGTCTCGTGATTCCCGCATTCATTAACTTCATCGACGCACAGAGCTCGACCTTGCGCGGATTGAAGGGCACGCCTTCGGGGCGCGTGATGGGCTATCGGTTCGCGGAGTTCGCGTGGCTGGACAAGGCGTGAAAGCCGCTTCCGCCGATGTCTGCGCGCACGCGACTACCACACCGCCTGACTCGTCAGCGCGAACTGCGTGAGCGTGGCATCGGCGGCGGGCACGCCGTTCAACGCCATCTGCTCGATGGTATCGACGAGCGGCAGCCCGAGCCCTTCGAGCCACGAGGAAAGCCCGTATCGCAAGGGCGTATCGACGCGCACGAACATGCCCGCGTTCAGCGCGAGCCAGTAACTGATCAACGCCTTGGCGCGGCTCTGATCCGGCGATTCGGGTGCGATCACCGGACCGATCACATGTCCGTCGCCGAAACGCCGGAAGAGCGCGAAGCCGATCAGCTCGCCGTCGCGATCGAGCGCGATGCCGCTCGCGACATCGAGCAGTTGCGGAAGCAGCGCCGAGCGGTCCAGCCCGCTCGCGCGCGATGCCAGTTCGGCGAGACGCGGCGTGTCCTTCGCGCCGATCGGACGCAGCCGCTCGCCGGGCGGCAGCGAAACCAGCGGCGGTTGAAACGCCGCACCCTGATGCTGTTGAATCGTGTCGATGCGCGTGAAGCCCCGTTGCTCGCACAGCGGCCTGCCTTCGTTCGATGCGTGAATCAGGAGCGTGCGCGAGCCGAGCTTCGCCGTCAGCCGGTCGAGCAGCGCGCGTCCGATGCCCTGCCGTTGATGTTCCGGCGACACGATGAACATGCCGAGCGTCGCGGCGTTCGCGCCGAACGGAAAGGCGAGCGCCGTGCCGACGAGCGCGCCCGCCGGATCGACGGCGGCGAGGCCGTCGCCGAGACGCGCCGCAAAGCGCCAGTCGTCCGCGCGATGCCGCCATTTGACGGAGGCCGACAGCGCGTGCGCCGCGGGAATGTCGTCGAGCGTGAAAGCCCGGTATTCGACCACATTGTTATTGCTCGAGTCGGGCACGCCGGCCTCCTGACCTTGAATACATTTATCGCAACTTTGACACCGCAGCGCGCGCGTGGCTAGGACGATCTTCCTGTCACGCATGGTGCATGGACCGGCGCATGTGGTGCAACGCAAAACCACGGGTTATCGCCGCAAGAACGCGCATGCTGTGCTGTATCGGCAATTTTGTCGGCGAAATATGCCGGTGCTCCGGTCCTACGATGAAGCCATGTCAACGCAGCATCACGGAAGAGGACTCACGCATATGGACCGGTTCGATCCTGCCAGCATCGTCATCAGGAGCGGGCATTTCATCGGCGGCGAATTGATCGATGCGGGCGCGTCGCGCATCGAGGTCGCGCGGCCATCGGATGGCGTCGCGTATGCATCGGTGCCTGTCGCCGATGACGCGATGATCGACTACGCCGTGCAGAACGCGTTCAGTGCGTTCAAGAAGAGCGACTGGGCACGCCGCGCGCCGCGCGAGCGAGCGCGAGTATTGCGCAAATTCGCCGATCTCGTCGCCGCCGATGCCGCCACCCTCGCGCCGCTCGAAGCGCTCGGCTCGACGCGCCCCGTGCGAGATGCGTACCACTGGGACGTGCCGTTCACCGCCGAAAGCATCCGCTTCTATGCGGAGCTTGCCGACAAGATCGGCGGCGATGTCGCGGCGACCGATCATCGGCATCTGGGCATGACGATAGCGGAGCCTTACGGCGTGATCGGCGCGATCGCGCCGTGGAACTTTCCGCTCGTGATGGGCATCTGGAAGGCCGCGCCCGCGCTCGCGGCGGGCAACGCGGTGGTGCTGAAGCCTTCGGAGATGACGCCGTTTTCCACGCTGCGTCTCGCCGAGCTCGCACTGGAAGCGGGCGTGCCGCCTGGCATCTTCAACGTCGTTCAGGGCGATGGCCGCACGACCGGCGACGCGCTCGTGCGTCATCCGCGCATCGGCAAAGTGACGTTCACGGGATCGACACGCACCGGCGCCGCGATCATGGCCGCATGCGCCGAAACCGGCACGAAGCCGGTCACGCTGGAACTGGGCGGCAAAAGTCCGCAGATCGTGTTCGCGGATGCACCGCGCATCGATGATGTAGCGCGGCGCATTGCCGGCGCGATCACGGGCAATGCCGGACAAGTGTGCGTTGCGGGTTCGCGGCTTCTCGTGCAGCGCGCAATCGCCGGCGAGCTGACCGATCGCATCGCGCAGGCATTCGGCGAACTCAAAGCCGGCGCGACGTGGGCCGCGGGCACGACGCTGCCGCCGATCATCTCCGAGCCGCAGGCGCAACGTATCGACGCGATCGTTCAACGCAGCATCGCGGGCGGCGCGACCTTGCGTTGCGGCGCAAAGCGCGCGGATGCGGCGACGCCGGGCGCGTTCTACGCGCCGACCTTGTTATGCGATGTCACGCAGGACAACGACGCCGTGCGCAGCGAAATCTTCGGCCCTGTGCTCACCGTGCAGTCTTTCGATACGGAAGAAGAAGCGCTCGAACTCGCGGCGCATCCTGAATACGGTCTCGCCGCGGGCGTGCATACGGCGGACATCGGGCTGGCTTTGCGGATGGTGCGCGGCATCGAGGCGGGCACCGTCTGGGTGAACCGCTATGGCCGCACGAGCGACTTCGTGCTTCCGACCGGCGGCTACAAGCGCTCGGGTATCGGCAAGGACCTCGGGCGGCAGGCTTACGAAGCGAATCTGCGCTTCAAGAGCGTGCTCATCGATACGGAAGGATGAGGCGCACAAGACATGCACGATCGTGCAAAAAAGGCGCCGCATTTTCTGCTGTGGCGATGCCTCAAAACGCATGACTTATGTCGCCGCGAGGCACGCATTCGACGCCATCAGTCATTTTTGCACTGTTTAAATTTTCCTCAACACATCGCTGTTCCTTGTTTTCACCACTGAACTCCGGACGGGTTCATCACACGACAGGACTGACACCATGATCGATTTCGAGCCGAAGTACATCACGTTCGACTGCTACGGCACGCTGACGAAATTCCGCATGGCCGATATGGCCCGCGAGATGTACGGCGACCGCCTGCAAGGCGACGACCTCGAACAATTCGTGAAGTTTTTCGCGGGCTATCGCCGCGACGAAGTGCTCGGCGCGTGGAAGCCGTATCGCGACGTGGTCGTCAACTCCGTGCGCCGCACGTGCGAACGCACGAACGTCGCATTCGATGAAGCGGAAGCCGAAAAGTTTTACCTCGCCGTGCCGACCTGGGGCCCGCATCCGGACGTGCCGGAAGGCCTCTCGCGGCTCGCTACGAAGTACAAGCTCGTGATTCTGTCGAACGCATCGAACGATCAGATCCAGAGCAACGTCGACAAGCTCGGCGCGCCGTTCCATCGCGTATTCACGGCGCAGCAGGCGCAATCGTACAAGCCGCGCATGCAGGGCTTCGAATACATGTTCGATCAGTTGAACTGCAATCCGGAGGACGTGCTGCATGTGTCGTCGAGCCTGCGTTACGACCTGATGACCGCGCACGACATGGGCATCAAGCACAAGGCGTTCGTGAAGCGCGGCCATGAGCCGGGCACGCCGTACTACGAGTATTACGAAGTGGACACCATCGGCGATCTCGCCACGCAACTCGGTCTGTAAAGAAAGCCACTTCCACGCGAGCAATGCCGATGAAACTCGACTCCTACTGGCTCGACACCGCGCCCGCGATGATCCCGACGTGCGAAGGCCCGGCCGATGGCCAGGCCGATGTCGCCGTGATCGGCGGCGGGTTCACGGGCTTGTCGGCGGCGCTCGCGTTGGCCAGGCGCGGCGCGAGCGTCGTCGTGCTCGATGCCGGGCGCATGGGCGGCGGCGCGTCGGGGCGCAACGGCGGTCAGTGCAATACGGGCGTCGCGCAGGACTATGCGGCGCTGCGCGCGCAACTCGGCGTCGAACGGGCGCAAGGCTGTTATCGCGCGTATGCGGCGGCGGTAGACACCGTCGAGCGTCTGATCCGCGAAGAGAACATCGATTGCGACTATCTCGCGTCCGGCAAGCTGAAGCTCGCCGCGAAGCCGCATCATCTCGACCATATCGCGAAGACCGCCGAGCTGATCCGGCGTGAAGTCGATCCGGACATCGATCTGCTCGATCGCGCGCAGGTCCGCAACGAAGTGCAGTCCGATGCCTTTTACGGCGGCTTGCTGCAGCGTCATGGCGGGCAGATGCATATGGGCAAGTTCGCCGCCGGGCTTGCGCAGGCAGCGGTCAGGCAAGGCGCGCGTCTCTACGAGCACGCGGAAGTCACGGGAATCACGAAGGAAGGCGGCGCATATCGAATCGATTCCAGGCGCGGCACCTTGCACGCGAAGCAGGTGCTGATCGCGACGGGCCCGTCGAAGCACGGCCCGTTCTCGTGGTATCGGCGCAGACTCGCGCCCGTGGGTTCGTTCATCATCGTGACGGAGCCGTTGCCTGCGGACCAACTGCAACGGCTGCTGCCGAACCGGCGTTCGTACACGACGAGCCGCCTGATGCACAACTATTTTCGCGTGACGCCCGATGCGCGTCTCCTGCTCGGCGGGCGCGCACGCTTCACCGCATCCGAGCGCCCATCGGATGCGAAGAGCGGCCGAATTCTGCAAGCGAATCTCGCAGCGATCTTCCCGAGCCTGGCCAACGTGCGCATCGACTATTGCTGGGGCGGTCTCGTCGATATCACCGCGGATCGTTTGCCGCGCGCGGGCCAGCACGACGGCATCTATTTCTCGATGGGCTACAGCGGCCACGGCACGCAGATGTCGACGCACATGGGCCAGATCATGGCCGACGTGATGAACGGCCACGCCGATGCGAACCCGTGGCGCGATTTCGACTGGCCCGCGATTCCGGGTCATACGGGCAAGCCGTGGTTCTTACCGCTCGTCGGCGCGTATTACTCGATCAAAGACGTGTTCTATTGAAGCATCGAAGCAAAGACAGGCGGCCAGCATTCAATCAAAGAGCCGTCGAACATTCACAGTCCCTATCGCGGAGAAGTTCATGAGCATCGACACATCGCCTGAAGCACTTGTCCATGCCGATGCCGGCAAACGGCTCGAAGAACTGACGCGCCGCGGCGCGTCGCGGCGCAACGTCCTTCGCGCGATGGCCGCGGGCGGCTTGCTGTCAGTGACAGGCGCGGGGCTGCTGAGCGCAAGCGGCGCGGCTTTCGCGCAGGACAAGCCGAAGCAGGGCGGACGCATCCGCGTGGCGACGCAGTCGTCGTCGGCCGCCGATACGCTCGATCCCGCCAAGGGCGCGCTCGGCACGGACTACGCCCGCGCGTTCATGTTCTATAGCGGCCTGACCGAACTCGACAATCATCTCGGCGCGAAGATGGCGCTCGCCGAGTCGCTCGAAACGAAAGACGCGACCGTATGGGTCGTGAAGCTGCGCAACGGCGTGCAGTTCCACGACGGCAAAGCGCTCGCGCCGCAGGATGTCATCTATTCGCTGATGCGTCATAAAGACCCGGCTGTCGCCTCGAAGGCGAAGACGCTCGCCGATCAGTTCAAGGAGATCAAGGCGACCGGCCCGAACGAACTGACCATCACGCTGACGGGTGCGAACGCGGACCTGCCCGTGATTCTCGCGGACTCGCATTTCCTCATCATCAAAGACGGCACGACAGACTTCAAGACCGCCGTCGGCACGGGCCCGTTCAAGCTGAAGGAGTTCTCGCCGGGCGTGCGCACCGTGGGCGTACGCAACGAGAAGTACTGGAAGCCGGGCATGCCGCATCTGGATGAAGTGGAACTCATCGGTATCGCGGATGAACCCGCGCGCGTGAACGCGCTCATGTCCGGCGACGTGCAGCTCATCAACGCGGTGAGCGCGCGTTCGACCGAGCGCATCAAGGGCACGCCGGGTTTCGCGGTGCTGGAAACGAAGACAGGCCAGTACACCGACCTCATCATGCGCGACGACGGCGGCATCACGGGCAACGCGGATTTTCGTCGCGGCATGACGTATCTCATGGACCGCGAGCAGATGCGCAAGACGATCTTCCGCGGCTATGGCGCGATCGGCAACGATCAGCCGATCGATCCGAGCAACAAGTACTACATGTCGGGCCTGCCGCAACGCGCGTTCGATCCCGACAAGGCCAAGTTCCACTTCCAGAAGGCGAAGGTCGGCAACACGCCGATCCAGCTGTACGCATCGCCGGCGGCGGAAGGCTCCGTCGAAATGGCCGTGCTGATGCAGCAGGTCGCGCCGCAGGCCGGCATCAATCTGCAAGTCGTGCGCGTGCCATCCGATGGCTACTGGTCGAACCACTGGATGAAGCATCCGCTCGGCTTCGGCAACATCAATGCGCGCCCGAGCGCGGATGTGATCTTCACGCAGTTCTTCAAGTCCGACGCGCCGTGGAACGAAGCGAACTGGAAGAGCGCGCAGTTCGACCAGATGCTCGTCGCCGCGCGCGGCGAACCGGACGAAGCGAAGCGCAAGAAGATCTACGGCGACATGCAGGAGCTCGTGCATACGGATGGCGGCATCGGCATTCCGATGTTCCAGAGCTCGCTCGATGCGCACAGCGCGAAGCTCAAGGGTCTTGGCGGCATTCCGCTCGCGGGTCTGATGGGCTGGATGTTCGCCGAAAACGTGTGGCTCGAAGCATGAGCGTGATTTGACAGCGGACGCGAGCCGGCTTGAAGCGGCGGCGCGCGAAGTCAACCCTTCAACGAGAGGCGATATCCGATGAAAGTTCATGCGCAACGACTCGTCGCCGCGCGCCTCGGCCTCGCGCTGCTCACGCTCTTGATCGTGTCGATGGTGGTGTTCGGCATCACCGGACTGTTGCCTGGCGATGCCGCGCAACAGGCGCTCGGTCAGGCGGCGACGCCCGAGCAGGTGACGGCGCTGCGGCATCAGTTCGGTCTCGATCAACCCGCGCTCACGCGCTATGTTCAATGGCTCGTGCATGTGATGACGGGCAACTTCGGCACGTCGCTGTCGAACAATCTGCCGGTCAGCGAACTGATTTCGACGCGTCTGCCGAATTCGCTCGTGCTCGCGGGATTGACCGCTCTCGTGTCCGTGCCGCTCGCGCTCGTGATCGGCATTGCATCGGCGATGTATCGCGGCTCGCTCGTCGATCGCGTGCTCAATGTGCTCACGCTGTCGACCGTCGCCGTGCCCGAGTTTCTCGTCGCGACCATCGCCGTGCTGATCTTCGCCGTGAAGCTGCGCTGGCTGCCCGCGTTGTCGTATTTGTCGGATGTGTCGTCGTTCGGCGGCCTGGTGCGCACGTATGCGATGCCGGTGATGACGCTCTGCTGCGTGATCGTTGCGCAGATGGCGCGCATGACGCGTGCGGCCGTGCTCGATCAACTGAATGCGTCGTATGTGGAAATGGCCTTGCTGAAGGGCGCAACGCCCATGCGTGTCGTCTTGCGGCATGTGTTGCCGAACACCATTGGACCGATTGCCAACGCGGTCGCGCTTTCGCTGTCGTATCTCTTCGGCGGCGTGGTGATCGTCGAATCGATCTTCAACTATCCCGGTCTCGCGAGCCTGATGGTCGATGCCGTCACCAATCGCGACATGCCGCTCGTGCAGGGCTGCGTGATGGTCTTCTGCGCGGCCTATCTCGCGCTCGTGCTCATTGCCGATCTGGCTCAGATCGTCTCCAACCCGAGGCTGCGTCAACGATGAACCGGAACGTCTCTTCTCACGCCACGACCGTGCTATACGAGCAGCCTCCCGCCGATGCGCCGCAGGAACAGGCGCCCGTCGTCAAGCGCAGCATGCCGAAGCGCCTCGTCGATCGCTTCTCCGTGCTGGGGCTCGTCGGTCTTTTCATCGTCGTGTTCTGGCTCGCGGTTGCATTCATCGGGCCGGTCATCGCGCCGTATAAAGGCGGCGCGTTCACATCGACGGAAGTCTTCGGCTCGTATAGCCCGGCGCATTTGCTCGGCACCGACTATCTCGGCCGCGACATGCTAAGCCGCATTCTCTACGGCACGCAATACACGGTGGGTCTCGCACTCGCATCGACGGTGGCGGCGAGCGTCATCGGCACGTTCTTCGGTCTCATCGCCGCCGTGTCGGGGCGCTGGGTCGATGAAGTGCTGAGCCGCCTCTTCGATGCGCTCATTTCCATCCCGAGCAAGATTCTCGCGCTCGTCGTGATCGCGGCGTTCGGCTCATCCATTCCGATGCTGATGATGGTCGCCGCGCTCGCCTACATTCCCGGCGCATTCCGCATTTCGCGCTCGCTCGCGGTGAACATCATGACGCTCGAATATGTGCAGGTGGCGAAGGCGCGCGGCGAGAAACTCTTCTATATCGCGCGCGTGGAAGTGCTGCCCAACATGATTCATCCGATGCTCGCGGACTTCGGCCTGCGCTTCGTGTTCATCGTGCTGCTGCTCTCGGGCCTGAGCTTCCTCGGCCTCGGCGTGCAGCCGCCGAATGCGGACTGGGGCTCGCTCGTGCGCGAGAACATCGGCGGACTTTCGGAAGGCGCGCCCGCGGTGCTGATGCCCGCGGTGGCGATCGCGACGCTGACCGTCGGTGTGAATCTGCTTATCGACAGCCTGCGTCGTCATGGCGCGCGTTCGCATGGAGGCGCTCAGTGAATACGGCAACGAGCACGAACATGATCGAAGTGAAAGGCTTGCGCGTCGTCGCGGGCGTGGCGCCCGATCCGGTCGTCGAGATCGTGAGAGGCGTGGATTTCACGGTGAAGAAGGGCGAAGTGCTCGCGCTGATCGGCGAGTCGGGTTCGGGCAAGACGACGATCGCGCTCGCGCTGCTCGGCTATGCGCGCGGCGGATGCGCGATTGCGGGCGGCTCGGTGAAGATCGGCGATACGGATGTATTGTCGCTCGACGCCAGGGGCCGTCGCGCATTGCGTGCACGAACGGTCGCGTATGTCGCGCAGAGCGCATCGGCGGGCTTCAATCCGGCGCGCACGATCATCGATCAGGTCACCGAGCCCGCGCTGCTGCACAAGCTGATGACGCCCGCCGCCGCGCGTGAGAAGGCGATCGGTCTCTTCCGTTCGCTGGCATTGCCGGACCCCGAGACCATCGGCGATCGTTATCCGCATCAGGTGTCGGGCGGTCAGTTGCAGCGGCTCATGGCGGCGATGGCGTTGATCACCGATCCCGCCGTGGTCGTGTTCGACGAACCGACCACCGCGCTCGACGTGACCACGCAGATCGAAGTGCTCGCCGCATTCAAGGGCGTGGTGCGCGAACTGGGCACGACAGCCGTGTACGTGTCGCACGATCTGGCGGTCGTCGCGCAGATGGCGGATCGCATCGTCGTATTGAATGGCGGCCGCGTGCGCGAGAATGGCGCGACCGCGCAAGTGCTCGATGCACCCGCCGACGATTACACGCGTCAACTGCTTGCTGCTACGCGCCGTCCGGAAGCGCAGCTCACGATGCCCGACGAAGCGCGCGACGTGCCGCTGCTCGAAATACGCAACCTGAGCGCGGGCTATGGCCGTATCGATGCGAACGGCGTGCCCGCCGTGCGCGTGCTCGATGACGTGAGCCTGAAGATCGCGCGCGGCAGCACGCTCGGCGTGATCGGCGAATCCGGCTCGGGCAAGACGACGCTCGCGCGCGTGATCGCGGGCCTCGTCGATCGTGCGCGCGGCGACGTGCTGCTCGATGGCAAGCCCTTGCCCGCGAAGCTGTCGGAGCGCACGCTGGAGCAGTATCGGCGCGTGCAGATCGTGTTTCAGAACGCCGATACCGCGCTGAACCCGAGCCGCACCATCGCCGATATCCTCGCCAGGCCGATGAACTTCTATCACGGCTTGCGCGGCGCGGCTGCGCAAAAGCGCATGCTCGAACTGCTCGATCTGGTGAAGCTGCCCGCATCGATTGCGAAGCGTCAGCCCGGCGGTTTGTCGGGTGGACAGAAGCAGCGCGTGAACCTCGCGCGTGCGCTCGCCGCGAATCCCGAACTCATTCTCTGCGATGAAGTGACGTCTGCGCTCGATACCGTCGTCGGCGCGGCGATCCTCGATCTGCTCGCGGAACTGCGCCGCGAACTGCACGTGTCGTACATGTTCATCAGCCACGACATCTCGACGGTGCGCGCGATCTGCGACGAAGTAATCGTGCTCTATGCGGGCCAGTGCGTCGAAGCGGGCCAGCGCGATGCGCTTTCGCATCCGCCTTATCACCCTTACACGGGCTTGCTCATCGACTCGGTGCCCGCGCTGCGTCCCGGCTGGCTCGATTCGCGCCGCGCGATGGCGCTCGGCGCGTTGCCCGTGCTCGGCCCGGAAAGCGATGCACCCGAACTGTGCAGCTTCCGTTCGCGTTGTTCGGCGCGCATCGACGGCAAATGCAATGTGACGCCGCCAGCGAGGAAGACCTTGCCGTCGGGCGCGCAGATTTTGTGTCATCACAGCGCGGGCGATCTCTCGCGCATGCAGTCCACAGAAGCGGAGACGGCATGAGCGGACGTTTCGTGAGGGTCGCGGAGAAAGAGCGCAGGACGTTCGGTATCGTCATCGACGGCAGACGTGCGCTCGCGTCCGAAGGCGACACGTTGATGGTCGCGCTGCTCACCTCGCAGGAAGACTTGCGCGATTCCGAGTTCGGCGACGGACGCCGTGCGGGTTTCTGCGTGATGGGCGCATGCCAGGACTGCTGGGTGTGGACGGAAGCCGGCGAGCGCGTGCGCGCGTGCACGACGCCGGCGGTCGAAGGCATGTCCATTGTCACGCGTCTCTCGCAAGCCGAGGAGGGCGTATGGCCGCGACTGTGATCGTGATCGGCGCGGGGCCTGCAGGCGTGCGCGCGGCGCAGGCGCTCGTCGAAGCCGGCTTGCGTCCCGTGGTGATCGACGAAAGCCGGCGCGATGGCGGGCAGATCTATCGTCGTCAGCCGGAAGGATTCACGCGCACCTATGACACCTTGTACGGCACCGAGGCGCAACGCGCGCGTGCGTTGCACGAGGCCTTCGATGCATTGCGCCCGCACATCGACTATATGCCCGATACGCTCGTGTGGAACGTAGCGCCGAATGCGGTGCATGTAGTGAGCGGCACGCATCATCGCGAGCTTGCATTCGATGCGCTCATCATTTGCAGCGGCGCGGCCGATCGCGTGATGCCCGTGCCTGGCTGGCATCACGCGGGAACCTATAGTCTCGGCGGCGCGCAGGTTGCGCTGAAATCGCAGGGCTGCGCGATCGGTTCTCGCGTCGTGATGATGGGCACGGGGCCGCTGCTTTATCTCGTCGCCGCGCAATACGTCAAAGCGGGCGCGACGGTGAGCGCGGTGCTCGATACATCGACTTTTGCGCAACGTCTGCGCGCGTTGCCGCAACTGCTCGCGATTCCATCGACGCTGAAGAAAGGCATCGCGCTGATGGGCATTCTCAAGGATGCGCGCGTGCCGATTCATCGCGGCATTACGCCGGTCGAGGTTCGCGGCACACCTGAGCGTGGCGTTCAAGCCGTGCGCGTGACGCTTGCCGATGGCGCAATGCTCGAAGTCGAATGCGATGCCGTCGCGCTCGGTTATCACCTGCGCTCCGAAACTCAACTCGCCGATCTCGCGGGCTGCGAATTCCGTTTCGATCATGCGTTGCAACAGTGGCTTCCCGTCGCCGATGAAGACGGCCGCAGCAACGTAAGGGGCGTCTATCTCGCGGGAGATGGCGCGCGTGTGCGCGGCGCGGATGCCGCTGAACGCGCGGGACGGCTCGCCGCGCTTGCGGCGATCAAAGACTTCGGCATGACCTGCAACGAAGACGAAGCAAACAAATTGCGTACGCAACTAAGCCGCTTCACGCGTTTCGCGGCGGGCTTGCGTACCGCATTTCCGTGGCCCGCGCGATTCGCAGCCACGCTGCCGGACGAAACCATCGTCTGCCGCTGCGAAGCGGTCACCGCCGGCGAGCTGAGGCGCGTCGTGAACGACATGGGCGCGAAGGAAGCGAATCGCGCCAAGGCATTCTCCCGTGTCGGCATGGGCCGATGCCAGGGCCGGTTCTGCGCGCATGCGGGCGCGGAAGTGATCGCCGCGCAAGCACGCGTGCCGCTCGAAGCAGTCGGGCGCCTGCGCGGGCAGGCGCCCGTCAAACCTTTACCGATGGCGCTTGCGCCGCACGAGGACATGGAGACGAGCGAATGATCGAACGCGCCGATGTGATCGTGATCGGCGGCGGCATCGTCGGCACCTCGACCGCTTTCTTTCTGCGCCGACGCAAGCGTTCGGTGATTCTGCTCGAACGCGGTCTGACGGGACAGCAGGCGAGCGGCGTGAACTTCGGCGGCGTGCGTCGCCAAGGCCGCGCGCTCGAACAACTCGCGATGTCGAATCGTGCGCTCGACACATGGCGGCGTTCGCGCGAATTGCTCGGCGAGGACGTCGAGTTCCTGCCGTCGGGGCATACGCGTGTGTGTTATCACGCGCATGACGCGGAATACTTTCATCGCTATGCCGCCGATGCGCGCGCGTATGGCCTCGATCTCGATGTGCTGGAAGGCGCGGCCCTTTTCAGGCGCTTTCCGTTCCTCGGCCGCGATGTGCTCGCCGCATCGATCTCGCCGCTCGATGGCCACGCGAACCCGCGTCTCGCCGCGCCCGCGTTCGGCCGCGCGGCGGCGCGGCTCGGTGCGCGCATCGTCGAGAACACGGAAGTGGTGCGCGTCGAAAAGGAAGCGGGCGGCTTTCGCGTGGAAAGCGCAACGGGCGACGTGTATCGCGCGGAGCAGGTGCTGATCTGCGCGGGCGCGTGGGCCAATGCGCTATCGACGCAGTTCGGCGAGCCTGTGCCGCTCACCGCACGCGGTCCGCAGATGGCCGTGACCGAGCCCGTGCCCTACGTCTTCCAGTTTTCGATGGGCGTGTACACGTCCATCAAAGAAGAGAGCGTGTACTTCCGGCAGATTCCGCGCGGCAATATCGTGCTGGGTGGCGGCCCTCCCGGTCCCGCCGATGCCGGCACGCGGCGCGCATCCGTGCTGCCCGCGAATACGGTCGCACAGATGGCGCAGTTCTGCCGCATGGTGCCCGCGATGCGCCCGCTGCATGTGATTCGCGTATGGAGCGGCGTGGAAAGCTATCTGCCGGATTCGGAGCCGGTGATCGGCCCAAGCACGAAAGCCGATGGTCTTTTCTATGCGTTTGGTTTCAGCGGATCGGGCTTTCAGATCGGGCCGGGCGTCGGCGAAACGCTCGCCGAGTTGCTCGATAGCGGCAGCACGCCCGTCGACCTCACATCGTTTTCCATTGGACGATTTCAGCGCGCTTCGTCGACGCACGCCGAATCGGTCACCTCCGAGACTTCGCCATGAGCCAAGCCAATCTCGTCGACGCGCTCGCTTATATCGAAGCCAATTTCGACAAGACCGTGAGCCTCGCGCAACTCGCCGATCTCTCGGCGCTGAGCGTATCGCGCTTCGCGACCGTGTTTCGCGAGCAATTCGGGCTGTCGCCGTACAAGTACCTGTGCGAGCTGCGTGTGCGGCGCGCGCAGACCTTGTTGCTCGCGGGTGTGCCGGGTTCGGTCGTCGCGACGGAAGTCGGCTTTTTCGATCAGAGTCATCTTGCGCGGCACTTCAAGCGCCTATGCGGCATGACGCCGAGCGCTTTCGTCGAGCGCACGCAAAAGAAGGCCCGCTCGGCCGAGCTCGATGCCGGTTTGTCCAAGCGCGTCGCGCAAAATCGACCGCGGGCATTTGCTTTCGACAGCGCGCACGCCGCCTGACGCTTCCTGAACGATCCGCCACTACTCGAAAACATGCGACATCTACAGCAGTTCTATATCGATGGCGAATGGGTCGAGCCTTTCGGCAGCATGCGTTTGCCTGTCATCGATCCTTCCACGGAAGAAACGATCGGCGAAGTCGCCCTCGGCGATGCACGCGATGTGGACCGCGCGGTGGCAGCGGCGCGGCGCGCGTTCGTGTCGTTCTCGCAGACGCGCGTGGCAGAGCGCGTCGCGTTGCTACA
>NZ_JALQDH010000080.1:0-120215 GCF_023631365.1 Caballeronia sp. INML2 | reverse complement strand
GCAGTCGAAGGATCAGGAACGTGCGCGGCGCGTGGCCATGAAAATGCGCGCGGGCAGCGTCTACGTGAATTATCCGGCCTGGGATGCGGGCTCGCCGTTCGGTGGCTACAAGCAGTCGGGCAATGGGCGCGAATACGGCGAGTGGGGACTGGAGGCGTTTCTCGAAGTAAAGGGGATCGTCGGTTACGGGGCGTAGTCGCGCATGTGCGTTGCCGGGGCGCGTATGCCATGCGCCGCGTCCCGGTCTGGCCGCGTGCCTTTTCTAGGCAGATTGAATGCGCCGTTCGATCTTGCCGAGCCGCACGACGGTCACGCCTGGACGCAACTGCCGCAACGAAGGCATCACGAGCATGCAATCGTCATAGGGCGTCGCGACGGCGGCTCCCTCCGACCATCCGATCACGCTGCCCGCTTCGTGAAACA
The DNA here is from genome assembly GCF_023631365.1 of Caballeronia sp. INML2. NCBI lineage: Bacteria > Pseudomonadati > Pseudomonadota > Betaproteobacteria > Burkholderiales > Burkholderiaceae > Caballeronia > Caballeronia sp. INML2. The sequence goes on along the minus strand of NZ_JALQDH010000080.1, from coordinate 119,792 downwards.
CTTCGAGGCCGGTGTAATCGCCCGCAAAACGGAAGTCCATGCTTTTCGCGACGACCGGTTCCGTCACGCGCACGACGAGCATTTCTCGTGGTGACGGCTGAATCCAGCCGTCGGGCACATCTTCCTTGTCGATGACGCCGGAGAGCAGCAGAAAACGCGCGGTCACGTCGCGCGCCACTGTCACCGCAGCCGCTTCCCAATGCTGTCCGCATTCGATCAGCAACGCGTTCTTGCCGCTCGACGGATCGCCGAAGCCTTCGTAATCGCGCATGCGCCGGCCTTCTGGATGGCCTTCGTCGCAGATGACGGTCGCGGGCGTGCCGAGCAGCGCCGACAATTCGATGCCCTTGTCGAGCGGTCCCGCGACGATCAGCGGCTTGCTCTTTTCATGCATCGAATGAAGATCGAGCAGCAGATCCACGGTGTCGATGACAGGCCGCATCGCGCGGGCACGGCGCAGCTCGCTCGAATCGCGCGAGGTGTCGTCGAGCGCTTGCGCGGTCCAGACGCGATTGAAATCCTGATCGACGAAACGCGACGCATCAGGCTTCTTCGCGTCGAAGCGCCCGTATGCTTCGACATTTGCGAAGGCAAGCGTGAGCCTGCCGCGACGCGGTCTCAATCGAGCGCGCAGCAAGGCATCGACGACGATCGCGCCGCACACTTCGTTGCCGTGCGTGAGGGCGTTGATCATCACATGCGGACCGTCGATGCCCGAGTCGAACGTATGCACGTACGGCACGCCCGCGTTGCCCGCTGCATGCGCGCTGATATCGGGGAACGTAATTTCGATCGGATAGGCGTTCATTCGAGACCGCCCTGGCAGAGATATTTGATCGACAGGTAATCGTCGAGGCCGTACTTCGAGCCTTCGCGTCCATAGCCCGATTCCTTCACGCCGCCGAACGGCGCGGCTTCGCTTGAAATCGCGCCTTCGTTGATGCCGACGAGGCCGGCTTCGAGCAGCCGCGAGACGCGATCGATGCGCTTGAGGTTCTGGCTGTAGAAATACGCTGCGAGGCCGAACGGCGTGTCGTTTGCGGCGCGGATCGCTTCGGCTTCGTCGTTGAAACGGAAGAGCGGCACGACCGGGCCGAAGGTTTCCTCGCAACTCAGTTGCATGTCGGGCGTGGCACCGGCGAGCACGGTCGGGGCGTAGTAGTTCGGGCCGAGTTCGGCGAGACGTTTGCCGCCCGTGAGCGCGCGTGCGCCGCGTTCGAGCGCGTCTTTCACGTGACGTTCGATCTTGTCGACCGCGCGCGCGTTGATCATCGGGCCGATCTGCGCGTCGGGGTCGGTCGCGGGTGCAACCTTCAATGCGGCCACGCGCTTTGCCAGCAGATCGGCGAACTTGTCGTACACGGACGACTGGACGTACACGCGATTGGGGCACACGCAGGTCTGTCCGCCATTGCGGAACTTCGATGCCATGAGTCCCGCGACGGCGGCATCGAGATCGGCGTCGTCGAATACGATGAAGGGCGCATTGCCGCCGAGCTCCAGCGACAGCTTCTTCAGCGTGCCCGCCGATTCGCGCGCGAGATACTTGCCCACCGGCGTCGAGCCCGTGAAGGTGATCTTGCGCACGCGGCCATCTTCGAGCCAGTCGGCGACCGCGTCCTGCGCGTTCTCGCGCGATGCGCCGATCAGATTCAACGCGCCCGCCGGCACGCCGGCTTCATGCGCGAGCATCACGAGTGCGAGCGCCGTGAGCGGCGTGTCTTCCGCGGGCTTGCCGACGACCGTGCAGCCTGCCGCGAGTGCGGGCGCGATCTTGCGCGCGATCATCGCGAGCGGGAAGTTCCACGGCGTGATTGCAGCGACGACGCCGACAGGCTCCTTCACCGCGCTCATGCGCTTGCCGCGCTGCTGCTGCGGAATGATGTCGCCGTAGATGCGCGTGGCTTCATCCGCGAACCATGCGACATACGACGCGCCGTACATCACTTCGCCGCGGCCTTCCGCGAACGGCTTGCCTTGTTCGAGCGAGATCAGACGCCCGAGCGCATCCGCGTTTTCGACGATCAGCGCATGCCAGCGATGCAGCACGGCCGCGCGATCTTTCGGCAGCGTGTCGCGCCAGGCGGGAAAGGCGCGCGCGGCGGCATCGGTGGCGGCACGGGCATCGGCGGGGCCGCTGTCGGCCACTTGCGCGATGACCTCGCCCGTCGCGGGATCCGTGACGGCAAAGCGCTTGCCGCTCGCGGCGGGAACCCACTTTCCGTCGATGAAATTGTCGGCGCGAATCAGATCGCTCAACTCGTATCGTTGCGTCATGATGGTCTCCGGAAAAGATCAGGCGATCAGATGCGCGATGGCCTTGCCCACTTCCGTGGTGTTCGCGCGGCCGCCCAGATCGCCGGTATGCGGTCCTTGCTTCAGCACGGTCTCGATGGCGGAGAGCATCGCGTCGTGCGCGCCGCGTTCGCCGAGGAAGTCGAGCATCATCGCGGCCGACCAGATCATCGCGACCGGATTGGCGATGTTCTTGCCCGCGATATCCGGCGCGGAACCGTGCACCGGCTCGAACAGCGAAGGGAAGTTGCGCTCCGGATTCATGTTGGCCGAAGGCGCAATGCCGATCGTGCCCGTGCATGCCGGGCCGAGATCCGAAAGAATGTCGCCGAAGAGATTCGTCGCGACGACCACATCGAAGCGATCGGGGTTCAATACGAAGCGCGCGCACAGAATGTCGATGTGCTGCTTGTCCCATTTGATCTCGGGATACTGCGCGGCGATTTCGGCGGCGCGCGCGTCCCACCACGGCATGCTGATCGAAATGCCGTTGCTTTTGGTGGCGACCGTCAGCGTCTTCTCGCGCTTTTGCGCGAGATCGAACGCGAACTTCAATACGCGCTCCGCGCCCTTGCGCGTGAAGATCGACGTTTGCGAGACAAACTCGCGATCCGTGCCTTCGAACATCGTGCCGCCGACCGACGAATACTCGCCTTCGGTGTTTTCGCGCACGATCATGAAGTCGATGTCGCCCGCCTTGCGATTCGCGAGCGGCGAGGGCACGCCGTCGAAAAGACGCGCGGGGCGCAGGTTGATGTATTGATCGAACTCGCGGCGGAACTTCAGCAGCGAGCCCCACAGCGAGATGTGGTCCGGCACCGTGTCCGGCCAGCCGACCGCGCCGAACAGGATCGCATCGGCGTCTTGCAGTTGCGCCTTCCAGTCATCGGGCATCATCTGGCCGTGCTGCGCGTAGTAATCGCAACTCGCCCACTCGATATGCCGGTACTCCAGCTCGATATTGAAGCGCTCGCTCACGGCATCGAGCGCGCGCAATGCTTCGGGCATCACTTCCTTGCCGATGCCGTCGCCCGGAATCACGGCAATACGATATTTGCTGGACATGTGCTACTCCGCGTGAAGATGATCGACGATAAAAGCACGCACGTGCAAAACGCGCGTGCGTGCATTCATGCTGAAAGAATGAGGCGCGCGCCTCAATGATGATGCTGCGAGAAGAGTGTTTCGAGCGGGTAGTGCGTCTTCACGAACGACGTCTTGATGATGACGTAGCTGAAGTACTTCTCGATGCCGATCCCACGTTCCAGCAGCCCTTCTATGATGCTCTGATAATGGCTCACGCTGCGCGTGACGAACTTGAGCAGATAGTCGTAACCGCCGCTCGCAAGATGGCATTCGACGATCTCGTCGACATCCTTCACGGCATTCACGAAGTTGATGAAGTCTTCGCGGCGATGATCGGCGAGCGTGACTTCGGTGAAGACCACCTGCACGTCGCCAAGCTTTTCGAGTTGAATCTGCGCGCCATAGCCGACGATATAACCCGCTTTCTCCAGCCGCTTCACACGAATCAGGCAAGGGCTGGGCGAAAGACCGACTGCATCGGCGAGCTCCACGTTCGTGATGCGCCCGCGCTTCTGCAATTGCGAGAGGATACGCAGATCGATTCGGTCCAGCTTGCTGTCGGTGCTCATCGCGGCGGGTTCGGTCTCGCATGTCGGCGGTCGGTCGATGTTATCACGCAGCCGCGCGGGAACTGAAGCCCGGTCCGCCTTTCAGCGCGTCGCGCACGTCGCTTTGCGCGAGCACGTCATCGAGCGTTTTCGTGAGGCGCTCGAACAGCATGTCGAAGTTCGCTTGCGTGTAGCACAGCGCCGGTGCGAAGCCGAGAATGTTGTCGCCGAACGCGCGAAACACGAGGCCGTTGCCATAGGCCGCGGCGGCGATGCGGTCCGGCAGCTTGAGCGATACATCGAAGCCGCGCTTGCTGTCCTTGTCGGCGACGAGTTCGAGCGCGCCGAGCAAGCCGCGATGACGCGAATCGCCGACGAGCGGATGATCGAGCAACGCGTCGAGTCCTTGCGCGAATCGCGGCGCCTGCGCGTGGCCGTTCGCGAGCAAGCCGCCTTCATGATAGAGCCGCATCACTTCGAGCCCGATCGCCGCGCTCACCGGATGCGCGGAGTACGTGTGGCCATGTCCGATGACCGCGGACGCATCGGCGCCATCGGCGATGCCGCGATAGACCGCATCGGACATGAGGACCGCGCCCATCGGCGCATAGCCCGCGGTCAAGCCCTTCGCGACCGTCATCAGGTCCGGCTCGACGCCTTCTCCCTGGCACGCGAAGAGCGGACCGGTGCGGCCGAAGCCGGTGATCACTTCATCGGCGACGAAGAGGATACCGAGCTTGCGGCACGCATCGCGCATCGCTTTCAGCCAGCCCGCCGGCGGCACGATCACGCCCCCCGAGCCTTGAATCGGCTCGCAGAAAAATGCAGCCACGTTGTCCGCGCCCAGCTCCGCGACCTTCGCTTCGAGCGCCTGCACGGATGCCGCGATGAGCGCGGCGTCATCGGCGTAATCATTGCGATACGCATACGGCGAAGGAATGTGATGCTGATTGGGCAGCGGCAGATCGAAGTTGCGATGAAACGCGGGCAACGCGGTCAGTCCGGCGCCGATCGACGACGAACCGTGATAACCGCGTTGCAGCGCGATGCAATGCTTCTTCGACGGACGGCCCGTTGCGTTGTAGTAGTGCGTGATGAAGCGCAGCGCGGAATCGACGGCATCCGAGCCGCCGAGCGTGAAGTACACATGTTGCAGCGACGCGGGCGCGAGTTCGACGAGCTTTGCGGCCAGTTCGATCGCGGGTTCGGAGCCGAAGTGGAAATAGCCCGTGGCGTAGGGCAGTTTCGCCATCTGCTTCGCAGCGGCCTCGACGATGCTCGCGTGCCCGTAACCCGTATTCACGCACCACAGGCCGGAGAAGGCGTCGAGCAGCTGTTTGCCTTCGATATCGCGCAGGAATACGCCATCGGCGGAATCGAGCACGGTCACGCCGCGCGCCTCATGCGCGCGATAGCTGACGACGGGATGAATCAGATGCTGGCGGTCGGACTCGACAAGCGACTTGATCGACATGATGCGGCTCTCTTTTCGCGAAGGGGGCGGAATGGCTCTTGACCGCTTCATACTATCGGCAGAGCCGTATCGCGCGCATCGCCAAAAAAATCGCAAAAAAGCAAATTCGCGGCGTTTTTCAGGGGCGCGCAGCATTTTGTGCTGCGCGCCCCCGGCGACGGACTCAGTAGCCGCGCGTGCGGTCGATTTCGCCGATCATGCGCTCGCCCGCGCGATGGCGTCGCAGGTTCTCCAGCACCACGTCGACGGCGCTTTCGGGCCGCGTCGCGCTTGCGATATGCGGCGTCAGGCGCACGCGCGGATGCGTCCAGAACGGATGCGTCGGCGGCAAGGGCTCGGGATCGGTGACATCGAGAATCGCGGCATGGAGATGGCCGCTGTCGAGCGCATCGAGCAAATCCTGCTGAATCACGTGCGGGCCGCGCCCGACGTTGATGAACGACGCGCCTTTCGGCAGCGTCTCGAACACGTGTTTGCCGATGAGGCCGCGCGTCGCCTCCGTGAGCGGCAGCAGGCACACGAGGATATCGGTGCGGGCGAGGAACGCATCGAGCGATTCGATGCCCGCATGACATTCGACGCCTTCTATCTCATGCGGCGAACGGCTCCAGCCCGCGCAGTCGAAGCCGAAAAGACGCAGCGTTTTCAGCACCGCGGTGCCGAGCATGCCGAGGCCGAGCACGCCGACGCGCCGCGTCGACGCCGCGCGCACGGGCATCTCGCGCCATACGTGCTCGCGTTGCTGCGCGGCGTAATCGAAGAGATCGCGATGAATGGTCAGCACCGCCTGCGTCACATATTCGACCATGCCTTCGACGATGCCCGGCTCGGTCATCCGCACGACCGCGACATGCGGCGGCACGCCCGACAGATCGAATTGATCGATGCCCGCGCCGACCGAGAAAATCACGTCGAGATTGGGGAACGTCTGCATGACATCGGCGGGCGGCTGCCATGCAGCGAGATAGCGCACGGCGGCGGGATCGCCGATATCGGGCCACACGCGGAAGGCTACGTCCGGCGCTTGTTGCGCGAAATGCTGCGCCCATTGCCGGCCGCGTTCGGGATCGGCTTTATAGAGGATCGTCATCGCTGTCAGCACAACGCCTGATTGATGATCGCGAATTGCGCGACGGATGCATCGTGCGGCGGCGTGCCGTTGCGCGCCATCTTGATGACCGTATCCACGCGCTCGAGCCCGATGCCTTCGAGCCAGTCCGACAGACCGCTTTCATCCGGCGTGTCGATGCGCGTGAACGTGCCTTCGCGGGAAGCGAGCGCATGGGCGATGAGCGCCCGCGCGCGTCGCGCGTGCTGCTGATCGGCGGTGACTGCAACCACCGGGCCGATCGCATGACCGCGCCCGAACTCGCGGATGAGCGAGAAGCCGAGCATTTCGCCGTCGCGTTCGAGCACGACGCCTCGTGCGACGTTCAGCAACGCAGGCAAAAGCGCGCTTCGGTCGAGTCCGCTCGCGCGCGATGCGAGATCGGCAATGGCGCGCGTATCGCCCGGCTCGATCGCGCGCATCCGCTCGCCCGGCGGCAAGTCGATTTCAGGCACGTCGAAATCGGCGGATTGATGCTGATGAATCGCGCCGATGCGCCTGAACCCGAGCTTGGCGTAAAGCGGCTCGCCCGCGGGCGTGGCATGCAGCACGGTGATGCGCTTGCCGAGCGCTTCGAGCAGCAGTTCCATCAACTTGCGGCCGATGCCCTTGCCCTGGCAATCCGGCGCGACGATCACCATGCCGAGCGATCCGCCGTCGTCGCCATACTTCCAGCACAGCGCGGTGCCGACCACGCGCTCGCCGTCCTGCGCGATGAAACCCGCGCCGGCGTCGAGCACGAAGCGCCAGTCATCGGCGCGATGCGGCCATTTGACTTCCACCGAGAGCGCATGCGCCGCGGCGATGTCATCGGCGGTGAAGGGGCGATAGAGAAGAGCGGATGTTTCAGCGGCGGACACGGCATGCTCCACGTATGAGGATGCCTGTCACTTTGACATGCGGCGCCGGCACACTGATAGGACGATCCTGCTGCGTCAGGTGGTCGTCGTGCGCCCTCGCATCCCGAGCCATGCGAGTCCGGCCGCGCCGAGTCCAAGCGCCGCCGCCGCAATCCATAACGCGATGGAGAAGGAGCCCGTGTGCGCCGCGATCGGCGCCGCGACGAGCGGTCCGGCGATTTGTCCGAGCCCGTATGCGGCGGTCGCGTATCCCATCAGGCCCGCCGCGGCTTCACCGCGCAGCCGGCGCGCCTCGCGCATCGCGAACAAGGTGATCGCGGTGAAGGGCAAGCCGAGCAGCGCACTGCCGATACCGAAGCCGAGCGCGCTCGGAAACACGATGCCCAGCAAGATGCCGAGCGCCTGAATGAGATAGCACGCCGCCGACAGCAGCCGGTTATCCCACGACAGCGGCAGCCGCGCGGCGATCAGCGCGCCGGCGATCAGCGCGAAGCCGAACGCGGGCCAGAACAGGTCGGGCCACGGCGAGCCCGGCAACGCCTGTCGCGCGATGACAGGAAGAAAGGTCGCGGTGATGATGTAGCCGAAACCCGCGAGGCTGTAGAGCCCGACGAGCCCGATCGAATCGGCGCGCGACGATGCGAGCGCCACGCGATCGGCGGCATGCGCGCGCTCGCGCGACGCCGGTGCCCGATGCGCGAGCGTCCTCCATACGAGCGCGCCCGCCACGCACGAACAGACCGCGAAGCCGATCCATACCCACGGCGCCGGCACGCCGAACGCCGCGGCCGCCGCACCGAGCAAACCGGTCGCCACGATGCCGACGCCGGGGCCCGCATAGATCACGCCGCCGAGGCCGTGCGCGTCGAGCTCGGCGAGCCGCCGCAAGCCCCATTGCGACGCGAACACGAATGCCCACGCGCTGACGACGCCCGCCGCGAACCGTATCGCGGCCCACAGCCAGAAGAGATGGACGAGGCCCATCGCGAGCGTCAGCACGATGGTCCACGCGAGCGCGAGGCGCACCATGCGCGCGTGATCGATGCGGATCGCCGCGCACGACAACGCGCCGATCAGATAGCCGGCGTAGTTGGCCGATGCGAGCCAGCCGCCGTGACGGATATCGAGCGCGCCGCTTTTGAGCATCAGCGGAAGCAGCGGCGTGAAGGCGAATCGCCCGACGCCGAGCGCCACCGCGAGCACGACGGCGCACGCGAGCGCGGCATATCGCGCGTGATGAGCGGGCAACGACGATGCTTGAGCGGGCGATGCCATAGTCGATAGGCGAAGCGGTAATGCACCCATCCTAGCTTGATCGTAGTATCTTGAAAAATGAATAATCGAGATACAACCAATCTTCTGGAAAGATCATGGATCTGTCGGCATTGACGATTTTCCGGGCGGTCGTGCGCGAGAACGGCGTGACGCGGGCAGCGGCGAAGCTCAATCGTGTGCAGTCGAATGTCACGACGCGCATCCGTCAGTTGGAAGAGACGCTCGGCACGGATCTTTTCATCCGCGATGGCCGGCGTCTCGTGCTGACGCCGGCCGGCGAGACCTTGCTGCCTTACGCGGAACGTCTGCTCGCGCTCGCCGAGGAAGCGCGGCACGCGGTCAGCGAGAATCGTCCGCAAGGCCGTCTGCGGCTCGGGACGATGGAAAGCACGGCCGCGAGCCGCCTGCCGCGCGTGCTGGCCGCCTACCACCAGCGCTGGCCGCAGGTCACGCTCGAACTGGCGACGGGCGTGACCCGCGCGCTCATCGAGAGCGTGCGCACCTTCGAAGTGGACGCGGCTGTGATGGCGCGTCCCATCGAGCCCGACGCGCTTGCCGCCGAGCAGTTCGAGTCCGTGCCGGTGTTCGAGGAAGAGCTGGCGCTGATCACGCCGCGCGGACAGCATCCGGTGACGATGGCGCGCGAGGCGGCGGGCCTGACGCTCGTGGCGTTCGAGCGCGGTTGCGCTTACCGCTCATACGCGATGCGCTGGTACGAGCAGCAGGGTATCAGGCCCGCGCGGGTGCTGGAGCTGGGTTCGTATCACGCGATCGTCGCGTGCGTGGCGGCAGGGGCGGGCGTCGCGGTGGCGCCGCGCTCGGTGCTCGAGCTCGCGCGGCTGGATGGCGAAGTGGACCTGCATCCGATGGGCGAACTCGGTCGTGTGGATACGCTGCTCGTGTGGCGCAAGGGGCATTTCTCGGCGGCGCTCGACGCGATGCGCGAACTGCTGGTGGGCGGAGTGGCCGCGTGACTGCTTGAGATGTTGCATGGAAGTCGAGTTCGGACATAATCGATATCAGCGAACTGAACGTTGACGTGAGGTCGATCCATGCAACTGCAAACGGGTAACCTGTTCGGCTTCGAGGCAAAGCACGGCAGCGAAGAGCGGATCGACATGCTCGTCACGGGACAGCGCCTGAACGTGGAGCGCATCGTGTCGATGGGACACGCGAGTCCCGAAGGCTTCTGGTACGACGACTCGCGCGCCGAATGGGTCGTGTTGCTGACGGGCGCGGCCGTGCTCGAGTTCGAGGAGGACTCGACGCGGCACGACATGCATCCGGGTGACTACGTGCTGATCGAGCCGCATTGCCGGCATCGCGTCGCGTGGACGCATGCCGACGAGCAAACCGTATGGCTTGCGATCTATTACGAACGATGAAGGCGCGTCGAGCGTGATGCGACCCGCGCTCACAGCAGACGAGGATCTTGCGTCGCGGGTTGCGGCGAAATCTGCAATGGCACCGGAATGTGCAGTTCCTTCAAGAGCGCGGCGGCGCTGGGCCACGACGCCGGCAGCGACGGCGGCAACTCGGGAATCGTGTTGCCGCCGCCCGGCAGGGTCACATGCGCGATCCCGCCGCGCACGGCGGACATCGCTTGGCGGTCGATCGTGTCGACGCGAGGCAGATCGGTGATGGTCAGAGTGGTCATGGCGGGTCTCCTGGCAAAAGTGAAGTGAATGGCGACATGCAATTCGCCACTCATTCATTTGCACGCGGCGTGCCAATGGGTGCGAAAGTCTCTGTTCATAGGCGTCGAGCGGGTTCAGGTTAAGCGCGCAAGCGTGTCACGCGACGGCTGGCGAGCAACAGGTCGATCGCTTGCTGTCGGCGAGAGACAGACTTTCTCCCGTCAAGTCGCATCGCACAGCCTGAACGATTGTCCAGTTCGGCAAATCAGGTCCAGCGAGGAGTGGCGAAACTCATGATGAAGCTCGGGGTGCTCGGCGTCGGCGATCTGACCGAGAAGATGATTCGAGGATTGCATCGTAGCGGCACCGATACGGCGTTTATCCTTTCGCCCAGAAGCCGCACGAGGGCGGAAAGTCTCGCGAAGGATGTCGGCTGTGCGTTGATGCGCGATAACCAGGAAGTCGCGGATGCCGCTGATGTCATTCTGATCGGCGTTCGTCCGGGGCAACTCGACGAGCTCGCGCAGGAGATCACGCTGAAGCCGAGCATCCCGCTCGTTTCCGTCGTCAGCGGCGTGCCCGTCGGCGATTTGCAGCGTATGTTCGGCGCCCGGGAATGCACCCGCGCCATGTTGTCTCTTGCTGCCGAGATCAATCGCTCGACGGTCGCGGTCTATCCCGCAAGCTCAGCGATGGCGCCATTGCTCGCTGCGCTGGGAAATCCGGTGCTTCTCTCGACTGAACGCGAATTCGAGCTTGCCACGGTGGGCGCATGCATGAACGGATGGTTCTATTTTCTGCTTCACGATCTGCAGCAATGGTTCGTTCAGAAGGGCTTCACACCCGACGATGCAAGACAGCTCGTGCTCAGTGGCGTTGAAGACTGCGTTGCTTACTCGCGATACAAAGCATCGTCGGGAATCGGCGAAATCGGTTCATCCATCGCGACGGCGGGCACCTATACGGCGCAAGGACTGGAGGTGCTGGAAAAGCTCGGCGGCAACGCGGCGTGGAAAGCCGCATGCGAGCATGTGTTCGATCAGTTGACCGCGAAGTAACCCGCGGGCGCGATCGCTCACTCGAACTCGAAGTTGCGCCGCGCGTAGAAGCGCTGAAGCTCGTGCTTTTTCGGCCGTACGCCCGTGAAGACTTCGACGTACTCCGGAATGCGCATCATGCGGACCGACATGTCTTCGTCGGGTTTCGTCGAGACATAGCCGGCCTGCGTGAAATAAGCCACGCGCGCGCGGACATCGGCTGAGCGCGGCGCATAGTCGAATCGCTCGAACAGGGCAGTGAGCGCCGCAATGCGTTGCGCATCGTCCTGCGCCATCTGCGCCGCAATTTCCGGCGATTGCTGCGCCCAGTTGCGTATAGCGGCCTCGAATCGCGAGTCGAAAATAGTGTCGTCGAACCAGCAGTCGAATACGTTCAGCATCGCTTCGCACACACTGTCCGCATACGCTTCCGTTCGTTCGATCCAGTTGCCTGTGTTCTTCTGTTTCCATCGGTCGAGCAGTGCGGCGAGCAGTTCCTCGCGATCCTTGAAGAACCAGTAGAAGCTGGTTCGCGAAAGATTCAGCTTTTTTGCAAGCGGCAGGATGCGCACCGCATCCACGCCTCCTTCGAGGAGGCCTTCATACGCCGCATCCAGCCACATTTCGGCGGAGCCGCGCACCACGTCGAGCGTCTCGTCCATTTCGTTTTTTCCCTGGTCGATCATGCGTCACAGTCAATGTACACCATTGTCTCCCTACTTGACACATGTGTACAGTGGTTCTACTCTTCACCACGACAGGCGTTTCGTTCCCACTCGCTTCGATGAGGCATCCATGTCCACGGACCCGCTGCTGCAGCCTTACACGCTGAAACACCTCACTTTTCGAAACCGGATCATGACGACGTCGCATGAACCGGCCTACGCCGAGGATGGGATGCCGAAGGAGCGCTATCGCGCCTACCACGTCGAGCGCGCGAAGGCCGGCATTGCATTGACGATGACGGCGGGCTCCGCGGCGGTATCGAAGGACAGCCCGCCGGTCTTCAACAACATCCTCGCGTACAAGGACGAAGTCGTGCCGTGGATGAAGGACCTCGTCGACGAGTGCCACGAGCACGGCGCGAAGGTGATGATCCAGTTGACCCATCTCGGCCGCCGCACGCGCTGGGACAAGGGCGACTGGTTGCCTGCCGTCTCGCCGTCGCACAGTCGCGAGCCCGCGCACCGGGCTTTCCCGAAGAAGCTGGAGGACTGGGATATCGAGCGCATCGTCCGGGACTTCGCGGATGCGGCGGAGCGCATGAAGGCCGCCGGCCTCGACGGGCTGGAAATCGAATCCTATGGTCACTTGATGGACCAGTTCTGGTCGCCTCTGACGAATACGCTCGAAGGTCCGTATGGCGGTTCGCTTGAGAACCGCATGCGCTTCACGTTCGACGTGCTGCGCGCGATGCGTGAGCGCGTCGGCGAGCGCTTTCTCGTCGGCATCCGTTATACGGCCGATGAGATGCTCCCGGGCGGCATCACGAAAGAAGAAGGCATCGAGATTTCGAAGCGCCTCAAGAACAGCGGCCTCGTCGATTTCCTGAATGTCGTCCGCGGGCATCTGGAAACCGATGCCGGGCTCACCGACGTCATTCCCATCATGGGGATGAAGAGCGCTCCGCATCTCGACTTCGCGGGCGAGATCCGGCAAGCGACGGACTTTCCCACGTTTCATGCGGCGCGCATTCAGGACGTCGCGACGGCGCGCCATGCGATCGAGTCGGGCAAGATCGACATGGTCGGCATGACGCGCGCGCATATGACCGATCCGCATATCGTGCGCAAGATCATCGAGCGCAGGGAAGACGATATCCGGCCCTGCGTGGGCGCGAACTATTGTCTGGATCGCATCTATCAGGGCGGCATGGCGCTGTGCATCCACAACGCCGCGACGGGCCGCGAACTGGAGATGCCGCACACGATCGAACCCGCCGCGACGAAGCGCAGGATCGTCATCGTGGGTGCGGGGCCCGCGGGTCTTGAAGCTGCGCGCGTCGCGGGCGAGCGCGGGCACGACGTCGTCGTGCTGGAAGCGATGAACGATCCCGGCGGCCAGATTCGCCTCACCGCGCAAAACGTTCGCCGCAAGGAGATGATGGGCATCATCGACTGGCGCATGGCGCAGTGCGAAAGGCTCGGCGTCCGGTTCAGGTTCAATACGTGGGCCGACAACGAAACGGTGCTGGCGGAAAATCCGGATGTGGTGATCGTCGCGACCGGCGGCATGCCGCACACGGAGGTCTGCAGCGAAGGGAACGAGCATGTCGTCTCTTCGTGGGACATCATTTCCGGCGATGTGAAACCCGGCGCGAATGTCCTGATCTTCGACGATGCCGGCGATCACGCCGCGCTTCAGGCGGCCGAAACGATTGCACAGGCCGGCGGCAAGGTGGAAGTGATGACGCCCGACCGCTCTTTCTCGCCCGAAGTCATGAGCATGAATCTCGTGCCCTATATGCGCTCGCTGCAAAAACTCGCGACGACCTTCACGGTGACGTTTCGCCTCGAGTCCGTTCGCCGCGAAGGCAGCGAACTGGTGGCGACGATCGGCAGCGACTACGGCGGTGTGAAGAAGGAGCAGCGCCACGATCAGATCGTCGTCAATCACGGCACGATTCCGATGGACGAACTGTATTTCGAACTCAAGCCGCTTTCGAAGAATCGCGGCTCGGTGAACTACGAGGCGCTCATCGACGGCAAGCCGCAAAGCGCGCAGACGAATCCCGAAGGGCGCTTCCAGCTCTTCAGGATCGGCGACGCGGTGTCGGCGCGCAACACGCACGCCGCCATCTACGATGCGCTTCGTCTGGTGAAGGATCTTTAAGCGTTACTTCTCGATCTGCTGATTCCAGCGCTGATCCCACTGCGCGCGATTCGCGTTGATCGTGTCCCAGTCCACCACGGTCACTTTCTTCACGAGTGCGTTCAGGTCGCCGAGATTCTTCTCCATCTCCGGCGTCATCTTCGCCTGCGTGTTGGTGGGAATCTGCTTGCCGGCTTCGGCCGCCTTCGTCTGCGCGGGCGCCGAGAGGAGGAATTGCGCAAGCTTCTGCGCGAGCGCCGGATCCGGATTGTTCTTCACGACGCATACATCGACGAGCAGCAGCACCGCGCCTTCCTTCGGCGCGACATACGCGACCGGTAGACCCTTGTCCTTCAGATCGCCGATGGCGGTCGGCGTGAGCGGAAAGAGGCCGGCTTCGCCCGTCGTGATCATCTCCGAGAGCTTCGCCGAGTTCGGAATGTATTCGACGACGTTCGGGCCGACTGTCGTCGCCCATTTGGAAAAGCCCGGCTCGACGTTCTTCTCGCTGCCGCCGAGGATGCGGTTGATCGCAAGGAAGCCATGCAGGCCGAACGTGCTGCTCGAGGCCGACTGGAACACCACCTTGCCCTTGTACTTCGGATCGGCGAAATCCATCCACGAGGTCGGCGGCGCCCAGCCTTTTTCCTTGAAGAGCTTCGTGTTGTAGCCGATGCCGGTCATGCCGAGCTGCACGCCCGCGCCCATGTCGTCCTTCAGGCGCGCGAACGGATAGAGCTCCTTCAGCACGGGCGAATCGTCGAGCTTCTGGCACACGCCCATGCTGACGGCGCGCGCCATCACGCCGTCATCGAGGAACGCGACGTGGATTTGCGGGCTGTTGCGGTTCGCGAGCAGCTTCGCGAGCACGTCCGAGGATGTGCCCGGCACCACGACGACCTTCACGTTGTTGGCTTTCTCGAACTCGGGCAGAACCTGACTCGTATAGGCCTTTTCCATCGGTCCGCCGTTCATGCCGATATAGATCGTCTTGCTCTGGGACCAGGCGGACGGCGCAACGCCGAGCGCGACGAGCGCGGCAATCGAAACGAGTGTGCGGGGCAGCTTCATCGTGAGTTTTCCTTGTTCTGGCTGAGTGAGTGGCTAATGAGTGACGGATAGAGGCATCGAACTGAACCGTCCGATCGAGAACGCGTCGATCGGCGTGCTGGTCTCGCCCTGCGTAACCAGTTCGGCGAGCACTTCGCCGACGCCGGGCGCGAGCAGGAAGCCGCCGCCCGAAAAACCGAACGCATGCAGAAGGCGCGGCGTGGTGCGGCTTAACCCGATGATCGGATTGCCGTCCGGTGTTTCGCCTTCCACGCCGCTCCATGTGCGGATCAGGAGCGCATCGCGCAGGGCGGGCAAGAGCGCGCACGCGTCGCGCATCACGGCGCGCGTCGTGGCCGTCGATGGCTGCGCGTACTCGCCGTCGCCATGTCCGCGCCCGCCGCCGATCACGCAGTTGCCGCGCTCCACCTGACGCGCATAGATGCCGCCACCGACCACGCCGAGACTGTGCCCGATGAAAAGCGGCAGCGGCTCGGTTACCCACATGTTCGGGTAGATGGGCTTCATCGGCGCGCTTTCGCCGAAGCTCCCCGCGATGCGGTTCGCCCACGCGCCCGCGCTGTTGACGAGCCAGTCCGAACTGATGCGCTCGCGGCCCGCGCGCATCTGGAAGCGCGTGCCGTCGAAGGTGATGTCGGACAGCTCGGTCTGCTCGCGCACGTCGGCGCCCGCGCGCCGGGCGGCATGCGCAAAACCCGGCGAGACGAGACGCGGATTCGCGTGGCCGTCGCTCGGGCAGAGCGAGCCGCCGATCGCCGCAGGACCGAGCCACGGATAGCGCTGGCGAAACGCCGGGCCGCTCATCACGTGCGATTCGACGCCGTGTTCGCGCGCCATCGCGGACCATCGATCGAGCACGTCGAGATCGGCTTCGCGCCGCGCGAGACGCAGATGACCCGACACGACCATCTCGCCGTCGATGCCGATCAGCTCCGGCAAGCGGCCATAGACGCGCCGCGCGCGCACGGCGAGCGGCAGCTGTTCCGCCGTGCGTCCCTGCGTGCGCACGCCGCCGTAGTTCACGCCGCTCGCCTGCGCGCCGCAGAAGCGCCGTTCGATCAGCGCGACGCGCATGCCCGATTTCGCGAGCGCGAGTGCCGTCGACGAGCCGACGAGCCCGCCGCCCGCGATCACCACATCGAAATGACTCACACCCGCACGCGTGTCATTCATCGTGGGCTTCCTCGGGCTGCACGTGCACGCCGTCGTCGTAGAGCATCGGTGTGATCGGGATGGGCTTGATGGGCGCCTGGCTGCGCAGACGGCCGACATCGGCGAGCGGCTTGCCGGTTTCGGCGGCAAGCAGGGCGATCGCGGATTCGCCGCACATGCGGCCCTGACAGCGGCCCATGCCGATGCGCGTCAGCGACTTCAACCGGTTGACTTCCGTGGCGAGCCCGCTGCGGATGCACGCGCGCATCGTGCCCGCGGTGACGTCCTCGCAGCGGCACACGGTCATGTCGTCGGGCCAGTGCTGCGCGGCGTTCACGGGCGGCGCGAATGCATGCTCGATGCCCGCGCGGAAAACGGCGATGCGTGCGAGTTCGCGTTCGAGTTTCGTGGCATCGGGCTGCGCGCTTCGGTGCGTCACGATGCCGATGTCTTCGATCAGCGCGAGTGCGGCGCGCCGTCCCGCGGGCTCGGCGGCGTCCGCACCGGCGATGCCCGCGCCGTCGCCGGCGAGATAGACGTTGCGCGCCGAGCTGCGGCCCGCCGCGTCGCGCTCGGGGAGCCAGCAGCGATTGAGCGGGTCGAAGCGAAAGCGGCATCCGGCGAGATCCGCGAGCTGCGTTTCGGGGCGAAGGCCGAAGCCCATGCCGACGGCATCGCAGTCGAGCGAGCGTGGCTCGCCGCGACGCGTGCGCCAGCGGATGCCGCGCACGGCATCGTCGCCATCGATGCGATCGAGCGTCACGCCGCGTTCGATACGCACGCCGTGCGCCTGCAGCCATCCGACGTAATACACGCCCTTGGCGAACATCGACGGCTGGCTCAGCATGCGCGGCGCGGCGGCGGCCTGACGCGCGAGCGGGCTCGTATCGAGCACGGCCGCGACCCGCGCGCCCGCCTTCGCGTATTGATAGGCGACGAGATACAACAGCGGTCCGGTGCCCGCGAACACGACGCGCGATCCGATCGCGCAGCCTTGCGCCTTCAATGCGACCTGCGCGCCGCCGAGCGTGAATACCCCCGCGAGCGTCCAGCCGGGCAGCGGCACGATGCGATCCGTCGCGCCGCTCGCGATGATCAGATGCGTGAACGGCACGCTCGTCTCGCGGCCCGCGTGAAGGGTGTCGAGGCGGTTCTGTTCGCACGCCCACGCGAGCGTGTCGGGACGATAGTCGATCTTCGGCAGCAGCTTCGCCATCGCGTCGTGCACGGCTTCGGCTTTCTTCGCCTCGAAGCCATAGAGCGTCGCTGCACTGCGCTTGAAGCCGGCGCCGGCGGGCGGCTGTCGATAGATCTGGCCGCCCCAGCGCGCGTTTTCATCGATGACGACCGGCCGCACGCTCGCCGCGACGAGCGTCTCTGCCGCGCGAATGCCCGCCGGCCCCGCGCCGACGATCACCACACGATGCGCGCCGCTCATCGAACATCCTCCGTGACGACACGCATGCCCGCCTCCACGCGCGTCGAGCATGCGCGCATGCGCTTGCCGTCTTCGCCGCGCACCCAGCAATCCTGGCACGCGCCGATCAGGCAGAAGCCCGCGCGCGGCTTGCCGCTGAATTCGCTATGCCGCACGTGTCGTTGCCGCATGAGGATGGCGGTCAGGAGCGTATCGCCCGCGAGCGCTTCGGCCGGCACGCCATCGAGAACGAAGGGAATGCGCGCGCGATGGGTCTCATCGAGACGGACGAATTGCGGCGCATGATGAATCGTTACGGTGCTCATGAGTGGGTTCAGTGCTGGCCGATCAGAATGCGGTTGAGCCCGTACACGCGGTCGAGAATCAGCATCGCGCCCGCGGTGATGAAGATGACGAGCGCGGAGACCGACGCCATCATCGGATCGATCGATTCGGTCGCGTACATGTACATGCGCACCGGCAGCGTCACCGTTTGCGGCGATGTGACGAAGACGGACATCGTCAGCTCGTCGAAGCTGTTGATGAACGCGAGCAGCCAGCCTCCGGTGATGCCGGGCAGGATCATCGGCAGCGTGACGCGGCGGAAGGTCGTCCACGCACTCGCGCCGAGCGACGACGCGGCGTGCTCGATGCTGCGGTCCATGCCGCTCACCGACGCGAGCACGAGCCGCATCACGAACGGCGTGATGATGACCATGTGCGCGAGGATCAGCCACGCGAACGAGCCGGTTACGCCGATCAGCGCGAAGAAGCGCAGCATCGCGATGCCGAGCACGAGGCCGGGAATCACGAGCGGCGAAAGCAGCAGCGCGTTCAGGAAGCCGCGCCCGGGAAAGCGCGCGCGGCCGATCGCGAGTCCCGCGGGCAACGCGACGACGAGCGCCAGCGTCGCCGATGCGAACGCGAGCTTCACGCTGTTGAAGAACGCCGAGATGAAGTCGGGATAATCGAGAATCGCGCGGAACCAGCGCAGCGAGAGGCCGCGCGTGGGCAGCGTCAGCGTTTCTTCGGGCGTGAACGCGACGAGCACGACGATGACGAGCGGCGCCAGCACGAACAGGATCACGATCGTATGGAACGCGAGCGCGACGGGACCGTTTTTGCGCATGATGGATCGCCTCGTTCAGCCCATGCTGCGCGTGTAGCGCCGCTCGAGCACGCGATAGTAAGTGAGCATCACCACCAGATTCGCGACGAGCAGCAGCATTGCGATGGTGGCGCCGAGCGGCCAGTTCATGGAACTGAGGAACTGGTCGTAGACGGTGGTGGCCGCGACCTTCAGACGGCGTCCGCCGAGCAGTCCCGGAATCGCAAAGGCGCTCGCGGACAGGCCGAACACCATCAGACTGCCCGAAAGAATCCCCGGCACGAGTTGCGGCAGCACGATGCGCCACAGCGTGACGGCGGGCGAGGCCATCAGCGAGAGCGCGGCGTTTTCGGTCTGCGGATCGATGCGCTGGAGCGCCGTCCACACCGGGATCACCATGAACGGCAGCATCACGTGAACCAGCGCGATGACGATCGCGAACGTCGTATAAAGCAGCTTGTACGGACCGAAGCCGAATGCGCCGAGCAACTGATTCACGAGTCCGTTCACGTTGAGCAGCATGCTCCAGCCGAACGCGCGCACGACGACCGAGACGAGCAGCGGCGCGAGGATCACGAGCAAAAAGATCGAGCGCCAGGGATCGCCCATGCGCGACAGGATGTACGCCTCGGGTGTGCCGATGACGACGCACAGCAAGGTCACCAGCGCGGCGATGCCGAACGTGCGCGCGAAGATCGTGTGAAAGTACGACGACCCGAGCACTTCGGCGTAGTTGTGCAGATCGAACGCGGCGACGGGGCCCATCGCCGGATCGAAACGATAGAACGTGAGCGCGAGCGTCATCGCGAGCGGCACGATCACGAGCACCGCGAAGAGCAGGAGCGCGGGCGCGCTCATCATCCACATCGGCAGATAGGCATGCCACGGGGCGCGCCGGGTGCGTTTCGATTTCCCCGTTGCGGCGGGCTCGGAAGAGCGCAGCGTGCTATCCACGAGCGGCCTCCTGCTGGATAAAGCGGATCGACTCCGTGTTCCAGTCGATGCCTACTTGCGCGCCTTCTTCGAGCGGTTCGTCGCCGTGATTCTGGCAACACACGAGCATTTCGCCCGCGCGGCTGTCGAGCCGGTAAAGCCATTGGCTACCGAGGAAGAACCGGCTCGTCACGCGGCCGGGCAGACGTCCGCTGCCCGCCGCGCCGAGCTTCAGTTTCTCGGGGCGGATGCACACGGTCACGGCATCGCCGACGCCGATCGCGCGCTCGCGCTCCGGCAGTTGCGAGGTCGAGCCAGTCTCTGCGAGATCGTGGCCGAGATCGATGCGAATGGCCTCGCCGTCGCGCGCGACAATCGTGCCGCGCAGCATGTTGGCCTTGCCGATGAATTGCGACACGAAGCTCGTCTCGGGACGCTCATACGCACGATACGGCGTATCGACCTGCGTGATGCGGCCCGCTTCCATCACGACGACGCGATCGCTGATCGACAGCGCTTCCGACTGATCGTGCGTGACCATGATCGTCGTCGTGCCGATCTTGCGCTGAATGCCGCGCAGCTCGAACTGCATGTCCTCGCGCAGCTTCGCGTCGAGGTTCGACATCGGCTCGTCGAGCAGCAGCACGGGCGGCGCGATGACGATCGCGCGCGCGAGCGCCACGCGCTGACGTTGGCCGCCGGACAGTTCGCGCGGAAAACGATGCGCGAACGCGTCGAGCCGCACGAGCGACAGCGCCTCGCGCACGCGCTCGCGGCGCTCGCTCTTGTCGATGCCGCGCATCTCCAGCCCGAAGCTCACGTTCTGCTCGACGCTCATGTGCGGAAAGAGGGCGTAGCTCTGGAACACGATCCCGAGTCCGCGCCGGTTCGGGCGCATGTGCGTGATGTCGCGGCCATCGAGCATGATGCGCCCGCGCGTCGCTTCGATGAATCCCGCGATCATCTGCAAGGTCGTGGTCTTGCCGCAGCCCGACGGCCCGAGCAGCGAGACGAATTCGCCCTTCTCGACCGACAGATTGACGTCGGCGACGGCGTGCAGATCGCCGAACGATTTCGAAAGATCGGTCAACGTGAGAAACGACATGGCCTGCCCCTTCGGCGCGGCGCGCGCCGGCGATGTACGACTGATTCCGATGAAATGGACTCTAGCCAGCCAAATTCCGAAGCGTCAATTTAAAATTCCAGTGAGTGATTGAAAGTTGATGCCAAATTTCGAACAGCGGAATTGTTTGCTTCTTAGACTGTGGTTTATTCTGCTGAACGTGATCTGGGTAATCCCTTAGATTGCGCAACCCGCGCGGATCGGGTCGAATAGTGGCGGAAAGAGCGCGCAGCGCGGCCATTCCATCGAATGGAATAAACGAGGCGAAGATGAAGGCTTCTGACGAAGGAAACGGAACATCGGCGCCGGAAACGCCCGGCGTCGGCATGCTCGAGCGTGCGTTCGCCGTGATCCGCGCCCTCGGCGAGGATCAGGCCGAAGGCAGTCGTGTCACCGCGCTCGCGAAGGCGGTCGGACTCACGCAGGCGACGGTGCACCGCATCTTGCACGCGCTGATCGCTGAAGGCGTCGTCGAACAGGACGAAGGGACCAAGCGCTATCGGTTGAGCGTCGACTTCTTTTCGCTGGCGGCGCGCGCGGGCAACCCGAGCCGGATGCGCACGCTGTGCCGGCCTGCGCTGCTGCGGCTATGCGCGAGTCTCGGCGACACCATCTTCCTGCTCGTGAAGAGCAGCTTCGATGCGGTATGCCTCGACATGTGCGAAGGCCCGTTCCCGATCCGCTCCTTTACCGGCGACGTGGGCGGACGCGTGGCGCTGGGCGTCGGGCAGGGCAGCCTCGCGATTCTCGCGTTTCAACCCGAGGAAGAGCGCGAGGAGATCATCCGCTTCAACGTGCCGCGGCTGCATAACTATGGCGTGTTCGACGAGGTCTATCTGCGCACCGAGATCGAGCGCGTGCGTGCGCAAGGTTATGCCGGGCGCAACAGCGGGCTGATCGACGGCATGGCGGGCGTCGCGGTGCCGATTCTCGATCGTTCCGGGCTTGCGGTCGGCGCGCTGAGCGTCGGCACGCTGTCGACGCGTCTCGGCGAAGACCGCCTGCCGATGGTGGTCGAGTTGCTGAAGCGTCAGGCCGCGATTATCGGGCCGCAGATCAATCCGTTCGATGTAGCCGTGCGTCGCCCGGTCCACGGTCTGACGCGCGCGATGGCGACCCGGCCGTTGTCCGCTCCGGAGCAGTAGCGCTCACGGGCTCAACCGGCTCACCGTGCGGGCGTTCGATCCATTGAGCAGACGGAAACGGATCGATCCCTGCTACCAGGAAGCCACGAGACGTCGAGTTCAAGAGGAAAGGAACATGAAACGGGTTCGGACATTCGTATGCGTGATCGTGTCGTGCTGCATGAGCACGGCGTATCCCGCGCACAAGACGGCATCCGCCAGCGGCCATCACACGAAGGCCACATCCGCTCATGAACGCGGTCTCGACCGCTCGGGCAATCCGCGCAAAGGCAAGGCTTCGTACTATGGCCACAAGTTCTACAAGAAGAAGATGGCCGACGGCACGCAGATGAATCCGCAATCCGACGCGGCCGCCAGCAAGACGCTCCCGCTCGGTACTAAAGCACGGGTCACGAATCTCGAGAACGGCAATAGCGAAGTGGTGCAGATTCGGGATCGCGGCCCGTATGTGAAGGACAGGATCGTCGATGTTTCGCCGAAGACGGCGGACAAGCTCGGGATCAAGAAGGAGGGCACGGCGGCGGTCGAAGTCAAGCCGATCGAAGTTCCTCAGCCTGATGGCACCGTGAAGCTGGGCGCGGGGGCGCGCTAGGTGCGTGCATTTTCTGGGACGGTATGGGCTTTCGCCGGATGCCGCTTTCTACTTGGTTTATTTGCAGAGGGGCAACGCCAATAGACCGACACGCTAACGGGAACCGGCGAAGCCCGATTAACACACAACGCGATGACGCGCCGTACTCTCACTCCTTCTCACGCAACCGGAGTTCCTTCACGCATGACGAGAACCAACGAATATCAGCAGCCCATCGGCGAAGCGGTGATCGACTGGACGCCGCGCGAGCGGCCCGCGCGCATCGCCATCGAAGGCAAGCATTGCCGCATCGAGCCGCTCGATGCGGATCGCCACGCGGCCGATCTCTTCGACGCCTATGGGCAGGCCCCGGACGGCAGCGACTGGACCTATCTCTTCGTCGGACCGTTCACGGACTTCGACGCGTTCCGCGACTACCTGACGAAAGCCGCGGCATCCACCGATCCGCTTCACTACACCGTCGTCGATTCCGCGAGCGGCAAGGCGGTCGGCACACTCGCGCTGATGCGCATCGAGCCCGTGCATGGTGTCATCGAAATGGGCAGCGTCACGTTTTCGCCCTTGCTCAAGCAGACGCGCATATCGACGGAAGCGCAGTATCTGTTGATGCGTCATGTCTTCGACGACCTGGGGTATCGGCGCTACGAATGGAAGTGCGACAGCCTGAACGCGCCTTCGCGCAAGACCGCGCTGCGGCTCGGCTTCGAGTTCGAAGGCATCTTCAGGCAGGCGATCGTCTATAAGGGACGCAATCGCGATACCGCCTGGTACGCGATCATCGACAAGGACTGGCCGCGCATACGGCGCGCTTTCGAGCGCTGGCTCGCCGACGACAACTTCGACGCGAACGGCAAGCAACGTGCATCGCTTGCGCAGTTGCGGGAGGAGGGCGGCAAGTGAATCGAATGCCGCCCCGGTGACTTGCTTTTACTTGCCGATGCCGAGCAGTTCGACCTCGAACGTCAGGTCGCTGTTCGGCGGGATCGCGCCGACGCCACGATCCCCGTAGGCGGTTGCCGCGGGGCACGTCAACTTCGCCTTGCCGCCGACCTTGATCTTCTGCACGCCCTGGGTCCAGCACGGAATCACCCGGTTGAGCGGGAAGGTCGCGGGGCCGCCGTGCTTGCTCGAACTGTCGAACTCGGTGCCGTTGGCAAGCGTGCCGCGATAGTTGACGCTTACCACGTCGTCGGCTTTCGGTTGCGCACCCGTGCCTTGTTTGATGTGTTCGACGACCACGCCCGATGGCAATTTGTCGACGGCGTTGGCGGCGAACGCGCTCGATGCGATGACCGATGCTGCGAGCAAGGCGATGACTGTTTTCATGCGATAACCTCGTTGGACGGAACGCCGATTATATCGGTAGCCTTCCCGCCTCAATCCGGCCGCGCCTGCGGGCACTCCGCCTGATACCAGCGATCGACCTGACGCTGCGCCGCGTGCAGATCGTCCGGATAGTACGGATCGAAAAACTTGGATGGGTCGTATCCCGCCCGCTCCAGCGCCGCCAGTTCGCTCAGGTTGCGCTCGCGCGTGGGCGGCGCGTGGTTCCTGAGCGCGGTGAGGTCGCGGCATTGCGTTGCGCTCAGGTTCGTCGCACTTTGCTGCGTGCCGCCCGCGACGCAGCCGGCGAGCGAGATTACCAGCGCGGAGAGCGTCGCGCGGATTTTCAGTAGTTTGCTCATGTCGTGCTCCTTCTGCCCGTGTCTGAAGGTTACTGCATACACGAAGCGTCCATCCGAAGTATCCCTGGTACGGCCTGAAGCGCATCGTCCATACCCGGCGACGACTACGGTTGCGCCATTGTTTGCATTTCGCAAATGACGCATTCGCCGGTTCGGCCGTTCTTTTCAAACCGTGTCTGGGCCACTCTCTGTTGCGTCGGCGAGGCGCACTGCGACGAATCCGCCGGCGATTCTGACTCGGAGACAAAGATGACCTCGAAACGGTGGGGTACGTCCTACGAATGGAAAGCGGTGACGCTGCTTGCGCTCGGCTTCGGCCTCGTCGGACTGGATCGCTGGCTGATCGCGCCGCTCTTCCCGGCGATCATGAAGGACCTGCATCTCACCGCGCAGGACGTCGGCAACTGCATCGGCGTACTGGGTCTCTCATGGGGCGTGTTCGCGGCGCTGATGGGCGGCATCTCCGACAAGATCGGGCGACGCAAGGTGCTGATCCCCGCGATCATCGCTTTCTCGCTGCTCTCCGGTTTCTCGGGCGTGGCGGGCGGTCTCGCCAGTCTGATCGCCGTGCGCGCGCTCATGGGCGTGGCCGAAGGCTCGTTCTGCCCGACGAGCTTCGCCGCGACCGCGGACGCGTCCCATCCGAAACGGCGCGGCTTCAATCTCGGGCTCCAGCAAAGCGGCTTCGCGCTGTTCGGGCTCGCGCTTTCGCCGATCATCGCCACGCAATTGCTCAACGTGGTCTCATGGCGCTGGGTCTTCGCGCTCGTCTCCGTTCCCGGCCTGATTCTCGGGCTGCTGATGTTCTTCGTGATTCGCGAGCCGCGAGCGATCGAGCCGGCGTCTACGGATCGGCAGGCGACGGTCGCAGAGGGCAACTGGCGCGACGTGCTGAAGCGTCGCAACATTCCCGTCGCCATGATTGCGCTCTTCTGTGCGATGACCGGAGTCTTCGTGCTCGGCGCGATGCTGCCGCTTTACCTTACCGAATACCTTTCGCTGGACACTCAGCGCATGGGCATCGTGGTGTCGGCAATCGGCTTTGGCGGCTTCGTCGGGCAGTTCGGTCTGCCGGGGCTTTCCGATATCGTCGGCCGGCGGCTCGCGAGCATCGCCGGCTTCGCGGGCACGGCGGTCATGCTGTATGTGTTTCGCGGTCTCGGCGCGCAGCCGCTCGTCCTCTTCGTCGTGCTGTTCGTCGCGTCCTTCTTTACGCTGGGCCTCGTTTCGCTGCTCTCCGGGCCGGTCGCGACGGAGGCGGCGCCCGTTGGCATGGTGTCGACCGCAATCGGCATCGTGGTGGGCGCAGGGGAGATTTTCGGCGGCGGGGTGGCGCCGGCGCTCGCCGGATTCGTCGCGACACGATTCGGCATCCAGAATATTCTCTGGCTGCCCATCTGCGCCGTGCTGCTCGGTATCGGCGTAAGTTTGCTGCTCGAAGAAACCGCGCCCGCCAGGGTGCGCCGCAATGCGCGGGCGGTCGAGCTCACTGGAAGCGAGCAGCCCGAGTAAGTGTGCCGCCCGGGAGCCTCGCGCGCAGCGGATACACTGACATGCTGGACACGATCGAAAGGAACCAGCATGGATCGTTTTCTCAGCATCGAGGCCTTCGTGCGGGTCGCGGAGACCAGCAGCTTCGCGGAGGCCGCGCGTCAGCTCGGGGTGGCCAGCTCGGTGGTCACGACGCGCATCCAGCAGCTCGAAAAGTTTCTCAACGTGCCGCTGTTTCATCGCAGCACGCGGCACGTACGGCTGTCCGACGTCGGCGAGGCGTTCTATCGGGACTGCGCGGAAGTGGTGGGACGCGTCAACGAACTGACCGACCAGATGCGCGAGCTGCGCGCAACCCCGACCGGGCGGCTGCGCATCCAGATGCTGCCGGGCTTCGCGCTGGGTCACTTCGGCGCGTCGATGGCCGAATTCAATCGACGGTATCCCGGTATCCAGCTCGACGTGATCGTCAATGACCGCGTCGTCGATCCGATCGAGGAAGGCTTCGACGTCGCCTTCCAGATTTTCCCGGCTATCTCCGAATCCTTGATCGAGCGGCGTCTTTTCACCGTCCGTCGATTGTTTTGCGCGGCGCCCGCGTATTTGCAAGAGCATGGCGCGCCGCGGCATCCGCGTGAATTGCTGGATCACAGGACGGCGCTCTATTCGGGCTATCCGTCGCGCAATCGCTGGACGATGACGCGCGGCGACGAGGTCGTCGAAATCGAATTGCCCGGCATCATCCGCTCCAATTCCGTCCATCTGCTGCACGATTACGCGCTGACGGGCGGCGGGATCGTGTGCCTGCCGACGCTGGTGGCGAGCGCGTCGCTGCTGAATGGGGCGCTCGTGCCGATTCTGGCGGACTATGCACTCTCACCGATGAACTTTGCAGCCGTCTATCCGGCGACGCAGCGTCAGGGGCTCAAGGTGAAGGCGCTGGTCGAGTTTCTCGCCGAGCGACTGGGCCCGGAGCCGGCGTGGGACGTGCCGCTCATCGAGCGCGGATGGGTTCAGTAAGCCATGCAACTAATCGTCTGTCCCGCAACCAGCCTTTGAACGCTGCCAGTCACCGACGCTGCGGCCCGAACATCCGCGACAAGGCCCGTGCAAGCGCCTTCACGACGGCGTCGGCGGTTGGGCGATGCATCAGCGCGATGTCCATCGTCTCGATGGCCGGCAGCCCGCTTTTCGTCGTCAACACGACGTGATCGGGCGCAACGGCCCGCGCCGGGAGAAGGCTGATGCCCAGACCATCGGCGACGGCCGCCTGAATGCCGCTCAGACTCGAACTGATGAAGCTCAGGCGCCAGCGTCGTCCGATGCTTTCGATCGCGTTGGTCATGTCGTCGCGATACAGCCCGCGCGGCGGGAAGGCGACGAGCGGAATCGGATCGAGTCCGATCGACGGACTCTTCGCGCTGTCGATCCATCGCAGTTGCTCCGGCCAGTTCGCGACGGCCTCGCGGCTATTGCGCCGCTGCTTCACGAGGACCAGATCGAGCTCGCCGCGATCGTAGCTGTTGCTGATGTCGCGGCACAGTCCGCTCGTCACTTCGAGCTTCACCTGCGGATGCTTGCGATTGAACGCGGCGAGCATGTGCGTCGTCGGCCCGCCGACGAAGTCTTCCGGCACGCCGAGACGCACCGTCAGGCCGACGTTCGCACCGGATAGCGCCTCGATCATTTCATCGTTGAGTGCGAGCATCCGGCGGGCGTAGGCGAGCAGCGTTTCTCCGGCGTCGGTCGGAAGGACGTCGCGACTGCCGCGTTCGAGCAGCTTGTGTCCCGCCATTTCCTCCAGGCGACGCACCTTCTGGCTCACTGTCGACTGCGTCGAATGAAGCCGTGCGGCGGCTGCGGTGAAGGTGCCGCAATCGGCCACCATGACGATGGCTTTCAGCAGATCCAGGTCGAAGTGCGGGGTACGGGCTTGGGGAACGTTTTTCATCGACCCGGTCGATCTTTGAATTTCGGACTTTGACTTCTATCACGCGTGACCGGGCGCTGGCAATCACACAGCGTTCGTTCGGCCGGCACGCCCGATTAAAAGCGCGTGCCGCATCGCGCGAGGAATCAGCGTAGTGAGTTGAGCGTCAGCTTCATGTGACGGTTGACGTCCTTGTACAGCAGATAGCGGAAACGGCTCGGGCCGCCTGCATAACACGCTTGCGGGCAGAATGCGCGCAGCCACATGAAGTCGCCGGCTTCGACTTCGACCCAGTCCTGATTCAGCCGATAAACCGCCTTGCCTTCCAGCACATAGAGACCGTGTTCCATCACGTGCGTTTCCGCGAACGGGATGACGCCGCCGGGCTGGAACGTGACGATGTTCACGTGCATGTCGTGACGCATGTCGCTGGTATCGACGAAGCGCGTCGTCACCCAGCGTCCTTCGGTGCCGGGCATCGGAATCGGCTCCACGTCCTGCTCGTTCGTCACGAACGCTTCGGGCAGCGGCACGCCATCCACGGCTTCATAGTGCTTGCGGACCCAGTGGAAGCGGGCGGTATCTTTATGACGATTGCGCAATTGCCAGTTCGTGCCGGGCGGAATGAACGCATAGCCGCCGGTCTTCAGCACGTGCAGGGTGCCTTGCAGCGTTACTTCGATTTCGCCTTCGACGACGAACAGCACGCCTTCGGCTTTCGGGTCCTGTTCCGGATGCTCGCTGCCGCCGCCGGACGCCACTTCCATGATGTATTGCGAGAACGTTTCGGCAAAGCCCGACAGAGGCCGCGCCAATACCCACAGACGCGTCTTGTCCCAGAACGGCAGATGACTGGTGACGATATCGCGCATCACGCCTTTGGGGATGACGGCATATGCTTCGGTGAACATCGCGCGATCGGTCAGCAACTCTGTCTGTGATGGATGACCGCCATGAGGCGCGTAGTAGGTATTGGTTGACATAGGTGAGTCTCCGTTGGGGTTCACGCCGTCGCACTGAAGGCGACGCCGTGCTGGACCTGTACAAAAATATAGGAGACGCGGGGTATCGACAAATTAAATGTTCGAATGCGGGGTATCCGTTTTCTGAATGGGATCGCATGGGCGCTGCGGCAGACGATCCTTTCAGACAGCCAGGCGAATGCCGCGCGGTGCGTTAACGATGTTTTGCGGCTTTCCCGCGACATACGCCGCGACATTCTCCATGAGTCGATCCGCGAGCGTCTGAATTGCGCCGTCGCTCGCCCACGCGACGTGAGGCGTGAGAATGAACGCCGGATGATCCAGGATATCGTTCAAGGGATTGTCTTTTCGCAGCGGCTCATGACTTGCGACATCGAAGCCTGCGCCCGATATCGAGCCACCCTTGATGGCACGAACCAGTGCCGCCTCGTTCACGAGTCCGCCGCGCGCCGTATTGATGAGCAGCGGGCGCTGTCTCATCTTCGCGAACTCCGCATCGCCGATGAGATCGCGGGTCTGATCGTTGAGCGGACAATGCAGCGTGATGATGTCGGACGCTTCGAGCACGCGCTCGAACGGCGTATAAAGCATTCCCATATCGTCGCGTCCCTTGAAAGCCGAGAAAAGCACCTTCAGCCCCAGCGCTTTTCCCATCTCGGCGGTCGCCTTTCCCAATGCGCCGTCACCAATCACACCGAGCGTCGCGCCCGCCAGATCCTTGATGGGATAGTCGAAAAAGCAGAATTGCCCGGACGCTTGCCAGCGACCCGCTTGCACTGCCGCACGGTAAGCGGTCAGGCTGCGCCGAAGCGCGAAGATCAGCGCGAAGGTGTGCTCCGGGACCGTGTGCACCGCATAGTCGCGAACGTTGCAGACCGATATGCCCATTTCATTGCAGGCGCCAATGTCCACGTTGTCGGTGCCCGTTGCGACGATCGCGATCAGTTTGAGGTTCTTGGCCTGAGCGATCACATCGCCGGAGAGCTTTACTTTGTTGGTGATGACGATATCGGCATCGCGAACGCGACCGGGCAAATCTTCGGGCCGGGTTGATTCGAATACGCGCAGTTCGTGACTGAACGGCAAGTCCTTCAGGCGCGTATTCGGCGGAATGGTCGATCGGTCGAGGAATACGACACGCAGGGTTGACGATGATGAAGTCATGTTCTATCGGTGGCTCATGCTGCTGTGATGATGATGTGCTTCGAGAACGAAGCATCGGCTTTGACGAAGTTGAGATGTCAGTCGTCGCGCGGACCAAGGGCGAGCTGGTGCTTGAACGTCTCGCGGTCGAGCGCCTTTTCCCATTTTGCGACGACGATCGTCGCAATGCCGTTGCCGATGACGTTGATCAACGCGCCGCCTTCAGAGATGAACCGATAGATGCCGAGCACGAGAACAAGGCCCGCGACAGGTATGCCGGGCACGGAACTCAGCGTCGCCGCCAGTACGATGAACGCGCCACCGCTGACGCTCGCCGCGCCTTTGGACGTAAGCAGCAGGACGAGCAGAAGCGTGAGCTGATGACCGATGCTCAGCGTGCTGTCCGTCGCCTGCGCAATGAAGATGGCGAGTACGGTCATGTTGATGCAACTGCCGTCGAGATTGAAAGAGTATCCGGCAGGCACGACGAGACCGACGACGGATTTCTCGCAGCCGAGTCTTTCGAGCTTCGCCATGAGCCGAGGCAGCGCGGACTCCGACGACGACGTGCCGAGCACGAGAAGCAATTCTTCGCGGATATAGCGCAAAAACGAGATCAGGCTGAATCCTGCGAGCCTGCAAACCACACCGAGAACGACGAACACGAAGACGAATCCGGTCAGGTAATAGGTCAGCAGAAGCTGTCCGTACGAGCCGAGCGAGACGACGCCGTACTTGCCGATCGTGAACGCAATCGCGCCGAACGCGCCGATCGGCGAGACATACATCACGATGCGGACCATGTTGAAGAACGTGTTCGCGCCGGCGTCGATCACCGAAAGCAGCGGCTTGCCTCGTTCGCCGAGCATCTGAAGCGCAAAGGCGAAGATGATCGAGATGAACAGCACTTGCAGGATGTCGCCCTCCGCAAACGCGCCGAAGACCGTCGTCGGAATGATGTGCGACAGGAACCCGACGACGCTCTGGTCGTGAGCGGCCTTGGTGTACGCAGCGATGGACGACATGTCGAGCGTGCGCGGATCGATGTGCATGCCGCTTCCGGGCTTCATCAGGTTCACCGCGATCAGCCCGATGACGAGTGCAAGCGTGGTCATCGCCTCGAAGTAGATGAGCGACTTGATGCCGACGCGTCCCACCGATTTGATGTCGTTCATGCTGGCGATGCCGTGCACCACCGTGCAGAAGATCAGCGGCGCGATCATCAGTTTGATGAGTTTCAGGAAGTTGTCGCCGAGCGGCTTCATCGCTTCGCCGAAAGAGGGATAGAAGTGCCCGACGAGAATCCCGAGCACGACTGCGATCAGGACCTGGATATAAAGATGCTGAAACCACCGCTTGCGCGGACGGGGAATGGCTCGCGCCTCGACAGGCGCTTCCGTTGTGATGCTCATGCGTCGTCTCCTGTTACATCACTGAGAGTCGGGTCGGCTTATCTGCCGTTCACCGCTTGAAGCGGGGCGCCTACGCCACGGGTTCGGATATCTCGATCAGGTTCAGATCGGGATCGCGGACGTAGACGGAACGGATTGTTTGCGTCGCGCCCGTGCGTTGCACCGGGCCTTCGACGATCGGCCACTTGCATTGTTCGAAATGCGCGATGACATCGTCGAGCGGAACCGTCGCGATGAAGCACAAGTCCAGCGCGCCCGGCAGCGGGAGATGCGCTTTCGGTTCGAACTCGGCGCCCCGAACATGCACGTTGATCTTTTGATTGCCGAAGCGGAACGCGAGGCGCCCCTCGCCGAAAGTCTCGAGCCGCATCTGCAGGATGTCGGTGTAGAAGCGCTTCGTAGCTTCGACATCGACGCAGGTCAGCACGAGATGATCGAGATGCCCGATAAAGCTCATGTCAGACTCCCATTCGCTGTGCGAAAGCGCGTTGTTCCGGTTGACCGTCGCCGGCGGCGCAAGGCATCGCATGGAGGTCGAGACGACGGCCCGCCTTGAGCAACTGGCTCGGCACGTCGTGGCCGATCAAGGCCGGCAGCAGCGCTGAAGCGGACAGGAGCGCGGCAAGATCGACGCCCGTGTCATAGCCGTCGAGTTCGAGCATGTGAACCAGCTCTTCCGTGCAGACGTTCCCGGTCGCCCCCGGCGCATACGGACAGCCGCCGAGACCGCCGAGCGATGCATCGAAGCGGTCGATGCCCGCATTGAGCGCGGCCAGCGTGTTGGCGAGCGCCATGCCGCGCGTGTTGTGAAAGTGCAGCGTCAGTTCGAGCGCGGCAAAGCGCTCGCGTGCGGCCGCGCACAACGCACCGACCTGCGAGGGAAACGCCATGCCGGTCGTATCGCATAGCGTGACGCCGTGCACGCCGAGATCGGCGAAACGCTGCATCCAGCCGAGCACGTCTTCCTGCGCGATGTCGCCTTCCATCGGGCAACCCATCGCTGTCGAGAGCGACACGTTGATGGCAACCTGCGTCTGCGTGACGACGCCGATCACATCGCGCAATTGCGCGAACGACTGCTCGCGGCTCATGCGCAGATTCGTGCGATTGTGACTCTCGCTCACCGACATCACCAGATTGACTTCA
The DNA here is from genome assembly GCF_023631365.1 of Caballeronia sp. INML2. Taxonomy (NCBI): domain Bacteria; kingdom Pseudomonadati; phylum Pseudomonadota; class Betaproteobacteria; order Burkholderiales; family Burkholderiaceae; genus Caballeronia; species Caballeronia sp. INML2. The sequence goes on along the minus strand of NZ_JALQDH010000080.1, from coordinate 87,330 downwards.
TCGACGCCGCACGACAGCGCGCGCTCGGCGCCGCGAATGTTCGGCACGAGCACGGTATAAACGATGCCGTCGCGCCGCGCGATGCGGTGCATCACCGCTTCGGCATCGCGCAGCGCGGGAATTGCTTTCGGCGACGTGAACGACGTCACTTCGATCTTCGCGTAACCGCAAGCGCTCAGACGATCGATGAGCGCGATCTTCGCGTCGGTATAGACGAACTGCGCTTCGTTCTGGAAGCCGTCGCGGGTCGCGACTTCCTGGATATGAACACGTTTGTTTTTCATGGTGCTCCTCTCAGATGATGCCGCGCGTACGCCATGCGTCGCGGGTCGCCCGATCGATGCCGATGCGTTCGAGCACCGCATCCGTGTGCTGTCCGAGCGTCGGGGCTTGCGAGTCGATCGTGCCGGGCGTCGCGCTCAGCTTCGGGACGATGCCCGGCACCTGCACGGGCGTGCCGTCGTGAAGCTGCGCATCGAGGATCATGTCGCGCGCGCGATAGTGCGGATCGCTCGCGATATCGGCGACGTCATAGATCTTGCCGGCGGGGATGCGCGCTTCGTTGAGCGCCGCGAGCACGTCGTCGAGCGGCCGACGATTCGCCCATTCGGCGATGGCGGCATCGATGCGCTCGACCTGCTTCACGCGGCCATCGTTCTGTGCGAGCGCGGGATCCTCAGCGAGATCGCGGCGGCCGATCAAATCCATCAGGCGACGGAAGATGCTGTCGCCGTTGCCCGCGATCAGCGCGTACTTGCCATCCGCGCAGCGATACGCGTTCGACGGCGCGATGCCCGGCAGACTGCTGCCCGCGGGCTGACGCACCGCGCCGAACGCGGAGAACTCGGGCACGAGGCTTTCCATCATGTTGAAGACGGATTCGTACAGCGCGACGTCGATCATCTGTCCTTCGCCGCCGTTCTGATCGCGATGACGCAGCGCGAGCAGGATACCGATCACGCCATGCAGTGCCGACAGTGAATCGCCGATGGACACGCCCACGCGCACCGGCGTGCGGCCCGGTTCGCCACTGAGATGACGCAAGCCGCCCATCGCTTCGGCGACGACACCGAAGCCCGGCCGGTCGCGATACGGTCCCGTCTGTCCGTAGCCGGAGACACGCAGCATCACGAGACGGGGATTGAGCGCGTGCAGTTCGTCCCAGCCGAGACCCCACGTTTCGAGCGTGCCGGGGCGAAAATTTTCGATGAGGACATCGCTTTCGGCGATGAGTTCGCGCGCAACGTCCTGGCCTTCGGGCGAGCGAAGATCGAGCGTCAGCGATTCTTTGTTGCGCGACTGCGCCGCCCACCACACCGACGTGCCTTCATGAAGCAGGCGCCATTTGCGCAGCGGATCGCCCGTGCCGGGCGGTTCGATCTTGATGACCTGCGCGCCGAATTCGGCGAGCATCTTTCCAGCGAAGGGACCGGCGATGAGCTGTCCCATTTCGAGCACGCGTATGCCTGCGAGCGGCTTCGTCACGGTTGTCTCCTATGAAGCGTCGTTGTACCGATGCTTCACTGTGCGACAAAGCGGCCGCGCTGATAATCAATGAATTTTCAAGGACCCTTTCCGTTTCGGAAAGGCGGCGGATACCTTGTCACGCTTGAGCTTGCGCGGACATGAAGGCGAACAGACGCGCGGCTTCGGGCGAAAGCGCGTCGCGCGAGCGAGTGCCGATCCAGAGCGTGCGATCGGCCCAGTCATCGAGGAGGCGCACGGGGCGAAGGCCCGCCGCAAGAATCTCGGTGCGCACCGCCGCTTCAGGCAACACGCCGATGCCGAGTCCTTGCTCGATCATCCGGCAGATGCCGTCGAAACTGCTGACCTGAATGCGAACCTTGAGCGTGCGCTCGGCGCTGAACGCGGCATCGAGCAGACGCGCAAGCAGGGAGCTGCCTTCGTTGAGACCGACATACTCGTAATCGAGCGTATCGACGAATGCAACCGCTTCGTGCGATGCAAGCGGATGATCGTTCGGCACCAGCAGCACGAGCTTGTCCTGGCGATACACCGCCTTGTCGATATTCGGCGCCGGCACGTTGTCCGCGAAGATGCCGATGTCTGCATCACCGTTCGTGACGGCCGCGACGATTTCGCCGCTCAGGCGCTCTTCCAGCGAAATCTTCACGCTCGGGTTGTCGGCGAGAAAGACGCGGACGTCGCGCGGAAGGAACTGCACGATCGCCGATGTATTCGCCCACATGCGCACATGGCCGCGCACGCCGACGGCATAGTCGCTCATCTCGTTGGCCATGCGGTTCACGCGCTCGACCACCTGGCGCGCATGCGCCAGCAGACCCTTTCCGGCGGCGGTGAGTTCGACGCCGCGCGGCTGGCGCAACAGCAGCGTGCAGCCGGTGCTGCGCTCGAGGTCGGCGATGCGCTTGCTGACCGCCGACAGCGTCATGCTCGTGCGGTCGGCGGCGCGCGTGAGACTGCCGAGCTCGGCGACGACGATGAAAAGCCGCAGTGAGTGCAGATCGTAGTGAAAGTAGCTCGTCATGATGTGACTTCACGGGAGGCGTGCCGTGCCGTTATGAAACGTCGGTCCGATGCGCGTCGCAGGAGACGATCGCGGCAAATTCCATCATTGACGATGGAACATCAAAAAAGTGCAACGCACATGCCGACGCCCGTACTCAGGAGCACCACAGCGAGCGGCGGTAATCTGAGTTTGAGCGTGATGCCGAGAGCGATAGCCCAGAAAACAACGTCGGCCAGCGAGCGCACCGTGGTGGTCCATAACGGATCATAAAGCGCATGCGCAAGCAGCCCGACCACCGCCGCATTGATCCCGGCGAGCGGCCCCCGCATGGCGGTGTGCCGGCTCGCTGCTTCCCAGAAAGGGAGCGCGCCGGCGACGAGCAATAGCCCGGGAAGAAAGATGGCGATCGTCGCGATCGCCGCGCCGCCCCACGATTGCGGTACGCCGATGCTCCATCCGAGAAACGTTGCAAACGTGAAGAGCGGCCCCGGCAACGCTTGTGCTGCAGCATAGCCGCCGAGAAAGAGGTTCGTGCCGATCCAGCCCGAGTCGACTGTCGCCGCTTTCAGCAACGGAAGCACGACATGACCGCCGCCAAACACCAGCGCGCCGGAACGAAAGAAAGCATCGAATAAGCGAATGCCTTGAAGTCGCGTGACGTCGGCGACGACCGGAAGGACGATCAATAAGACTGCAAAGGTGATCAGACAAGCGTATGCCGCGACACGCGAGAATGGCACGCAAAAGATGCTCGCGGAGTCGATCGATGCGGCTTCGGTTTCAGACGCGATCGAAGGTCGCAAGAGCAGCGATCCGAGAAACGCGCCTCCGAGGAGCACCATCCATTGGCTCCATGCCAGAGGCGATATGAAAAGACATGCTCCGGCGAGCAGAGCGATGGCGGCATGTCGCACTCCGGGGCACAAGCGCCGCGCCATGTCGAGCAGCGCTTGAGTCACGATCACTACGGCAGCCAGCTTCAGGCCGTGAACGAGCGCGTCTCCGAGCGTGTTATGAAAAGCGAAGGGTGCTGCGATCGCGACGGCGACCATCGCGACGACAGAGGGCAGTGTGAAGCCGCACCATGCCATGAATCCGCCCAACCAGCCGGCCCTGAGCAATCCAATCGAGAATCCCACCTGGCTGCTTGCCGGGCCGGGCAAGATCTGACACAAAGCGACGAGTTGAGCGAATTGCGCATCATTCAGCCATTGCCGACGCGTGACGAATTCATGGCGAAAATAGCCGATATGAGCGGTAGGACCGCCGAAAGACGTCAAGCCAAGTTTCAGGAAGGCGAGAAAGACCGATCGCGCAGCGCGCGAGTCAAAGGATTTCGGCTTCGCTCGTAGCATCTTTTCATTCTTCTGTTGCGACCGTGGAAGCGTGCATTATGACCTATGAGTGCAGCGGTCTTGTCGCGTCTTTGCAATCGCAGTGCTTTGGGCCAGGAGCGGAAACATTTAACCCAAATCAAATGACGACCGCCTCCCGATCTTTAACCTGTACCTTCAAAGCAAGCATTTGCGAGTCGATGCAATGGGAAAGATCATTGGATTAGTCGGCGTCGTCGTGTTGATAGTTATCGTCGTTGCTGTCCTCGTCGTTCAGTGCACGATTTGGCGAAACGCCGATTAGAGAGAATCGACGGGATTCGCCAAGGCGTGTCGCTGACAGCAACATATTTGCTCAATGCGACAGAAGAACAGGAAGCGTCGATACCTGCAGGAGATTGTTGGTCACACCGCCCAGCACCCTTTCGAGTCCACGCGAATGCGCATAGGCGCCCGCGACGAGCATGTCCGCATGCACACGGTTCGCTTTGTCTATCAACGTCATCCCTGTGCTTTCGCCGCTCACGCGAGGCGTCGAGGAGAAACTCGCGCGAATGCCTTGACGATCCAGATAAGCGGAAATCTCGATACCTGCGGGCGCTTGTATGTCTCTATGGCGCTCGACGGTCATGATCTCGACGAATCGGGCACGACGCAAGATGGGCAGCGCATCGGCGACTGCGCGCGCGGCTTCGCGGCTGCCGTCCCACGCTATGACCACGTTCTCGCCGATAGTCGCAAAGTCGCCCGTTCGCGGCACGAGCAGCACCGGGCGTCCCGCGCCGATCACGACGTCCTCGACGAAATGCCGCGCAACGAACGCATCGGGATCGTCAGGATCATCCTGTCCGAGCAGGATCACGTCGGCATGGCGGCCATGTAACGTGGCGGCATCGAGTATGGAGCCTGCCGGCGCACGCCACTCTGCGTTGATACCGGCCAGTTCGGCAGCGCGCTCGAATGCTTCGCGCGCCCGGTCGAGCGAGGTTCGGCGCTGTTGTTCGTATCCCTTGCGTTGCAGGGGCTCTGCCGGCTCGAAAAGGTGATGAACGAGGTCCTGACAAACCAGATAGAGACCGATGACATGCGCATCGAAACGGCGGGCGATGTCCAATGCATACCGGGTCCGCACATCGCAACGCCGGCTGTTATCCAGATGGACGAGAATGGTTTTCCAGTTCATGACGTCGTCTCCTCGAGTGCCGTCGTGCCATAGGGTCTTTCGTGCGATCTCGCGGGCACGAGCAGGACCGGGCACGACGCGATACGGACATCAGTGAGACATCAATACCGGCACGGTCATCGACGCGAGGAAGGTTCGCGTGGCGCCGCCGAGCACGAGTTCCTGCCAGCGCGCATGTCCATAGCCACCCATGACCACCAGGTCCGCATTCAGATCGGCAGCGCGGGAAAGCAGCATTTCACCCGCGGATGCGTTCGGAGTAACGCCGCCCGATGAGACTTCGGCCTTGATGCCATGCCGCGCGACGCAGGCCGCGATGTCCGCGCCCGGAATGCGGTCGTCGCCTGCTTCCCGCCGCGGTGTATCGACGCTCACGATCGAGACACGCTCGGCCGTCTTCAGAAAGGGCAGGGCGTCATGCACGGCGCGGGTCGCTTCGCGGCTGCCGTCCCAGGCGATCATCGGATGTTTTCCGACCGAGGCGAAGAAGCCCGTGTACGGGACAAGCAGGACCGGTCGGCCCGAGGTGAGGATGGTGGTCTCCGGAAAGTGGTCGCCGACGTAAGACTCCGGATCGGCCGGATCGTCCTGGCTGACGACGATGAGATCCGCGCAGCGCGCAAAACGGGGAACGGAATCGTTCGCTCGTTGCTGTGTTTCGATCCATTCACCCGACACGCCCGCGCGCTTGATTTCCGCATGAAACAGCCGCTCGATCGCACCGCGCTGTTCGCGCCGCCTGGCCGCGTGTTGCTCGTAGTACTCGGCGGTACCCGCCATGATGTTGAAGGCGCGCGGGTCGGGCTCGAACACCGCAAAGAGGCCGATGACATGCGCGCCGAAGCGCTTGGCTAGCTGCAACGCGGTTTCCAGTCTGGGATGCGCGCGCACGCTGGTGTCCAGGTGCACGAGAATGGTCTTGTAGCTCATCGGATGGCTCCTCGAGTCGAATTGCGGTGCATGAGTGCACATGCCCGCGTGTTCTTCACTGGCACCCAGTTTATGGAGGCGGCTCGACGGCGCGGTTGACTCAGGTCAACGGCGCCGCGCTTTATCGAAGGGCCGGTCTGGATTGACTCAGGTCAATCGGCAACACCATGACGGGGATACAGTGGCCTCGTCAGATCGTCATCATCGAAATGTCATGAATGAGTCGCGGAGAATGCAGATGTCCAAAGTGCTCGTAGTTTGCTTTTCTCGCAGCGGCACAACGCGTGCCATAGGTGCGGCATTAGCGGAGCGGCTGCACGCCGACTTCGAGGTCATCACGGAACCGGTCGATCGCTCGGGGCCGTTGGGCTATTTGCGCTCTCTCGCCGATGCCGTGTTCACGCGAAGTGTGCATATCAAGGCATCGCGCCGCGATGTGGCGAATTACGACGTGGTCGTTGTCGGGACGCCGGTATGGGCGGGTACGATCAGCGCGCCGGTACGCGCATGGCTCGCTATCCACCGGCGCAAGCTGCCGCATGTGGCCTTTTTCTGCACGCAGCACATGCGAGGCGACGCCAAGGTTTTTCGCGAGATGACGAAACTCGCCGGCAAGCAGCCGGTCGCGCGTTGCGCCCTTACAGCCCGGCTGGATGCACAGGCGAAACAGCGCTTCATCGAGATTTTCGTGGATCGTATCGAGCGCACGCTGGCGCGAATCGACAATCTCGAATGGGCCGTGTAAGCGGTTAATAGGAAATCGGAGATATCAATGTACCGGAACATCATGGTCGCACTCGACGGAAGCGAACCGTCGCAACGTGCATTGGACGAAGCGATCCGTTGTGGAAAGGGCTCGCAAGCGCGAGTGCGCGCAGTTTTCGTCGCGGATGCGGCGGCGCTGTCGTCATATCCGGTGCGTCATCGCAACGAGGTATTCAGCAACGCGCGCCGCATGCTCGACGGCGCGCGGGAGCGCGTTCATGCGGCGGGTCTCGAATGCGAGACACAACTGCTGGAAACCGAAAACACAACGGACACGGTTGCGCGATGCCTTCAGCGCTTCGCGACGCAAACGCAAGTCGACATGGTTGTCATGGGCACGCACGGCCACACCGGTATTCGGCGGCTGGTCCTCGGCAGCGTCGCGGAAGCATTCTTGCGACATTCGACTTGTCCGGTGCTTTTGATCCGATCACTCGCTCAGGCGTGACGCAAAGCTTGCTGAGACCCTGCTGGGCTACGGGATGCTGTCGCGCACGTTTGCGAGTATCGATGACAGGCCGGCATCGTCGATGAAAAGCTTTGAAGCGGAGCACGAAATGAGGAAGCAGTGCATGGGGACAGTATTGCTTCTGGGACTGGCGGCATGCGCATCCGATGCACGCTGGAACCAGTTTCGGCAGACCGAGCCCACCCTCGTGGAGGCGCGGGAGTTTGCAACGATCGACTGCTCGGGAAGCGACGAATGTGCGCAACGTTGGGACCGCACGCGCCAGTACGTCGCGCGCTATTCAGCCACTCGCATACGTCATGCGGATGCGGCTGCGATCGAAACGGGCCGGCCGCTCGAAGCCGGCGTGGTGTATCTGTGGGCTACGCGTACGCCGGCGGCACCGGGCAGCGGGCGCGCGCGCATCAGCTTGAAAGGCATGTGCCGCGGCATGTATGGCATGGACGGCGGCCCCGGCTGGCTCTGCGCGCAATGCGCCAGTCAGATTCGCAGCATCGAGATGAATTTCCGGGGCTTCGTCCTGGCGCCGGCTGAAGGCTGCGCGGACGATGCTGCGTGATCGAGCATCACTTGACATGAGTCAATTCGGTTACGCATTGGAAGCGGACGATGAGTGGACGTCGCAACGTGCGAAGAACGCCGGATCCGTCGGGGAAACCGGCAAGGACAAAGTTCGGTGGGGGAGGAAGATCATGGGGCTCGGCATGCAAATCGCCTATCAGGGCTTTGTCGGTAGTAACGACGTCGAACGCGCAGCCGGTGTCGAGCTCGTGCGACTCGAGCGCGCCGCGAAAGACATCGCGAACTGCCATCTGACGATCGAAGCGTATCGGGATCAGTCTGGAGACCGCCGCTATGATGCGCGGCTCGATCTCGTGACGCGTGATTTCGATCTTATTCCAGTTGAACACGCCTCGGACCAGGATGTCGGCGCGGCGATTCATCAGGCATTCGACAACGCGATGCGCTGTCTTCAACACATGCGCTTTTCGTCGAACTGAGGCGTTCGGCTCACGTTGCGAATGGGCCGGGACCGCGTGTCTGTGCGCTTCCTTCACCCAGGACGTCGGGCTCGTCGGAAAAGATCTCGTGTTCAGCAAGCGTAGTTTCGCTGTCGACGCACTGGATGTGCCAATACCCTGCGTTCGGGGCACGAGGCGCGTTTGAGTCGCCGCAGGCGAAGACTACGGCTCGTCCGCGCTCGCACGTCACAAGTTCCGGGGCGCTGGACACTGCTTCCCGTGCCGCGAGCACCAGGCCCTCGAGCATGGCGACAGGAGCAGAAGCGTCGGGACCGCGCAGCAGGGTGCCGCCCGGCGTGAGCTCCCACGTTCCCCATGATGGCAGCTCGATGCGGTCATGCGCTTCCCGCGACCAGCGTCCGCGTTCCTTATCGAGCCATAGCACCGCAAACGCCGATTCGGCTTCCCGATTAAAGGCGTCGAGCTTGATGGTGATTCGCATAACGGTCTCCTGCGAAGTGGTCAATGACGCAATACCCACTCGACTAACGTATGGGCGTCTTCAGGCGAGAGCGGGCCGCCACGCTCCGCGGGCGAGGGCATGGCCATGTTTCCCCAATGCGCACGACCGCCGACGCGCAGTTTGTGTTCGAGCATGATGTGCGCGCGTGGGTCGTCGCGGTAGCGGTTGGCGATCTCCTGAAACGACGGAGCGAGGAAAGGCGCATCGTTGGTGTGGCAGAACATGCAATGCTGCTGGTCGATGAGTGCGCTCGGTTCGGGCTGGGCGAGCGCGCGCGATGCGATGAGCAGCAGTGCGGCAAGAAGCGCACCCAGTGCGACATGTCGGGCGTGAACGCGCGGGCCATCGGATCGCGCGCGATGACCGAGAGAACGGTGAGTGTGCATGATCGGTGAGAGAAGTGTTCACACATTGATCATGCGGGTGCTTCTCTCGCGGGCGTTGATCTGAGTCAACGCCGGTCATGGGTCGAACGCAAACACTGAGTGGTGTACGAGCCGACATCCGCGAGGAAGCGCGATCATGAACATCAGCTTTCCAATCCAGGCGCCCGCGTATCTCGGCGATGAGCCCGCGCTCATGTTCTGGGCGCTCGTGGACGACACGCGCATTGAATGCACCATATCGGCGGAAGCGCTCCAGGATCATTTCGGCGCAGCGTCCTCGCGCGAGGACGACCTCCAACGCGCGTTCGAGATGAACCGCGCCGTCATAGAAGGGGCAGCAGAACAATTGCTGACCAGCGTCGGCTGCAGACCGGTCGTGCTTCGCAGCGGATACTTCCGGTTCAGCAGTGGAGGCGCTGCTGCGGGCACGCATCGGACGCGCCCGGTCAGGTGACGGTTTCAGTGTGCGGCCGACATTCCGCCAGGCGTGCAGACACAGATCCGCCGCTCACACCCTTTCGAGCCCTGCCTGATCGAGTATCCGCACCTCCTTGCCGCGCGCATCGACCACGCCGGCCTTTTGCAGTTTGGAGAACATGCGGCTCACCGTCTCCAGCTTGAGACCCAGATAGCTGCCGAGCTCCTCGCGTGTCATGCGCAACAGAAACTGTGCGGGGGAATAGCCGCGCGCCTTCATGCGCGTCGAGATGTTGAGCAGGAAAGCCGCGACGCGTTGCTCGGCCGTCATCGTGCCGAGGAGCATCATGAGGTTGGATTCGCGCACGATCTCGCTGCTCATCAGTCGATGCACGTGATGCTGGATCGTCTTGACCTCGCGGCAAAGCAGTTCGAGCAAGTCGAAGGGGATGATGCAGACGACGCTGTCTTCGAGCGCGATCGCGTCGCACCCGTGGTGATCCGAGCTGACTCCGTCGAGCCCGAGCGCGTCACCTGCCAGGTGAAAGCCCGTGACTTGCTCGTTGCCGTCACGATGCATGACGACGGTTTTGAAGCAGCCGCTACGCACGGCGTAGACGCTCTGAAAGGCATCCCCGGATCGATAGAGCGTCTCACCGCGCCGCACGGTCCGGGTCGAGCAGATGATCGCGTCGAGCCGCTCGTATTCATCCGACGAGAGACCGCTCGGCATACACACGTGCTGCATCGAGCAGGTCGAACAGCGCGCACCCTTGCGTGTTTCCGAGCTATCCGCGATCTGGAAAGTGCGGCGCGGTGCTGGCGCTTCGGATTGTCGGAGGATGGATCGGCCTTCGCTCACTGGGAACATGGTGTGTCTCCTGTCGAACCGGGGTTCGCGCGCGCGAGGCGGATGCCGGGGAAGTCGGCGTCTCGATGCGCGGCGGATGATTCCATGCGTCGAATTATTGGCCGCGCGGTCTCGAAATTAAATCGGCGGCGCCGGAAAGTTCGGTAGGGATTTCGGCAGGCGTGTAAGGAAATCCTGACGAGCGAACGCTTACGCGTCGTCGTTATCGTCGTCGAAAAGCTTGTGGCGCACGGCATAGCGCACGAGGGCGGCCTCGTGCGGCATCTGCATTTTCTCGAGAATGCGCGCCTTGTATGTGCTGATGGTCTTCGCGCTCACGGACAGCGCCTCGCCGATCTGGTTGATGGACTCGCCCGCGCAAAGCCGCTGAAACACCTCGAACTCCCGGTCCGACAGGCGTTGATGGGGCAGCGCGTCGGCGGGCTCGGTCAGGCTTTGCGCGAGGCGCTCGGCCATCGAGAGGCTCACGTACACGCCGCCCGCGGCGACCTTGGTGACGGCAGCCAGTAATTCCGCGCTCGCGCTTTCCTTCGTCAGATATCCCGACGCACCGCCCTTGAATGCCCGGGCGGCGTATTGCTGTTCGGCATGCATGGTGAGTACGAGAATGCGTAGCGCGGGCTTTTCATCCTTGATCTGCTTGAGGAGGTCGATGCCGCTGCGGCCCGGCATGGACAGATCGAGCACCAGCACCTGCGCCGGCGTCGAGCGCACCAGCGCGAGTGTGCTCGCCGCGTCGCAGGCTTCACCGGCCACTTCGAAACCACTCGCGTTGGCGAGAATGTGGCGCAGGCCGTCGCGCACCATCGCGTGATCGTCCGCAATCAGCACTCTTGTAGTCATGGTTGCGATTCCCTCTCCGCCACCGCTTCGCGTGGCAGGACGACTGTCAGCACGAAGCCGCACTCGGGCGTCGAATCGATGAACACGCGCCCGCCCAGTGCATGCGCGCGTTCACGCACCCCGATCAAGCCGAACGATTTGCCGTTCGCGGCCGGCAAGGACGAGGCGCCGATGCCGTCGTCGCCCACGCGCAGCACGCAGTTGGCAGCATCGGCGTTGAGCGACAGTTCGACGCGGCTCGCGCGGGCATGTCGCACGATATTCGCAAACGCCTCCTCTATGATACGGAAGACCGCGGTTGCGGCATCCGCGTTGAACGCGAGATCGCCGGTATCGAGATTGTGCCTCACGTCGATGCCGTGGCGCCGGATGAAATCATCGACAAGCCAGTCGATGGCAGCCGATAACCCCAGGTCGTCCAGCATGACGGGCCGCTGATCCGATGCGATGCGTCTGAGCGAGGCGATGTTGCGGTCGATAAGCCCAACCATGTGCTGAAACTGAGCGGCAACGTCTTCATTCAGCAGTGTGTGCGCGCCAAGCTGTGCGTGCAGCGCGAATATATTCATTTTGAGCGCGCTCAGCGTTTGCCCGAGATCATCGTGCAAGTCGCGTGCGACGCGGCTCTTTTCCTGCTCGCGTACTTGCTGGAGATTGGCCGAGAGCGCGCGCAATTCTTCGCGCGAACGCTGAAGCTCGGCCTCGGCCTTCACGCGCTCGGTGACATCGCGAAGAATCACGGTGAACAGCTTGCCGTCGTCATCTTCGACCTGCGATATCGATGCCTCGATGGGAAACTCCTCGCCGTCGGCGCGCAGGCCGTATAGCACGCGCTGCGGGCCCATCTGACGATCCGATACCCCCGTGCTTCCGAAGTGCCGGACCTGGTGCTCATGCATCGACCGGTAACGCTCAGGGATGAAGCGCGACAGCGGCCCGCCGATCGCGTCGCTCGCCGCGCACCGGAACACGCGTTCGGCCATGGGATTGAACAGGACAATACGTTGCGTCGAATCGACTGTGATGATGGCGTCCGTCGTAGACCGGATGATGCCGTCGAGCCGCGTGTGGCTCACGGTTGTCGAACCGGCGCTCGCCCGCCTGACGCGTTGCGTGGAAAGCAGAAGGATGGCGCTCGCAAGCAGCAGGGCGCAGATCGCGGCGGCCGCCAGCAGCCACGCCCGTGCTGCGACAGACAGCGTACAAATCGAAGGCAGGTATTGAACGCCGATCCAGCACACGCCGAAGAGTGTCGCTCCCGCCAGGAGTGCTTGCCCGGTTGCTTCGCGCGACGAGGCTCGTCGAACGTGCTGGCCGTTCGCTTGCGCGGGACTTCGACCTTCGTTTTCGCTCATACGCTTCGGCGGTCCGTGCTTGCGTGTCGTGAAGCTGCGCAGTAAGGGAAGTGCGAATTAATTATAGGGTCGACGCGCGCGCCGCCGGGATCAGTCGGCAGTTTCTGCGGTTTGCTCCCGGCGTTGCGCGTCCTCTTCGGCCTCGCGTCCCGGCACGAGCATCACGGGACAATGTGCAATTCGCATGAAACGCTCGGCGACGCTGCCCAGCACCAGGCGCCGCCACCCGCGCCGGCCATGCGTACCCATGACGACGAGGTCGGCGCCGAAATCCTCGGCACAGCGCAGGATGCGTTGCGCGATGTCATCGCCCGTCAGCTCGACTTCGCTGATGCGCGGCGTGCCTTTCACGCCTTCGCGCGCCATGCGCTCGACGGCTTGCGCGCCGAGGCGCCGGCCCTCTTCGAGAAGCGCTTCGCGCATGTCGGGATAGAAGGTCGCGGCGGCGTCATACGCGATCGGCTGCAAATCGACGACATAGAGCGGCTGCAGCTCGGCGCCGTTGGCTCGCGCGATTTTGATGGCTTCATCGAAGGCGTGCGCGGAAGTGACGCTACCGTCGATCGGCGCGAGTATGCGGGTGTACATGGCGGGCTCCTCGAAAGGTGAAAGAGGTGCGGTTCAGTGGGACATGAGCACGGGTATCGTCATCGCGCAGCACCGTCCGGTGTCCTTCCAGAGGACCACTTCCTGCTCGTCGGTTCGATCCGGTTGCCGGCGCTTCCACTGTGCGCCGACCTGCATGCGGAGATTCTGCGGATCGTGGAGCAGATTTCCGTTGACTCAAATCAAACGATGGCATCGCGAAAACAGATGCGTCATTCATTGACCTGGCTCAAGGCCGCGCTGCGCGCTGCGCTTAGCATCGGCGTGTCGGGCTCGCTGCAGGCAACGGAATGATTGAAGCGCCCGATGCTTCTACGCCGGAACGATAAAACGGGCGCGGCATGACAACTGATATTCGCTTTATCCAAGGGAGAACCGCCATGTCGCTCAAGGGATCCATAGACGATGCCGATTGGACCGTCACCTGCTGCACGGAGCAAACGCCGCGAGGTGTCGAATGTTCGATCAGCGTCGAGCAGCGCAACGTGGAGGGTGGCCGCTTCATGCATCGCTTCAGGCACGCGAGCACCTTCGATAACGAACGTGAAGCCGTAATTGCCGGGCTGCGCGAAGGCATGGCGTGGATTCGTCTAAAGGCCACCCATACGATCAACGTCTAGCCGGATTCGATTCGATGCAGCCAGTGGTCGCTCGGTGGATAACCTCGAATTCAACTGAATGCCTTGCATTGTCGCGCCATTGGAGGCGCCATCTTTTAGACATGACCGGCTGGGTACGCGCGTCAGGCGAGGGCGATTCGACACGAGTCAATGAAACATGCCGAACGCGATACGCCGCATTGGCTTGATCTGCGTCAGGCGTCGTGTCATAGCGAGCGGTAGGCGGTACGAATCGAATCCGCGGGCCGCGCCGGGAGGTAAGTTATGGAAGCAGACAAGGACACGCCGGCGCGCGCTGGCGGCTTCAGGCGCGTCGTTCTTTGCGTCGATTCCTCCGACGCGTCTCGCTGCGCCGCCGCTTTTGCGCGGCATTTCTTACGGCCTGACACCCAACTCACGATTGCCGCTGTGGCACTCGACCCGCATCTGCTCGCACCCCACGCGGCGCTCGCCGGGCTTGATTTCGGCGCTGCGCACAAAGAGCTGGTGGAAGATGCGAAATGCGCGATTGCCGAGTCGAGCAGTGCGCTCGCGGGCGCGACCGCCTCCGTGCGAGCACGGGTGATCGATCTCGCGAAAGAGGGCGGCGATGTTGCGCATGCGCTCGCAAGAGCCGCACAGGCAGAGCACGCGGATCTCATGATCCTGGGTACCCGGCAACATCACGGTCTCGTGAGGTGGCTCGATCCGTCCGTGACAGACAGGCTGAGCCAGCTTGCACCTTGCGCGATGATCGCGGTGCCTGCGGGTTACGACGCCGCGCGCGACGCTGGCATTCATCGGATTCTGTTCGCGGTCGATGGCAGTCCGACGTCGCTCGCGGCGGTGAACCTCGGTGCTGCGCTTGCGACGCCTGACACGCAGATACGTGTGGTCTATGTCGTCGATCGCGCGGTACGTTACAGCGATTTCGTACCCGTGACCGCGCTAGAGGACGCATTCGTCAAGGAAGGCGAGTCGGCGATCGCAGCGGCGGCAGGGCGGCTGGAATCTGCGCCCAACGTCACACGCTCGCACGTGTCGGTCGATCTGATCAGCACGGACATCAGCGCCGACGATGTCTCTCATGCGCTGCTGCGCGAAGCCGAACGCTGGAACGCCGATCTCATCGTGTTGGGGACGCACGGCAGACGTGGCGTGATGCGAGCGTTCGTTGGCAGCGTCGCCAACCGGGTGGCGAGCCTCGCGAAGATTCCCTCGATGCTGGTTCGCGACCAGCACGATCGAGTTGCAAGCAGTTGATGCATGTCAACGGCGTGCAGAGCGCGCGCGGTATCGTGAACCACGCACGCGAGAAAGTGCGTGATGGATGTGTCGAAAGACGACTTTCCCTCATGTTCCGATCACTTAGCCGCCTGGAGATGAAGATGCAAGCACGCGACGTAATGACTACCTCTGTCGTTTCCGTGACGCCCGATACGACGGTGCACGAACTGGCGATGTTGCTGACGAAGCACCGTATCAGCGCCGCACCTGTCGTCGATCAGGAACAGCATGTCGTCGGCATGATCAGCGAGGGCGACCTGCTCCATCGCGAGGAGATCGATACCGAGAAGACGCCGTCTCGCCGGTCCTGGTGGCTCGAGATGCTGGGCTCGGATCGCGGCGCGGAAGACTACATCAGGTCGCACGCGCGCAAGGTGGGCGAGATCATGAGTCGCGACCCCATCTGTGTCAGCGAGGACGCATCGCTCACCGAGATTGCTTCGGTGCTCGAGAGCCATCACATCAAGCGCGTGCCTGTGTTGCGCGAAGGGCGCGTCGTGGGCATCGTGAGCCGTTCGAATCTCGTGCAGGCGCTGGCTTCCGCGTTCGTTGAGCCGCGGGCTCCCGCGACGAGCGATGCGGAAATCCGCGCAATGCTCATGGGCGAGCTCGCCGGACGCGGCTGGGCGTTCCCGGGGCGCAATATCGTCGTGCGCGATGGCGTGGTGCATCTGTGGGGCACCGTCTGGTCGAGCGATCAACTGGATGCCATGCGCATCGCGTCGGAGAGCATTCCGGGCGTCAAGCGGGTGGAGGATCACACCATCCCGTACCCGATCATGCCGGGCATCTGAGCTTGCGTGGGCACGGCGTCATCGCGCGCCGTGCGATTGGCTACGAGCCGAGGAGTGCATCCATGATTCAGGAATTAACGCTCGACGCACCGGTATGTTGCGAGGGCGGCTGCGTCCAATTCACCGGCAGTCTGGACGGAAGACAGCAGACCTTCCGCGTCGAGGGCGACGTGTTTCGCGAGTTGTTGCAGGTCAGGCATCTCGACGAAGCAAGCATGAAGAATCTCTTCATGGCCGACCCGGAGCACTTTCTGTTCGTCGCGGCCCGCAAGCTCGGCGAGCTGGGTCCGAGCAACGCGCCCATTCACTTGACGCTTGCCGATCTGCTTCGTTGAAGGCGACGGGTCCGCCGGGTCAGCACGACATCAGGACCGGAAGCTCGGCTTCGCGGAGCACGGCCCGCGTGAAGCCGCCAAGGAGTGTTTCGCGCACGCGGCCATGGTGAAATGCGCCCATGACGAGCAGTCGCGCGCTCTGCGATTTCAGATAGGAGGTCAATGCCTCCTCGACATGTGCGCCCCGCGGGACGGAGAGTTCGATGACGTTCGCGCGAACCGCGTGCCGGATCAGGCTTCGCGCGAGGTCCGACGCGGCGCGCCCGTCGCCGAGCGGCGGGTCTCGGTCAGTGCGGATAGATACGATGTCCACGCGCCTCGCCCTTGAGAGCAACGGCAGTGCATCGTAAGCGGCGCGCGCGGCTTCCCGGCTGCCGTCCCATGCGATGACCGCCGTCGCACCGAGCGGGCTCGGCGAGTTCTTGCAGGGCCAAACCAGTACCGGGCCGCCCGCACCCATGATCGTGCTTTCGGGAAAGCGGTCGGCGAGATAGGCGTCGGGCTCGTTTGGATCATGTTGTCCGACGATGGTGAGATCGGCACAGCGCGCATGATCGATGACCGAAGATCCTCCGGTCATTTCGCTTGCCCGCCAGTCGTGCTCCACTTTGGTCGACGCGAGGCGCACGCGGAACATGTGCTCGGCGCGCTCGCGCCGCTCGCGGCATAGATCCGCAAGCGGCACCTCGTAACGGTGTTGGCGATCCGCCTGGTAGTAGAAGCGCGGATCGAGCGTGAATTCGGAGTACACGCCGTACAGATGGGCATCGAAGCGTTCGGCGAGCGCGACTGCGGCGTCGAGCCGGTGCTTCGCGTGCGTGCCCGTATCGAGTTGCACGACGATCGTCTTGAAGGTCATGAGAGCCTCACAATCTGCTGTGCGGGTCATGATGTCGTCCGCTTCATTGGCTCAGCACCCACTGAACGAGCTTGTGTGCGTCTTCCCTCGAAAGGGGGCCGCCGCCTCGCCCGGCTGCGGAGGGCATCGCCATGTTTCCCCAGTGCGCCTCGCCGCCCTGGCGCAGTTTTTTTTCCAGCATGTCGCTTGCGCCGGGCACGTCGCGGTAGCGGTCGGCAATCTGCTGGAACGAGGGCGCGCGGAAAGCCGTGTCGACCTTATGGCAAAACATGCAGCGCTGCGCGTCGACGAGCCCGGAAGGTTCCGGCGTCGTGAACGCGAGGCAGGGGCCGCACACACTCACGCATACGAACGCGCCGAGCGTCCGGGTCACGTGAGAGCGGGCGTGCCGAACCGGGCGGCGCCGATCCGCCTCTGGCTCACGCAATGACGCGATCGCAGGCTCGAACATCGTGCTCACGCGTTCTGATGTGCTTCAGCGACAGCGGGCACCGCATTGGCGATCAGACGATAGAGGCTCGCCAGGCTCTCGCCTTCGAAAGTCGCCTCGCCGAACGGGTCCAGACGGCGCTCGACGGCCGCATCGAGGCATGCCCAGTCGGCTTCAGTCAGAAAACGTTCGGCGGCGGGAATGATGACCGTCTCCTCGACGCGCCTGTGGTTCGCGCAAAAGTCGACGTATTGCTCCATCAGCGTGCGCAGACCAAGCAGCACGGCTTCGCCCTTCAACTCGAAACGGGTGAGCGCGTGCTCGAGATTGCGCAGGCGCACGTCGCCTTCGATATGCTCGCATTGCAGTTCGTCCAGCACGTCGTCGAAGTCGTCCGTGCGGCTTCTTAGCGCAGCGAAGAGGAAGCGGTCTTCCATCGGGTGATGGAACTGTTCCGGATACTCGCGGATGTAGTAAAGCATTGCGCGCAGCACGATGGGATCGGGCGGAGAGCCGCCCTCGCCGAGCATGCGGACGAAGTCGAGCATGGCCTCGGTGACGGAGGCAAGCCGCTTATGATCGAGACGGATCACGTGTAGTGCGGCGCGTTCGGTTGTGTCGTTCATAGTGGCTCCAGTGCGACCATTCATGGGCTTTGATGAGCGTGCGCGAAGTGTCCGACCGTCTGCGCCAGCAAGGGGCTCGACCCGACCGGCAGCTTCAGATTGGCCGCGAGCGCCGTGCGGTTCATCCAGCCACGAGCACCCACGGCCAGCCCCACCGAAGCGCAATACAGATAGACGTTCTGCACGATCGCGCCGGCGCTTGCATACGCGAAGCTCTCGCGCTGGCGGGCGGGCACGTCCTGCATGCGGTTCAGATCGGCGACATAGACGAGATCGACGGGCGCATGCGAGAGGAAGTCCTGGTATCCCGTCGTTGCGCGCAGATCGAACGGCGCGGCGAGCAGGAGGCGGTGTGCGTCCGGGTCATACCGATACGAGCCCGTGGCAAGCAGCACGTAGATATCGATCTCATAGCCGCCGAGCGCGGACGGCGCCGTACGGCCGCCCTCCGCGTCGCGGTTGATGCCATTGGCGGCCCACAGCAGCTCGCCGAGCACTTCGAGATTGATGGCTTCATCCGAGAATTCCCGTGAGGTCCGGCGCGCGGCGAGCGCATCCAGCAAGGGCATGCCGCCGAAGCGCAGCGGCCGGGGAAGAACGATGACGGCGTTCGGCGCCGTGTCGAGCGGACGCGGTGCCGGTGCATTCAGCACGGCGCCGATGCGAAAGAGCGGTCTGACCATGATTGCATGCTCGCCGATGAAAGCATCCGATGAGAGGGAGTTCACTGATTCTTTCACCTCGCGTGACATCGCGATTGATCTGGATCAGTCCGCATGCGCCTGACGGTACCGCTACGCTCGAACGCGCTCCCACTCTCGCTTGACTCATATCAACGAATTGCCTGCGCTCAGGCTTATGCTGGCCCGAATCCAACGGACCGATCATGCAGACCCATTGGCCGTCGAAACTTCGGCGAGGCTCGATGAACTCACCCGGCGCATCGAACGCGAGTCGATGGCACGCCTGCCGCTCTTTGAAGAGAAGCACCGCACTCGAACCCTCCTGTCGACGAGAGCAAGCGTCGAATGTCATGTCGAGCAGATCGTCCTCACTTCACTTTTACGTCGTCGGTGTTGTTGCGCTCGGGCTTGCGGCCGGAGCGGGCCTGTTCACGGCGGGGCGGATCGCCATCGCGCACGCGCTCTGGCTTGCGTGCGTGGCGCCATCGTTCGCGATCTTGTGCTTATCGACCGCACAAAAGTTGCGTCGGCGCGAGGCGGGCGTCGATGTCCTCGCGCTGCTCTCGATGGGCGTCGCTGCTCTTACCGGCGAATATTTCACCGCGGCAGTCATCTCGCTGATGGTGGCAGGCGGAAGGGCGCTCGAAGCGTTCGGGCAGGCGCGTGCGGGCGCCGAGATGACGGCGTTGCTCACGCTTGCGCCGAACTATGGGCACCGGTACGAAGCGGGAGAATGGCGTCAGGTCGATCCGGAGGCGATTCGCACGGGAGACCGCTTGCTCGTCCGGTCCGGAGAGCGGGTGCCGGTCGACGGCACGCTCAAACAGGAAGCGGAACTCGATGAGTCGGCGCTTACCGGCGAGGCGGCCATACGGCCGCGAGGCGCCGGCGAGCTCATTCAAAGCGGCGTGTTGAACGCGGGCGCACCGTTCGAAATGATCGCGACAGCGGCGGCGCGTGACAGCACGTTCTCCGGCATCATCCGTATGGTCGAAGCGGCGCAACAGGCGCGCAGTCCGACCGCGCGTCTCGCGGATCGATACGCGATATTCTTCGTTCCGCTCACGATCGTCGTCGCGGGCGCATGCTGGATCTTGACCGGCGACTTGATCCGCGCGCTGGCCGTTCTGGTCGTCGCGACGCCTTGCCCGCTGTTACTCGCCGTGCCCATTGCGATCGTTTCGGGTATGTCCGCTTGCGCCAGGCGCGGCGTACTGGTCAAGAGCGGCGACGCCATTGAACGTCTGGCGCGAGCACAGATCCTCTTCTTCGACAAGACTGGCACGCTGACGAGCGGACGCGCCCGGCTCGTCTCGATCGAGAGCAGTCCCGGCATCGAACCCGAACTCGTGTTGCAACTGGCCGCTTCGCTGGCGCAGGCGTCGGCACATGTCGTGGCAGAAGCGCTCACGGTGGCGGCACGCGAGCGCGGCCTCTCGCTCGTTGCGCCGTCGCAGGTCACCGAGTGTCCAGGAGCGGGCGTGATCGGCACAGTCGATGGCAAGGTCGTGGTCATCGGTTCATTCGCGCATGCAGTCGCCCGGGCGCAAGCTGCGCCGTGGAGCGCTGCGGTCCTGCGCCATCTCGGTCATGAAGGCGGTTCGGCCGTCTTTGTGGACGTGGACGGCGTGATGGTCGGCGCACTCAGGCTCGCCGATCCCATCCGGCTGGATACGCCCCGTGCATTGCGCTTGCTCAGACGCGCAGGCATCAGGCGAATCGCCATGCTGACGGGCGACCGGAAGGATGTCGCGGACTGCATCGGCGCGAGTCTGGGCGTCGACGAAGTCCATGCCGAACAGACGCCCGGCGACAAGCTCTCTTTGATCCGTTCTGCCCGTGCGGAGGGTGTGGTCGTCATGGTCGGCGACGGCGTCAACGATGCGCCCGCGCTCGCGGCCGCCGATATCGGCGTAGCAATGGGCGCGCGGGGTGCCGCGGCCTCCGCGCAGGCTGCTGACATCGTGCTGCTGACCGATCGGCTCGACCGCCTCGTGGAGGGCCTGGAAATCGCCAGACGATGCCAGCACATCGCCGTACAAAGTGCGGCGACGGGCATGGGATTGTCGATCGCTGCCATGATCGTGGCAGCGATCGGTTACCTGAGTCCACCGTACGGCGCTGTGTTGCAGGAAGTGATAGACATCGCCGTGATCGCAAACGCGCTTCGTGTCCTGCACATGAAGTCCAGGTCGCGCCAGCATGCGCTGCCGCGAGGCGATGCGGAGCGCCTGCGAGCCGCCCACCTCGGACTCGAACCGGTATTGGGTGAAATCAGGCGTCTCGCTGAAGGATTGCCTGGGCTTCCGAGGCAAGCAGTCTCGGCGGAGCTGGAAAGAATCAACGAACTCCTGGTGCGTGTTCTGCTGGCGCACGAGAAGGAGGACGATATCCGTCTGTATCCAGACCTCGCCAGGCGGCTCGGCGGTGAAGACCCCATGGCGGCGATGGCCGGCACTCACGCGGAGATCTTTCGCACTGTTCACGTGTTACGGCGCATAGCGGCCGATCTTCCGGCAGACGGACCGGACGAACGGTGCGTACGAGAGTTGCAGCGACTGCTGTACGTCCTCGATGCCGTCGTCCGCCTGCACTGCGCGCAGGAGGACGAGCTTTTTCATGCACTCGATGACAGCGCCTGAGCAACGTGCAGCACTTAGCCGAATGCGGAGTTGACGAGCAATAGCGGTGTGCACGTGATGCCCACCACGCGGCGCGCAACGCTGCCGAGCACCCAGCGCGCGGCTCCGCGCCGGCCATGCGTGCCCATGACGAGCAGGTCGGCACGCCACGCGTTCGCCTCGCGCACGATTGTATGAGCGATATCGTCCCTGCACTGGCTGGTGCTCACGATCTCAGCGGTTTTGTGTCCGGGAACGTGATCGAGCACGCGTCGCGCGATCGTCATGGCCGACTTGCCTTCTGCCATGAATGCTTCTTCGAACAAGGCAAAGGGCAGCGGATTGTCGAACCGCGCGGCTTTGTCGATGACGTAGATCGTTTTTATGCAAGTTTCCGATGTCGCGAACTTCGCGCCCACGCGAAGCGCCGGAACGACCTCGGTGCTGCCGTCGACAGCGAAGAGAATGCGCCGCGGACCTTTCTCATCCGTCGCTGCGAAAGACTCCGGAACGATCAGTAGAGGCAGCTTGACATGGGCGGTCAGCGGCTCGGCTACGTTGCCTTCGATCCAGCGCAGCAATCCGTGATGCTGACGCGCACCGATGACCAGCAGATCCGCATTCCACTTCGTCGCTACTTCAGCGATCGCATGCACGACGTCCCCACCTTGCTTCGATAATTCGATAAGCTCGGTATCGGCATGAAGTCCATGCCCGGCGAATTGCGCCTGGGCGTGACGCAGCATTTCGCGGCCGCTTTCGATCAGATCGCGGCGGACCGAGTCGAGTGAAAGCGGGATTCTGTCCGGAAGCGGCAGCGGCACATACGGGTTATCGACCACGCTGACAAGACGCACGAACGTGCCGGGTGAGACGAAGCTGCAAGCGTAGCGAAGCGCGTTCTCCGATGCAGGCGACGTGTCGAGGGCGATCAGTACTCGTCGCGGCCGATAGGCCTCGGCCTTATCTTCAGTGGGTTCCATGTTCGTATATCGGGCAGTCGTCTCGGCGTGCCCTTCTGTATGCGATAGCACCATCTTGATTGCGCCCGCGTCGGGGAGGTTGATCTAGATCAGATCGGCGCAGCTTGCGATCGCATCATGATGGATGGAAGGCGGACCAACTGGCCGGTTCGCCTGCACGTCTTGCGTCAGATTCCTGCTACGCGGCGCGTCAGTTTCATATCGGCGCTGACACTCAACCCGACGCTCCGCTCCGATAGCGGCGATATAGCGGCAATAGCGAAATGAAAAAGCGAACGGAAGCGTCGAATGCATCGTGGTTTGCCCCAATCGTGATCCTCGCGTTGGGAGCACTGCTGGTCCGCCCATTCATCGGCCCGGTCTTGTGGGCATTCATTCTTGCCTATGCAACGTGGCCCTTGTACACATTCATGCGTAAGGGCATGCGCGGCGGCGCGTCGTTGAGCGCGCTGATGATGACCGTCTCGGTCGCGCTGGTCATCGTCGGATCGACGATTGCCATTGCGGTGCCGTTGACCCGCGAGGTCGTCGAAGTCGCTAATCGATTCGTCGCGTGGAGCGGCGGGGAGCCGATGCGGCTTGCCTCAGTTGTCGCGGATGTTCCGGTCGTCGGCGCGAGACTATCCGAGCTGATACGCGACGCGCCAGCCTTGAGGAAAGATGTCGCATTTCCAGGCGACGGATGGTTGAGCGCCTTGTCGAAGGCGGGCCGCCTGGCAGGCCGCAATGTGCTGCACTTCGGCTTTGCTTTCATTGCGCTCTATTTCACTTATCGGCATGGTGAATCGCTGATTGCGAAGGTACGTCGGTTACTGGAACCGCTTATAGGTCCAAGGCTCGAAGCCTACGTCGCGGTACTTCGCAGCGTGACGCGCGCGGTGCTAATCGGGGTTCCCCTCACTGCAATCGGGCAAGCGGCGTGTGCCGGCATAGGTTACTGGGCGGCAGGCGTCGATGAGCCGCTATTGCTTGCGTTGCTGACGGCATTCGCGGCGCTCGTGCCGTTCGGCGCGCTCTTCGTTTGGCTGCCCACCGGCGTCGCGCTGCTCGTGGAAGCAAATCTGTTGGGCGGCATCGGTCTGCTGCTTTGGGGCGCGCTGGTGGTCAGCTCGGTCGACAATGTCATCCGCATGGTGGTCATCGGCAATGCGGTGCGCATGCCGTTCGCCCTGGCGTTGCTCAGTATCATCGGAGGCGTTGCCGCGTTCGGACTGATTGGCCTGTTCGCGGGCCCGCTCGTGGCGGAGATGCTGCGCATGCTATGGGATGAACGAATACACGCTGCACCGAAGACCGAGACCCGGAGCAAACTCGCCTTCACGAAGTCTATGTCTGGCCGCTCGTTACGCCTTGACCGTCATCGTCCGACGAGCGCCGCGCACGCGATGATGCGCCGAGGAGCACGACGACGTCGCGACTCGGCGCGCGCTGCAATTGATCCGTATCAAACGAGTCTGGCTCGACGGCGGTAGTCTGGTTCACCGTGACAACGTCAAGGACTCGTGGGTCCGTTCGCGGGCGACTGATGTCTGCCTCGGCATGCGCTTCGCTGTCACGGCCGGTCTGATCAATGCGTTGTGGGACGATTGACATGAGCACGCTGACGATGTCGCCGACGAATGTTTCCGCACCCCGCTCAACCCTGCCGGCAGAACGGCGCGCAGAGGGCTCGCCCCAAAACGACAACGCGCTGATCGTCGCAATCGATGATGCGCTTCGGCTGGACGCGCACCTTGCATCGGAACCGGTGATCGTAGATGTTCATGACGGGCGCGTGACGCTTCGGGGAAGCGTCAGAAGCTACGCGAATAAGCGGGTCATATGCGAGATCGCTGGCGCACTGCCGGGCGTTGACTCCGTAAACGACTGCATCGTAGTGGAACTGCCGCATGAAGCGCAGCGCACGGATGCCGCGCTGGCGTCGGATGTGCGCGTGGCGCTGAGATGGGAGGCGTGCCTTCCTGCGGATGCGATTGAAGTTGCGGTAGAGCATGGCTGGGTCACCTTGTCGGGCGAGATGCCGTGGTCCTTCCAGCGAAAACTCGCGGAGCATGTCGTCGCGCATTTGACAGGCATCACCGGAATAGTCAACCTGTTGCGGGTCAGTGACCGGCAGATGCAATTGCAGGCGATGTCCGGTATCCACGCGGCCATGCGCCGTGCGGCCGATATCGAGGCAGACGATATCGAAATGCGCGTCGCCGACGGCACCGTCACGCTCCGAGGCACGGTATCGTCGGCGGCCGCGAAAAAGGTCGCATACGAGGCGGTTCGTTCGCTCGATGGCGTTCATACGGTGCTCGACGAGACCCGCGTCAGGCACGACGACTGACTGACGGCGACGGCAAACCGACAGCGGGTGTTCGTTGCAACCACGAGCGCGTCATGCCCCTGTACGTTTCTTATTATGCTGCCGGCGGCAAGCGCGTTCGCAGGAACGAGCAGGTGACGAATAGGAAGAAGTTTGCGTAAGGGCCGAGCCACAGCGCGACGCTGACAATGCCATCCATTCGTCGTCCATCTTCAAGCAGGCGGTCGCATAGCGCTCGGCGAACCAAGCGGCCAACGTCTTTCCGGCTGGCGTTGCTTCGTTGGACGACGTTCGCTCCGCGCGCACCGCTGCGGCCGCTGGCACCCCGGAAGCGTAGACGCAGCCAAACGCCCAGGCGGGCAGGCGGGTCGCCGATCGCCGAAAAGTATCAAGGCGACTTCTCGGTCATGCCCCCTCAACGCGAAAGCAGCGCGTGTAGCGTTCAATCATGTATGACGTTAAACACAGCATTGACATAAATATCAGTTTGCGGTTTAATCTTCCGAAACGGAGGCGCGGACTACCCCCGTGATGAGAGCTCCAACCTGCGTATTCCGAGAGAGGTGCAGTTTGAAGGCAGTGGCAGCAAGCTGTTTGTAACCAGAGCCGTTGCTATGAAGCGGAAACGCCTAACACGCGCGGAGCGCAAAGAGCGAACGCGGGAACGGCTGCTCGACGCGGCCGAGACAATGTTCGTACGTAAGGGGTTGGCTGCAACGAGCGTGGACGACATCTCGGAGGAGGCCGGATACTCGCGTGGTGCGTTCTACTTTAACTTTGAGAGCAAGGCTGAAGTGCTAATCGAGCTGTTGCGGCGGGACGGCGAACGGACTTGTTTGAATTTGCACGCGATCACGAAGAAGGGCGGCACGTCCGATGAAGTGAAGGAACGTGCCACTGCCTGTTTCACCGATTCCCTCAGGCCCGATTCGTTCAGTCTTTGGGCAGAAGGTGCTCTTCTAGCATCGAGGGATGCTGCGTACCGAGATCCCATCAATGCGTTGCGAAACCAGAGATTAGCCGCTACGGGTGAGTGCATTCGGAGCCTACGGGCGGCCAATAAAGCGGAATTGTCGCGCGGACAGGCAGAGGCACTGGCGATCGGGATGGCGAGTATCAGCGATGGCATTATGTTCTTCAACATGATTAACGGGCCAAACATGTGCGGCAAGGGCTTAAGGACTATTGCTGTCGCCTTCTTATCGTGGGTCATTGAGCACGGCCCCGAATACGAAGACGATAAATGACTGAACTTTTGCCCCAGAGTTAGGGGGGGCTGGGCCGATTTCGACCGCTGGAAGCCTGACATCCTTAACAAATAAGGGCAGCCAAACCATATCGTTTCGACAGAGAGTCGCTTTCTACTATTAGGAAGCCAAAGTAATTTATGCGGACCATGCGCGATCATGCGTGCAACGTTCCCGGGCGAAGAAGCGCAACCAGCTAGCACCCGGATGAGAGTACCTTTGACTACCTACCATCGCCAGTCGTTGTTTTGGGGCGCCGTAGCCTTGTTGGCCGGTGTTTTGCTGTGGGCATTGCGTCCTGTTCTAACACCGTTTCTTCTCGGTGCAATCATCGCGTACGTTTTACAGCCGGGCGTGGAGTGGCTAGTTCGACATCGCACGCCCAGGGGCCTCGCCGCCCTGCTTATGATCTCTCTGATCGCAATGCTTATCGGGTTGTTCGCATTGTTAGTATTTGCTGTCCTTCAAAAGGAAGGACCTGAGCTTGCGAGGCAGCTTCCTTCAATGGTGCAGAATCTCGACGCCGTTCTGAGACCGCGGATGGCTTTACTGGGAATTGACTACTCGGTCAATCTGGCGAATATCCGTGAGGCTTCAACCGCACGTTTATCAGCAAGCGAGCAAGGCGCTGCTCCCTCGGCTTGGGAGTATCTGCGCACAAGCGGCAGCCTGATGGTCAGCGTCGCGGGGAATGTGGTGCTCGTGCCCCTCGTTCTTTTCTACCTGCTCTATGACCGGCATGAAGCGTTCGAGCGCATAGAGAGCTTTGTGCCGCGACGCTGGCTCGCGAAAACACGGGATTTCATTGCGGAGATCGATCAGATGATGTCGCAGTATCTGCGCGGGCAACTGCTCGTCGTCGGAATACTCGCGCTGTTTTATCCGGTTGCGCTAAAGATCGCCGGGTTGGACGTCGCACTGCCCGTCGGTCTTCTCACAGGGCTTGCCGTGTTCATCCCTTACATCGGGTTCGCGACCGCGCTGGCATTGGCGCTTCTGGCTGCGTTTCTGCAGTTCGCAAACTGGTACGGGTTCGGAGCCGTGATTGTAGTGTATGGAGTCGGGCAAATCTTGGAGAGCGTCGTTCTTACGCCCCGGCTCGTCGGCGAGCGCATTGGCCTGCATCCGCTTGCCGTCATCTTCTCGTTACTTGCTTTTGGCGAGCTGTTTGGTTTCTTTGGCGTTCTGCTTGCATTGCCTGCCAGCGCGGTGTTCGCTTCTGCTTTGCGGGAACTGCGGCGCCGTTATCTGATGAGCGCATTTTACCGGACCCGAACATACCAAGATCGGGGACCGTAGCGCAGAAAGTTTGCAATGGCCGGGCGTTCCGCGTGCGATCTCTCGCCGAATGCGGGGCTTCGCTGAATTCGAGTTCTTGTAGCGAGTCAGCGACGCATCAGGAGCTTTCTTGTTCTCGCTCTGCTGGCGAGGCTTGCTTTTCGCGGCCACGGCTAGCCCGATCAGCGCTGTTGGCATTTCTACCTCGACTCATCACCTGCCTTGTGAACATCGTGAAACTATCCGGACCCGTCGCGCTAAAACGGGCGCGCTCTTTGTTACCCTTCTTGTTCCGGTCGACGCACCGGTTACCCGTTGTCGTCGCGGCGTGCGGCGCAATCCTTCTTTCGGCATGCCACCAGCGCGAAGCCGTCGTGCCGGAAGCCAAACCGGTTGTCGCCCTTGCGGTTCATCCGGATGCGAACAACGCGAGTGCCTCGTTGCCTGCGCAGGTCCAGGCCCGTTACTCCACACCCCTGTCGTTTCGCGTGGGCGGCAAAATCATCGAGCGACGAGTGCGCATCGGCGATTCGGTCAAGGCGGGGCAGACGGTTGCGTTACTTGACCCAACCGATCTGCGCAACAACCTTGCCAATGCAAGAGCACTGTTGGCCGCCGCCGAGCATCGGCTCAGCTTCGCCAAGCAGCAGCTTGACCGTGATCAGGCGCAGGCGCACGCGAACCTGATCGCCGCAGCGCAACTAGAGCAGACTCAGGATGCCTATGCGACGGCTCTGGCGCAGCGCGATTCGGCGCGAGCCCAGATGGCGCTCGCGACCGATCAACTGCGCTACACGGCGCTGACAGCTGACCATGACGGTGTGGTCACATCGGAGGATGCCGATACCGGACAGAACATGCAGGCCACGCAGGCCGTCTATCACGTTGATTGGACGGGCGACGTCGACATCGTCTGTGACGCGCCGGAACGGGCACTGAACGCGTTGACGATCGGGGCACGAGCGCGCGTCACATTGGCGGCGCTGCCGGGCAAGACGCTCGAAGCGCGGGTGCGTGAGGTGTCGGCCGCGGCCGATAGCGAAAGCCGCACATGGCGGGTGAAGTTGACGCTGGCTGCACCGGGTCCGCAAGTGCGCCTTGGCATGACGGCAAATGTGATGTTCGACGTGGCCGACGATAGCGCTTCGGGCGAGCCGTTCACACTGCCGGTGACGGCGCTCTTTCACAAGGGCGAGAATCCGGCCGTCTGGGTCGTGCGTAACGGCAGCAATACGCTCGAGCTGCGCCCGGTCACGATCGAGCGATATGACGAGCGCACGGTCTCGGTGAGTTCGGGCCTGCATGACGGCGACCGGGTCGTTCTGCAAGGCGTGCATGCCGTGAGTTCAGGCCAGCAGGTGCAGGCGGTGCCTCCGCTTCATCAGGAGAACTTCCCGACATGAACGCGCGCGACCATGAAAGCGCGCGCGCGAGCGCGCCCGTGAATGCTTCTGATAATGCCGCCGCTGGCGGAACCGGTTTCAATCTGTCTGCCTGGGCGCTGCGGCATCAGCAGCTTGTGATCTTTCTGATCGGTCTGATGACGCTCTTTGGTGTGATCGGTTATACGCAGCTAGCACAATCGGAAGATCCGCCGTTCACCTTTCGGACCATGGTCATCAAGACCTACTGGCCGGGCGCTGCGTCCCGCGACGTGCAGGAACAGATCACGGACCGGATCGGTCGCCAACTGCAGGCGGCCCCCTATGTGGACAATATCAAGAGCTATTCGCGCCCAGGCGAGTCGATGATCTTCTTCGCGATGAAGGACTCGGCGCCTGTTAAGGAGGTGCCCGAGACCTGGTATCAGGTGCGCAAGAAGGTGGGCGACATACGGGCAACGCTTCCGAAAGGCGTGGTAGGACCATTCTTCAACGACGAGTTCGGCGACGTCTACACGAACATCTATGCGCTCGAAGACGACGGCTTCACGCCCGCGCAACTGCATGACTACGCAGACAAGCTGCGTACCGTCTTGTTGCGCGTGCCTGGCGTGGCAAAGGTCGAATACTTCGGCGATCCCGATCAGCACATCTTTGTCGAAATTTCGAATGCGCAGCTGACGCGACTGTCGATCACGCCGCAGCAACTCGCCCAGGCCATCGATGCGCAGAACACCGTCGCACCCGTGGGCACTATTACGACGGCGGACGACCGTGTGTTTGTACGGCCGAGCGGCGCTTTCAAGGATGAGCAGGCGCTCGCGGACATGCTGATCACGGTGAACAAGCGTGCGTTCCGCCTCGGCGACATTGCGACGATCAAACGCGGTTACGACGATCCGCCAGTTACCCAAACGCGCCTCGGCGGTCAAGCGGTACTCGGCATCGGCGTGACCATGCAAAAGGGCGGCGACGTCATCAATCTCGGTAAGGCACTGGACGCGAGGACGGCTGAACTGCAGGCCTCATTGCCAGCGGGTCTCAAACTCGCGGCCGTCTCAAGCATGCCGCATGCGGTTAAGCATTCAGTAGACGACTTCGTCGAGGCGGTTGGCGAAGCAGTGGCGATCGTGCTGGTTGTCAGCCTCATCTCGCTGGGCTTGCGAACGGGCATGGTCGTCGTCATCACGATCCCGATCGTCCTGGCAGTGACGGCGCTATGCATGCACTTGTTCGGCATTGGATTGGACAAGGTGTCGCTTGGCACGCTCGTGCTCGCGTTGGGGCTGCTCGTCGACGACGCGATCATTGCCGTCGAAATGATGGCCGTGAAGCTCGAGCAGGGTTGGAGCCGCGTGCGCGCGGCGGCCTTTGCGTACACGAGTACGGCATTCCCCATGCTGACGGGCACGCTTGTGACCGTCTCGGGCTTCCTCCCGATTGCGCTTGCGAAATCGAGCACGGGCGAGTACACGCGCTCGATCTTCGAAGTCTCGGCCATTTCGCTCGTCGTCTCGTGGTTCGCAGCCGTCGTGCTTGTGCCGTTGCTGGGGTTTCACCTGCTTCCGGAGCGCAAGGATCATGCGAGCGGCGGCCACGACCATGAACACGACGTCTACAACACGGGCTTCTATCGGCGCCTGTCGGGCTGGGTCGCGTTGTGCATTGACCGACGCTGGGTCGTGCTCGGGGTCACCGCCGTGCTCTTCGTCATTGCGATGGGAGCGTTCACGCGGGTCCCGCAGCAATTCTTCCCCAACTCCGAGCGCCCGGAGCTGCTCGTCGACCTGAGGCTCCCGGAAGGTGCTTCGTTCGAGGCGACATTACGTGAATCAAAGCGTTTGGAGAAAATTCTCGATGGTAAGCCCGGGATCGACCACTTCGTCGACTTCGTCGGCACCGGTGCGCCGCGATTCTATCTACCGCTCGACCAGCAGCTTCAGCAGCCCAACTTCGCGCAGTTCATCGTCACGGCCAAAGACGTGGAGACGCGCGAGGCGTTGATGCACTGGCTCGACGGGAAACTGGAAAAGGACTTTTCCGGCGTGCGCACACGCGTCGCGCGCCTCGAAAACGGGCCGCCTGTGGGTTTCCCGATCAAGTTCCGCGTGAGCGGTGACGATATCGCAACGGTGCGCACGCTCGCGGACACCGTTGCGCAGAAGGTCCGCGCCGACTCACGGACGCGCAACGTCCAGTTCGACTGGGACGAGCCGGCCGAACGGTCAATCTCGTTCGAGATCGACCAGAACAGGGCCCGCCAGCTTGGCGTCACATCGGAGGACGTGTCCAGCTTCCTCGCCATGACGTTGTCCGGCTACACGGTCACGCAGTATCGCGAGCGCGACAAGCTGATCAATGTCGACCTACGTGCGCCGAAGAGCGAGCGCGTCGACCCCGCGAAGCTTACGAGCCTCGCCATCCCGACACCGAACGGCGCGGTGCCGCTCGGCTCGCTCGGGCATGTGCGCAACACGTTGGAATACGGCGTGATCTGGGAGCGCGATCGCCAGCCGACCATCACCGTGCAGGCGGACGTGCGCGGCGACGCGCAGGGCATCGACGTCACGCGCGACATCGAGCGCGCACTTACCGCTGTGCGCTCTAAGCTGCCCGTCGGATATCGGATCGAGGTGGGCGGAGCGGTCGAAGAGAGCGTGAAGGGCCAGACGTCGATCAACGCGGAAATGCCGCTGATGATCATCGCCGTGCTGACGCTGCTGATGATCCAGCTAAAGAACTTCGCGCGCACGTTTATCGTCGTGCTGACGGCGCCGCTGGGGCTTATTGGGGTGGTGACTGCACTGCTGCTGTTCGGCAAACCGTTCGGGTTTGTCGCGCTCCTCGGTGTGATTGCGATGTTCGGCATCATCATGCGCAACTCCGTGATTCTGGTCGACCAGATCGACCAGGACATCGCGGCGGGGCACGCGCGCTACGACGCCATTATCGGCGCAACGGTGCGGCGCTTCAGGCCCATCATGCTGACGGCCGCCGCTGCCGTGCTTGCTCTGATCCCGCTACTTCGCTCGGGCTTCTTCGGACCCATGGCGACTGCACTGATGGGCGGCATCACCGTCGCCACCATGCTGACGGTGTTCTTTTTGCCAGCGCTCTACGCGACGTGCTTCAGGGTGCGCCGCGACGAGCGCAGTGCGCAACCCGTCGTCGTCGAGCATGCGGAGGTTTGATCATGAATTTTACATACAAGACATCCGCGGTGGCTGTGGCCGCGGCACTCACTGTGACGGCTTGCTCGTTCGGGCCCAGCGGTGAGCCGCCGGCCACGCCGTCGCCCCCGCGCTATGGCGCCCAGGCGCAGCCGTCGAAGACCGTGGATGCGGGTGGTGTCGTACAGACATTCGATGTCGGCGCAACTGCGGTTCCGCAATGGTGGCATCTTTACCGTTCCGACGGCCTCGATGCCCTCGTCGACGAAGGCTTGCGCAACAGTCCGACGCTCGCGGCGACGCAGCGCACGCTTGCTGCAGCACAAGAGGAACTTCGCGCGCAGGTGGGCGCATCGACGCTGCCGTCCATCGACGGCGCCGTGCAGGTCGAGCGCGCGCGTTCACCCGTCGTGCCGGGGCTTGGCCCTGAGCAGGTGCAATACAACTTCTTTGCCGGGCAACTGCTCGCGCATTACACGTTCGACCTGTTCGGCCAGACGCGGTATATGAATTCGGCGAGCGCGGCCCGTGTGAACGCGCAGGCGTTTGAACTGGAGGCGTCGCGTCGTGCGCTTGCCGCGAACATCGTCGGCAGCGCGATCAATGTGGCGGCGCTCGACCGGCAGATCGCGCTCAGCGAGCGTCTCGTTGCGGTGTCCGGCGATGCCGCAAACGAGGATCAGCAGCGCTACGCGCTGGGCTCGGTCTCGCGCGCACAGGCGCTTGCGTCGAAACAGGACGCCGCTGCCATCGCGGCGACGCTGCCGGCGCTGCGTCAGCAACGCGCGCTCGCGATCCATGCGCTGGCGGTGTTGATCGGCCGCACGCCGGACAACGCGCCGAGCGTGCCCGATCTCGATAGCCTGTCGCTGCCCGAGCATGTACCGGTTGCCGTGCCTTCGGACCTGCTGCGCTCGCGTCCGGATATCCGGGCCGCCGACGCGGCCGTCAAGGCAGCAGCGGCCGACGTGGGGGCTGCAACCGCGCAACTCTTTCCGAGCCTGTCGCTAACCGGATCGATGGGGCGCGGGGGCTTCAGCTGGCCAGCAGTGCTCTCAGGCGCGGGCGGCCTGTGGGCTATCGGCGCGGGCCTTTCGCAGCCGATCTTTCATGGTGGCGCGCTGTTCGCACAGCGCCGCGCATCGATCGACGCATACGACGCCGCTGTATTGCACTACAAGTCGACGGTGCTCTCTGCCTTCCAGGATGTGGCGAATTCTCTTGCCGCGCTCGATAACGACGCGCAGACGCTCGCTTCGAACGAGGCCGCGACAGAAGCCGCGCGTGAGGCATTCGACGATACGGCGTCGCGCCATCGCATGGGCTCACTGTCTTCGGCGGCAACCCATGCTACCGAGGCAAGGTATCTCAACGCCCAGATAGGTACCACGCGCGCAGCGGCCCAGCGCATGAGTGATACAGCGGCATTGTTCCAGGCGATGGGCGAACTACCCGCGGCTCAGCAGACGGCTGCGTCAACGAAAACTTCAACGCAATGACGGCATTGTTGAACGTGCAAGGGCGATCTGGCCGGATCGGATCGTCCTCGCCGTTCAGCCCGAACCAGACGATAGGCGTTTGGAACATACAACGACAGACGCCCCGCTGCGGAAAACGAGTGTCAGAGGACGCTGCGCTGCCTGTTCACGTCATCGGAGCGCGGCGCGACGGTATTGTACGCCCGGCCGTTGGTCAGTCCTGCCAGAGCATGACCAACGGATTTGCTCGCTTCGCGATCCTCAATTTTCCTCGACGGCTTCATCGACGATGGGCAGTGGCCGCGCCGCAATCTTTTCCGCCTCAGCGCGCTTTAGCCCGAGCGTTTGCAGCAACATCGCTGCCGTGCGCTCCGGGAAGTGCTCGCCGCTGAAGCCGAGTTCTTTCAGCACGCCCGCCGCGTTCGCGCCAGGCGCGACGAAGTTCAGCTCGGCGGCGATCGCGCAGAGGACCGTGCCGCCCACTGCGAGAAATCCGATAAACGGGTCGGCAACGACGAACCGTTTTGCGGCAATGCCGTTGCCGATGTCGCGCAGTAGCCGCTGGCCCAGCCCGCGGCTCATCGCGCGCGCAGAAAACCCTTCACGGATCAGGAAACGCCCCCACACCGGATCGTGCCGCGCCCGCAGGACAGTGTGGCGCACAGAGACGGCGACCACCTCTGCGGGGTCGGTAATGCCGCCCGCAAGGCGATCGAGCATGTTCGCGAATTCTTCGAACACGTTATCGACGAGCGTCGCGTAGATCGCTTCCTTCGATTCGAAGTGGTTGTAAAACGAGCCGAAACCGACGTCGGCGGCCTCGGTGATTTCGTTGATCGCGACGCCCTCCATGCCCTTTTCGGCCATCAACCTGAGGGCGGCGTCGAGCAGACGGGCACGTGTCTCGCGTTTGCGGCGCGCGCCGCGTGGCTCCCGCTCTTCTGCGACGGGAGGCGGAGTGACGGGTGCAGCAGCGCTGGAACGTTTGGCCGGCCGGCGATTTATCGCGTTCGTCATAGTGATCCCAAGTCTGGTTATACACGCAGTATAGATGCAAACCTCTATATTGACAAAACGATCAGCGATGAGTTTAATGTCATGAACGGCCGCGGAGAGCCGGCCTTCTAAATGGAGACGGAGTGACTGTGGAGACAACATCAAAGGAAGGTGCCGGGCCGTTCGCCTCGCACGGCCGGGCTGGTCAGCGGATCGAAACGCTTCCGCCAGCGGCGGATGTTCTATTGGTGGGTTGCGAACCGGTGGGCGCAACCCTACGACGCTTTCCTTGCCAGGACAGCACTGCTGGTTAGCCAGTGAGCGCGACACTGCCTGGCGTCTCGAAACCGCTATCCACACCGCGTGAATATTCTATGAAACTGACCACTGCGCATCCGGCCCGCCACCCCAATCCCACGACCAAAGCGTCGGCATTGGCCTATCTGATATTCGATCGGCCAGACCTTGAGAAAGCCGAGCAGTTTCTCAATGACTTCGGGCTTCGAACCGTGTCGCGGAGTGAGGCGCTCCTCCTCTTGCGGGGAACGGGCGCTTCGCCCTTCTGCTATGTCGTTCGGAAGGCTTCGAAAACCCGGTTCGTCGGCTTCGGATTGCAGGTCGATAACAGGGCCGATCTTGATGCACTCGCAAAACTGCCTGGCGCTTCGGGTGTCGAACGGTTCCCCTTGGCAGGCGGCGGCTATGTAGTACGACTGACGGACCCGTCAGGTTTTCGCGTGGACGCGATATGGGGCCAGGAGCGCACTGCGCCGTTGTCCCATCGGCCAGCATTGCCGTTCAACTCCGTAGATGCGACCGTCCGCATCAATGGGACGCAGCGGCCGCCCGAGAACGCTCCGGAAATTATCCGGCTCGGACATGTCGTGCTCGAACTCGCCGACTATCAGGAAACGTGCGCATGGTACACGCAGCACTTCGGCTTCATCCCGAGCGATGTGCAGGTGCTTCCCGATGGCTCGCCCGTCGTTGCGTTCATGCGGCTCGACCTGGGTGACAAGCCGGCCGATCATCATACGCTTGCGTTCGCACAAGGCTTTCTGCCCACCTACAGCCATAGCGCGTATGAGCTTGTCGATGCCGACGCGGTCGGCATGGGTCAGCGCGTCCTGCGCGAGAAGGGCTGGACGCACGCGTGGGGGATTGGCCGACATATCCTGGGCAGCCAGATCTTTGACTACTGGCAGGACCCGTGGGGCAACAAGCACGAGCACTATTGCGACGGCGATCTGTTTACCGCCGATGTGCCGACGGGCGTGCACGCGGTGAGCCGTGAGGCGATGGCACAGTGGGGGCCGACGATGCCGCGCAGCTTCACGAAGCCGAGCCTTACCCCCGCGAGCATCGTGGCGCTCTTCAGAAACTTGCGCCGTAGTCCCGATCTGACGCTGAGCAAGCTGCGGACACTGGCGAAGATTTTCGCCTGAACCAACCTCTTCCATGGCACCTGGAGATCAATAAATGGCACTTCACGTTCTGCATTACTTGCATGATGGCCGCGCGCAGTGGGGCGTGGTTGCTCATGGCGCCATCACCCCAATTCCCGGCAAGTTCAAGTCGACCGCTGAGTTTATCGAGGGCAACCCGCTTGAACGGTTACTGATGCTCGGCGCTCCGACGATTCCGGAGTCCAAAGTGCAATGGCTATCGCCCGTGACGGCCAATCAACAGTTCATCTGCCAGGGTGCGAATTATCGCCAGCACATGATTGAGTCTGGCATGGACCCGGACGTGAAGAAATTCAATATGATCTTCACGAAGGCGACAAGCTGCATCGTCCCGGCGAATTCGCACGTGGTGAAACCAAGCGAAGTTCGTTTCCTGGACTACGAGATCGAGCTCGGTTTGGTACTCAAGCGCGACATCACCTCCCGCGAAACGGTCACCGACGAGAACCTGCATGAATACATTGCTGGCGCCGTGATCGTGAACGATTACTCCGCGCGCGATATCCAGATTCCGCAAATGCAGTTCTACAAGGGCAAGAGCTATCGGACGTTTGGTCCCATCGGTCCTTATCTTTGCCTCCTCGAGAAAGAGGACTTTCCAAAGTTAAAGGAGCTCGTGTTGACGCTGACGGTCAACGGAACGGTCCGCCAGAACGACACCACGGCGGGTCTCGTCTATGGTCCGGCAGAGACGTTGACGGAGCTTTCCCGCATACACGACTTGCACGCCGGCGACCTGCTCGCAACCGGTACGCCCTCCGGCTGTGCACTGAGCATCCCGTCACCCGAAAAGCAGCGCGCCGCGGCGCAGCTGCCTGAGGTCGAAAAATGGCGGCTTTTCTTGAAGATGCAGGAGGAGAGGCCGCAATACCTGCAGGTGGGGGACGTCGTAGAAGCGCACATTGCCAGCTCCGACCGCTCGATCAATCTGGGCGTGCAGCATAACGTTGTTGTCAAAGAGGCAGCATGAAAGGCGTCGCACACGTACAGGACGTCCTTGCTATCGAAGCGCAGGGGCAGGAGGCCGATCTCCCGTCGAGCACTTACGAGATGATCTGCCGGGGTGCCGCCATCAATCCATCGGCACTGGCACTTTCGTTCTTCGCCACGGCTGACGACTATCGAAACGCCGAAAGCTGGACGTATCGTGACCTTGTGCGCGATGTCACCCG
Organism: Caballeronia sp. INML2; assembly: GCF_023631365.1. NCBI lineage: Bacteria > Pseudomonadati > Pseudomonadota > Betaproteobacteria > Burkholderiales > Burkholderiaceae > Caballeronia > Caballeronia sp. INML2. Next base: position 50,478 of record NZ_JALQDH010000080.1, on the reverse strand, counting down.
CACCGCGAACCTGTTCTCCCGACTGGGCGTTCAACGCAACTCGGTTGTTGCCTACGTACTACCCAACCTCCCCGAGACGCACTTCGTGATCTGGGGCGGCGAAGCGGCCGGGATTGTCTGCGCCATCAATCCGCTGCTTGAAGGTGAGGCCATCGGCGAGCTGCTGATCGCCTCAGGGGCAAGCGTGCTTGTCACACTGGCGCCGATGGGCGGGGTTGACCTTTGGCAGAAGGTGCAGTCCGTGTTGCACAAGGTTCCTGCACTACGGCATCTGGTGCTCGTCAATCTGATCGACCGAATGCCGGTCGAGAAGCGATTCGTGGCGCGGATGCTCCAGCGTGGCGAGTGTTCGCGGTTGTATGGCGAGTGCGGTGTGCGTAGCGCGGTTCCTTCGCAGATTGACATCCACGATTACAGCACCGCGATCGAACATGAGTCGGGCGTTGCGCTCAGCGGCACGCTTCGAATCAGCCCCGATGACATATCGTCCTATTTCTGCACGGGCGGCACCACGGGATTGCCGAAGATTGCGATACGCCGGCACGGCAACGAGGTGGCGAATGCGTTGAACGCGGGTAAATTCTTTGGCGAGAGCATCGGCCCCGGCAAAGTGATTTTTTGCGGATTGCCGCTGTTCCATGTCAACGCCGTGACGGTGACAGGGCTGCTGGGGTTCTCACGCGGCGCCCACATCGTGCTCGGCACACCGCAAGGCTATCGGGGCGAGGGTGTTGTAAGGCATTTCTGGGAGATTGTCGAGCACTATCGCATCAACTTCTTTAGCGGTGTCCCGACACTCTACGGGTCGCTGCTGGACGTTCCGGTTGGCGAACACGACATCAGTTCGCTCGAGTATGGCCTGTGCGGCGCCGCCCCTATGCCGGTTGAATTACTGCGCACTTTCCAAGATCGTACAGGAATAAGAATCCTCGAGGGCTACGGCCTTACGGAAGGTACCTGCGTGAGCAGCGTGAATCCGCCGTTTGGCGAACGCAGGGTCGGTTCGATCGGACTTCGTCTTCCCGGGCAGGCGATGAAGGCAGTGCTGGTCGATGAAACCGGCCGATATGTACGGGATTGCGATGCGAATGAGGTCGGCCAACTGGTGATCTCCGGCCCCAACGTGTTCGTCGGCTATACCTGCCCAGAGCAGAACCATGACATTTGGATAGAGCTGGGTGACGGCAGGAACTGGCTTAACACCGGCGATCTCGGTCGCTGCGACGCCGACGGCTACTTCTGGCTCACCGGCCGGAAAAAGGAGCTGATTATCCGGGGGGGACACAACATCGACCCGGCGGCAATTGAAGAGCCACTGCATCGCCATCCCGCCGTCCAGGTCGCTGCAGCCGTGGGGCGCCCAGATATGCACGCGGGCGAGTTGCCGGTCGCGTATGTTCAGCTAAAGCCAGGCGCAGTCACGACCGAGGCGGAATTGGCGGAGTTTCTGCGTCACGAGATCAACGAACGGGCCGCGTTTCCAAAAGGAATACGCATCGTGGATGCGATGCCGCTGACGGGCGTCGGCAAGATCTTTAAGCCCGCGCTAAGACGCCGCGAAACGGAAGACGCCGTACGGATGGCATTAGTGGAGGCGGGCGTCGAGGATGCAGCCGTTAGCATCATTGAGGACGCCTCGCTCGGGATGGCACTCTACGTCGAGCTTCCCAATCCCGCGCGTGAAGCATTGGCGATATCCGCGCTTGGGCGCTTTCCGTTCGCATTTACGGTCTCTTCCGCCGCGAAGCCATCTCGGGTAGAGCAACGCTGACGGGCGAACTGCATCGGAGATGCCCAGGCAGCCTAAGGTACACGAACCACGATATCAGCCGGCGCATTCGGTCACGCCTACTCGCCCCGGTGGCGAGCTTCAACTGCGAGCGTAATGAGCTACGGGCCTGGAACGGTCAGGTGAGGGAGAGGATGATTGTTGTGACGGAAAGGTCCTTGCGATCGCTTGTTGAAAAGTGGCTGGGGCCAACCTCTGCGGTACCGGTTCGTGTTACCCGATTCGGTCATGCGGCCTCGAATCGGAAACACGGCGTGCGTATCAAGCTGATGTTGCCGACAGGGCCGGTTGAACGATTTTTCTTCCGCCATCGCGACGGTGCTTGGTGCGTGTTCCCGCCCGAGGCTGAACGCCTTGCGTTGCGCGCATATTAGCGCGTGGGAAGATTGAAGCATTGAATGTCCGGAAATATAGGCGGGACAAGGCGTAGAGATGCGACGGTGTCCGCTCACGGCACCCGGCGAAACGGGGAAGACAGCGCTGCAAAAGAGAACGAGAAAACGAGTCTCAACAAAACGTGTAGGAGGTGGCAGCGGTGTTAAACAGCACGTTCTCATAGCTACTTAGTATAACTACGTAAACACATGATTTCTGGTCCTCGTGCCCGGGCGATGACTGTGAAAAGCGTCCCACGACCCGTGACGGTGCGCGGATTTGTTCCAAATTGACGCACCGGGCTTGATAAAAATATCCAAGCAACGAGACAGGAGAAGACACTTGAGGAATTACAGGCGAACGATCGGCTCCGCCGGCATCGCGGCACTTATCTGCTCGGCTGCGCTCACTGAGATCGCCTACGCGCAGTCCGCCGGGAGCATCACACTGTCGACAGGTTGGCTTCACGTTGCGCCCCAGGGCGACGCAACGCCACTTACCGTAGAAAAAATCGGGGGCGTCGGCGTGAGTCAGCAGCTGGCCGGAAGCGGGGCGCATCCGAGCTCAACGGACACAGTGGGCATCGCCACTGAGTACTACGTCACGGACAACATTGGTGTCGCCATGCTCGTTGGGCTGCCACTCACAGTCAATCTGGTTGGCGGTGGGACGCTACAGAAGTACGGCAACCTCGGCTCGACCAAGCCGATGCCGCCCGCCATTGAACTGCGATACCACCTGTTTTCAGGCGCATCGAAATTCCGTCCTTTCATAGGCCTTGGCGTGAACTACACGTGGTTCACTCAGGTTCGGATATCCAATAGCCAGTTTGTGACCGATAACCTGGGACCCGGCGGTTCGGCGCACGCGGAGCTCAGTTCATCGTGGAATCCCGTATTCGAAATCGGGGCGAGTTACGCGATTACAAAACACTGGTCGGTCGGAACTTCGGTCGGCTATATCCCCGTGAAGACGCACCTTACCTTATACGGGCAGACCGCAACGGGAACACAGGTCGTTTCCACCTCGACGCTACGACTCAATCCACTTAACGTCTATCTGAACGTCGCCTATACGTTCTAGCGCGTACGGGTCATCAGTGCGCCAACCGAGAGGGCTGAATGCTCATTCAAGACATGGAATACGTCATGTTTCGCGCCCCCGGACTCGCTTTTGATCCGCGCTTTCATCGCCGACTACGACATATCACGACGCGCGCTGCCACGATAAGGCCCGCTCTTTCGAGGTCTACAACCCTCAACGCAGCATGACGAGGTTCGCCCGGGCTGCTTGGACGATTGAAGATGCGGTCAGTCGTTTGCGGCGAGCTTCAATTTGGATCGGATCATGAAACGACAGATTCTCAAGACGATACTTTTTGCGTTGCCCAAGGTCCTTGATCTGACGGCACGCCGCTTTCCCGCCTATCGTGATCGCTTGAAGGAGCGTGATCTTGTGGCGTGGATCGGACTCGCGGACGAAAGCATTGGCCGCGTCATCAAGTTCAAGAACGGGCGTGTCCGGTCGCGCGCCGGAAGGCATTCGCGGCCCGACGTGCGCATGGTATTCAAGGATGTCGCCACGGCACTTAAGTTCCTCTCGCCCAGTCCGGACCAAGGCGAGATCATCCACGCCGCCAAGAACTTCAAAGTGGTCACTGAGGGCGAGGACGAACTGTTGGTCTGGCTGTTGCAAACCCTGGGCATGATGCAGACCGTCGGCCTGCCGATGGGCATGCCTATGCGTGACGGCACCCACCGCTACACGACCTGTACCAACGGCGGGCCGCTGTTCGTCTACGTCAAGGACGACCGCGTCGTTCGGGTCACCCCCATCGATCTGGATAGCAAGGATGCGCCAAGTTGGGTCATCGAGGCGCGCGGACGCCGCTTTAGCCCGCCGCGGCGTGGCTTGGTCGCGCCCCATGCATTGACGCTCAAATCGCTCGTCTACTCCGACAAGCGCATCCTTCATCCTTTGAAGCGGGTCGATTTCGATGCTGATGGCGAACGCAATCACCAGAACCGGGGAAAGTCCGGCTATGTCCGGATCAGTTGGGACGAGGCCTTGGACATCGTCGCCAAGGAAATCAACCGGCAGAAGCGGGTTCACGGTCCCGGTTCCATCACCTTCCCGATGTCGTCCCATCACCAATGGGGCAATGTGGGTTATTACCTCAGCGCGCTGACACGCTTCGCTAATCTCATTGGCTTTACGCGGGTCGCCGCCAATCCGGACAGTTGGGAAGGCTGGTACTGGGGCGCCATGCATCATTTCGGCAACTCGATGCGCATCGGCGTGCCGTCCGGCTATGGCGGCATCGAGGATTGTCTTCAGGAAGCCGACATGATCGTCTTCTGGTCCTGCGATCCAGAAAGCACCAACGGGGCCTATGCGGGTTTCGAAGGGACACCGCGGCGCCTATGGGCCAAGGAACTCGGCATCGAGTTCGTTCATATCGACCCGCACTGCAATCCCACTGCCCAACTGCTGGGCGGGCGCTGGATTCCCGTTCGACCGCAAACCGATGCCGCCTTGGCTACGGCGATCATGTATGTGTGGGCCGTGGAGGGCTTGTGCGACAAGGATTACATCGCCACCCGCACGACCGGATTCGACGAGTGGAAGGCCTATCTGCTGGGCGAGACGGACGGCGTTCGAAAGACGCCCGAGTGGCAGGAGAGCGAGACCGGCGTGCCCGCCAAGGACGTCCGAGCGCTGGCGCGCCTATGGGGGAGCAAGAAGGTCCATCTCGCCGTTGGTATGACTGGCGCGGGATTCGGTGGAGCAGGCCGTGGCGCGACCGGAGCGCAATGGGCGCGCTGCATGGTCATGATGATGGCGATGCGGGGTTGGGGTAAGCCGGGGGTCAATTTCGGCTGCCTTGAAGTCGGTGCGCCTCACGACCTCCATTTCTATTTCCCCGGCTATGCGGATGGTGGCATTTCCGGCGACCTCGCGTGGACCGCGAATGCGGTCAACAATTACCAGCGCATGCCGCACATTCTGACCATGAACCCGGTCAAGCAAATGGTGCCGCGGCAGCAACTGCCCGATGCCATCATCAACGGCCAGGCGATCGGCTATCTTTGGGACGGCATTTCTCAGGAAGCCCAGTTCGCCCCATTCAGCTACCCCATGCCTGGGTATTCGCCGATCCACATGATCTATCGTTACGGCGGGTCCGCGTTTAGCACAGTGACGAATTCCGGACGTTGGGCCGAGGCTTACCGGCACCCCAGCATCGAGTGCGTGGTCAACCAGTCGATCTGGATGGAGGGCGAAGCCCAATTTGCCGACATCATCCTGCCTGCGTGTACTGCGCTCGAGCGCTGGGACATCGGTGAATGGTCGAATTCCGGCGGCTACGCGCACCATGGGCATGGCACGGTGAATCATCGCATGTTGATGCTGCAGCACAAGTGCATCGAGCCTCTGGGTGAGTCCCGTTCGGACTACGACATCTTCACCGCCATCTTGACCCGGTTGGGCTTGGGCGGCGTATTTACCGAGGGATGCAGCGAGTTGGATTGGGTCAAGCGAGTCTTCGACTCATCGGATCTGCCCGATCATGTTTCGTGGCGCGAATTCTGCCGCAAGGGCTATTTTGTCGTGCCCCCCGAAAAGCCCGAGTTGCGCCATCCGGTGGACATGCGTTGGTTCGCGGAGGGCCGCCGCAAGGACCTGCAAGAACCGCATCCGCTACCGTCCCAGTTCGCCGAGAAATTCGGCATGGGCCTGCAGACGCCAAGTGGCAAGCTGGAATTTGTGCCGGAGTTGCTGAAGCGGCACACCGCAGACAATCCCGAGCGACCCGCGCTCAACCGATACATCCCTTCCTGGGAGGGACTGCGCTCGGAACAGGCTCAGCGCTATCCGCTGCAGTTGATCGCCACCCACAGCCGCTACAGCTTCCATACCCATTGCGACGGGAAGAATTCCTCGGTCAACAGTGTCGAAGACCATCGCGCATTAATCGGCGGACACCGCTTCTGGCTGCTGAGACTTAGTCGAGCAGACGCGGTCATCCGGGGCATTTCGCATCGCGACCTCGTCAAAGTTTATAACGACCGAGGCGCTGTGATCTGCGCGGCCGATGTCTCTCCCCTGGTCAATGCGGGAGTCGTCAAGTCGTACGAGGCGAGCGCCGAATTCAAGCTGATTGAAATCGATGGCGAGCGCGTCGAAATCGGAGGTTGCATGAATATGCTTACCCCTGACCGGCCGCAAACCGCCGGCACAAGCAGCATGAGCCCTAACTCCTGCCTCGTACAGGTCGAAAAGTGGAAAAGTGCCGAGGCGTTCATGCTCGGTCGCGCAGCATGAGGAACATAGAGTGAACAAGTGGAACCTGATCGTCAAAGTCGGGCGTTGCGAAAACTGCCAGAACTGCGTCATCGCCGGACGGGATGAGCATGTCGGCAACGACTTCCCCGGGTATGCCGCGCCCGCTGCGGCAGATGCGGTCAGCCCCCTGCGCATATTGCGCCGGGTTCAGGGCGACTCGCATATGGTCGAGACCACCTATCTGCCTGTGATGTGCAACCACTGCGACGAAGCACCGTGCATGCGGGTGGGCGGCGACGCCATTCGCAAACGCGCCGACGGCATCGTCATCATCGATCCGGAGAAGGCGCGGGGCCGCAAAGACATCGTGAAGTCGTGCCCGTATCAGGCGATCGTCTGGAACGAAGAACTGCAACTGCCGCAGACGTGGATTTTTGATGCCCATCTACTCGACCAGGGCTGGCCTCAGCCACGTTGCCAGCAGTCATGCCCTACCGATGTATTCGAGACGGTCAAGGTTGATGATGCAGCGATGTCCGAGAAGGCCCGGCGTGAGGGACTCAAAGTATTGCGGCCGAACTTGGGCACGCAGCCGCGTGTGTGGTACAGCGGCTTGGAGCGTTGGGAGACCTGCTTCATCGGCGCGAGCGTCAGCGCTCGTATAGGCGACGTGGTCGAGTGCGTACCGGGTGCCGCGGTCGCCCTGTATGTCGGCGATCAAAAGCTGGCCGAAACCGTCTCGGACGATTTCGGTGATTTCCGGTTCGGCGGCCTGGCCAAGGGAAGCGGCACGTACCGTGTCGAAATCCGTCATGCGCTCGGCAACGCCTGCCGGGAATGCGAGTTGGGCGAAAGCGCTTATTTGGGCGAGATCCGCCTCGCCCAGTCGACCATCGACGTGGAACTCGCGTAATCATCGTGATCGAGTGGACGACACGCTGCGCGATTCGCACGCCGCCGAAATAGTCTTTTTCTCCGTCCCCGCTGTTCCGTGCTTCACTATCTGGCGCGTGGCCACGTTCTGAACCGTCCTTCGGGCATTTCGAGCGACAATCTCATCATGCTTCTACACGGATAGGCCATGGAACGTCGAGCACCGCTTCCCCCGTTAAATCCCGCCCGGGCGTTCGAGGCGACCGGACGCCTGCTGAGCATCTCCAAGGCCGCTGACGAGCTGGCCGTGACGCCCGCCGCCGTCAGCCGGCAGGTGCGTACGCTGGAAACTTACTTGGGCGTCGATTTGTTCGAGCGGGTGAAAGGGCGACTGGAGCTGACGTCGGCGGGCGCGCGGTATCTGGCGGAACTCATGCCGCTGTTCGCATCGCTGCGCGACGCCACCGACAGCCTGCGTTCCTCCGAGCGTCGCGCGCGCGTGCTCAAGATCCGCTCGCCCGCGACGTTCGCGGTGCGCTGGCTGATACCGCGTCTCGCGAGCTTTCATCGGCTGCACGAAAACATCGACGTGCAATTGACGACATCCCCGGCTCCGCTGAATTTTGCGCGTGAGGACATTGACGGCGGCATTCAGCTAGGCGACGGCAAATGGCCCGGCCTGCGCGTGCAACGTCTGATCGCGAACGAGCTCGTGCCGGTCGCCGCGCCATCCAGGCAGGTCAAGGCACGCTCGCAGTTGCAGGGCGAGACGCTTCTGCACACGCTCGCGCGCCCGGAAGACTGGACGCTATGGCTGAAGGCAGCGGGCTTTCCATTGAACGCGCGGCGCCGCGAAATGCGCTATGAAACGTCGCTGCTCGCGTACCAGGCAGCGATAGAAGGGCATGGTGTGGCGATGGCGCAGAAGGCGCTGGTGCTCGGCGAACTCGAAAGCGGTCTGCTCGTCGCGCCGTTTTCGTTCGAGCTCGATCGCGGGCATCACACCTACTATTTCGCGTGGCCGACGGCGCGTCCGCAATCGGATGCACTGAAGATCTTCCGCCGATGGCTGCTCACGTTGCTCAGCGAATAGCTCTGACAAGCCGCCGACCCTTTAACAAAAAGTCAACGGCTCGTTTCTAAATTGTAGATTGTCCGGTAGGGCGGTGGGTACCTATTCTCGTCAGCATGATTCGTCGCGGTGGCGAATCACGAGACAGGACAATCACAAATGCCAAGAGACAGCCTCAACGGCGTGCGGGTGATCGATTTCTCGCACGTTCTCGCCGGACCGGTCTGCTCGATGACGCTCGCCGATCTCGGCGCGCACGTCGTCAAGATCGAGCCGCCTGACGGCGAGATCGGGCGACGCATCGGGCCCCCGTGGATAAGCGGTGAAAGCCCGGCCTTCATCAGTGTCAACCGCAACAAGCACAGCGTCGCGATCGATCTGAAAACCGACGCGGGGCGCGAGGCCGTTCGCCGCATGCTGGGGAATGCGGACGTGCTCCTCGAAAACTTCCGGCCGGGCGTGATGGCGTCGATGGGACTCGACTTCGACACCTTGCGGCAACCGAATCCCCGGCTCGTCTACTGCTCGATCTCCGCATTCGGACAGACGGGCGCGAATCGCAAGCGGCCTGGCGTCGATGGCGTGATCCAGGCCGTCAGCGGTCTGATGAGCACGCTCGGCACGACAAGCGACGAGCCGCTGAAAGTCCCGATCCCCATAGCGGACATGATGGGCGGCTATCTCGCCTCGATCGCGATTCTGGGCGCACTGCATCAGGTCCGCGCGGGCGGCGGGGGGCAGCATCTCGACGTGAGTCTCTACAACGCTACGCTGATGCTGCAGCAGATCGGCTTCGCCGCGTTCTTCGCATCCGGACGCGAGCCGGACAAGACCGGCAGCGCCGCGCCCTATGCGTGCCCGAACGAAGCGTTCCCGACGCAGGACGGCTGGATGATGGTCGTCGCCTACCACCCGCAACGATGGCGCGCGCTATGTGAAGTGGTGGCAACGCCTGCACTCGAAGCGGATCCACGCTTCGCCACGAACGACGATCGCGTGCGCCATCGCGCGACGCTGCATCACATACTCGCGGCGCGTTTCGTCGAACGCACGACTGCGGACTGGATGGAACGGCTCGCGGCGCGCGACATCCTCTGCGCGCCCGTCGCTACTTACGGCGATGTCATCGAAACAGCGGAATACGCCGAATGCGGACTGGCGCAGACGATCGATCATCCGGTCGCGGGTCCCATGCGCACGCATGGCTTCGCGCTCGGCCCGTCGGACCGTGCGAGCGCGCCGGACATGCCCGCGCCGCTGACAGGCCAGCACACGCTGCAAATGCTGGAACGATACGGCTTCGCCGAGAGCGAGATCGCGGGACTGCTGAACGCGGGCGTGATCCGCGTGAGCCGCGCCCCGCGCGAGACGTGCGATGAAGACCGCAAGGTGAGCGCATGAGCGCCGCGATGATCGTGAGCGAACGGCGCGGGCGGGTCGCGCTCGTTCGTCTCGCGTCGGAGAACCCGCTCAATCCGCTGACCGATGCGTTGATGGATCAACTCGTCGATGCCTTGCTGCGCATCGAAAACGATCCGCAAGTTCATGCGACCGTTCTGACCGGATCCGACAAGGCTTTCGCCGCCGGCGCCGACATCGTCGCGATGTCGAAGCTCGATTACGCGAGCGCATTCTCGAATGACTACATCGGGCGTAGCTGGGACCGCATCCGCACGGCGCGCAAGCCGCTGATCGCGGCGGTCGGCGGCTACGCGCTCGGCGGCGGCTGCGAACTCGCGATGATGTGCGACATCGTCATCGCCGCGGACGACGCGCGCTTCGGCCAGCCCGAGATCAAGCTCGGCATCGTGCCGGGCGCGGGCGGCACGCAGCGTCTGCCGCGCGCGGTCGGCAAATCGACGGCGATGCTCGCGTGCCTGACCGGCGAACCTTTTAATGCGAGCGAGGCGTTGGCCTATGGGCTCGTGTCGATGGTCGTCCCTCGCGAGCAGTTGATCGACGAAGCGCTGCGCGTCGGCGAACAGATCGCGCGTCATTCGCTGCCGGTGATCGTCGCGGTCAAGGAAGCCGTCGATCGCGCGTTCGAGTCGTCGCTGTCGGAAGGGCTGTTGTTCGAGCGACGGCTTTTTCACGCGGGCTTTTCGCTCGCCGATCAGAAAGAAGGCATGGCCGCGTTTCTCGAACGCCGTCAGGCCGCATTCCAGAACCGGTGATCGCCGGAACAATCAGGAGACTTTGTCGTGTCAACTCAATCGAACGATGCCGATTCACTCGTCGAATCGTCCGTCGATGACGGCGTGCTCGTGCTCACGCTCAACAGCCCGAGCAACGGCAACGCGCTCGACGTCGCGATGACGCAAGCGCTATCGGACGCACTCGAGCAGATCAACGACCGGCGCGACGTGCACTGCGTGCTGCTGCGCTCGTCGTCGCCGCGGCACTTCTGCACGGGCGGCAACGTGAAGGACATGCAACGCGGCAGCGATCTCATGAGCGGCGGCGTCGAAGATGTGCGCGACCGCCTGCATCGCAGCTTGCACAGGATCACGCGCGCACTGAGCGATCTCGACGTGCCTTCGGTATGCGTGGTCAATGGCGCCGCAGTCGGTGCCGGCTGCGATCTCGCGTTGATGTGCGATATCCGCATGGCAAGCGCGAACGCCGTGTTCGCAGAGAGCTTCCTGCGGCTCGGACTCGTGTCGGGCATAGGCGGATCATGGTTTCTCGCGCGCATCGTGGGCTATGCAAAGGCACTCGAACTGACGTTGACCAGCGAGTTCATCGATGCTGAAGCGGCGCTGAACCTCGGCATCGTGTCGAAGGTCGTACCGGCGGATGCGCTCGACATCGAGGCGTTGTCGCTTGCGAAGCGCATCGCGCAAAACCCGCCGACGGCGCTGCGCATGGCGAAGCGGCTCGTGCGCGAAGCGGCTGATGCATCGCTTGCGACGACGCTCGAAATGGCGGCGAGCATGCAGGCCATTCTGTTGTGCGGCCGCGAGCACAAGGAGGCTGTCGACCGGTTTCTGCAGCAGCAGGCGGCGAAGAAGCGCACGCACATGTGATGCGCCGATACGGCCACAGCGTCGATCGTGCGTGGCCTCACAAAACCGAATCACAGGAGACGACCATGTCCACGACTTCCGGCGCCCGCAATGCCAAGCCCGGCATGATGCGGATCATCGCTACATCGAGCCTCGGCACGATGCTCGAGTACTACGATTTCTTCGTCTATGTCGCGCTGACATCGACGCTGACGCACTTGTTCCTTCCGTCGACCGACCGGACCGTCGCCGCGATGGCGGGCGTCGCCACCTTCGGCATCGCGTATGTCGCGCGGCCGCTCGGCACGATCATCTTCAGCCCGATGTCCGACCGCATCGGACGCAAGAAGACGTTCGTCATCACGCTCGCGATCATGGGCATCGCAACGGTGGGCATCGGCTGTCTGCCGACCTACGCAGCGGCCGGCTTGCTCGCGCCGATCGGACTTATCTTGCTGCGCGTCGTGCAAGGCATCGCGCTCGGCGGCGAATACGGCTCTGCCGTCGTCTACGTGATGGAGCACGCGCCCGCAGGCCGCAAAGGCATGGCGACGAGCGTGCTGCAAAGCACCGCGAGCCTCGGCCTTTTGCTGGCGCTGGCTATCGTGTCTGCGCTGAAGTTCGCGCTCGATGCAGCGGCGTTCGAATCGTGGGGCTGGCGCGTGCCGTTCCTGATCTCGGCGCCGATCGTCGCGGTGGCGACATGGATCCGCCTCGGCATGAAGGAAACGCCCGTATTCGCGGAGATGAAGGCGGCCGGCCGTCTGTCGAAATCGCCGTTGCAGGACACGTTGTCGAGTGCGACGTCGTGGAAGGCGATTCTCGTCGCGATGTTTGGCGCGCAGGGCGGAACGTCGGTGTCGCTCTATACGTCGATCGTCTACATGCTGTACTTCCTGCAGAACGTATTGAAGGTCGAACCGTCGCGCGCGAATTTGTGCCTCGGCGTTGCCATCGTCGTGGCCGCGCCGCTCTATCCGGTGTTCGGCCGTCTGTCCGATGCGATCGGCCGCGCGCGTGTGATGCTCATCGGCATCGTGCTATGGATACTCGCAGCGTATCCGGCTTTCGCGGGCATCAGGACAAACGCGCTCGCAGGCAACTGGGCCTCGGTGACGCTGCTCGTCGCGCTGCTCGCCATGTTGACCGCGATGATCATGGCGCCGCTGCCCGCGTTCATCGCCGAATGTTTTCCGCCGCAAAGCAGGACTACGGGCTTCGGATTGTCGCAGCAGCTCGGCAACGTGCTGTTCGGTGGATTCCTTCCGTTGATCAGCCTTTCGCTCGTCAATCTGACGGGCAACCCGCTTGCAGGCGTCGGGTACTCGATCGTGTCGCTGTTGCCGTGTCTTGCCGTCACGTTCTTCTGGGGACTGCGGCAGGATCGGCTCATCCGTCAGCGCAATCGCGAAGTCCAATGCGCAAGTCCTGCGGACGCGGTGCAGTTGCCGGTGCGCTGAGCCAACGATCACGCGAGGCGCGGCATCGTGATGTCGCGCCTCGCGTGGTTCAGGCGAGACCGGCCATCAGTGTGTATTTGACGTGCACATATTCCTCGATTCCATGATGACTGCCTTCGCGTCCGTAACCCGATTGCTTCACGCCGCCGAACGGCACCGAAGCCGTGCCGACCGAGCCGGAGTTGAGAATCACCATGCCCGCCTCGATGTTGCGCGAGAGCCGGAACGAACGGCCCAGATCGCGCGTGAACGCATAGGCGACAAGACCGTACTCGCTGTCGTTGCTGCGCGCGATGACTTCGGCTTCCGTCGAGAAGCGATAGACCGGGAAGACGGGACCGAAGATTTCGGTCGATGCGATCGGCATGTCGTCCGCGACATCGACGAGAATGGTCGGCGCATAGAAGAGTCCGCCTTTTGCGTGCGGATGTCCGCCGAGCACGACCTGGGCGCCGCGTTCGCGCGAATCGTCGACGAGTTTGGCGACCTTTTCGATGGCCGCGCGATTGATCAGCGGACCGACGACGAATCCGTCCTGCAATCCCTGATCGACCGGAATCGCTTCGACGAGCGCCTTCACGCGCTGAACGAACGCGTCATGCACACTCGCCTGAACATACACGCGGTTCGGCGAGATGCAGACCTGCCCGCTGTTGCGCAGCTTCGCGGACACGAGCGCTTTGGCGGCTTCGTCGAGATCGGCGTCGTCGAAGACGATGAACGGCGCGTTGCCACCCAGTTCCATCGTCATCTTCTTCAGCGTGCCGGCGCACTGCGCGGCGAGCAGCTTGCCGATCGCGGTCGATCCCGTGAACGAGATCTTGCGGATGCGCGGATCGTCGGTGATGAGCTTGCCGATTTGCGCCGGGTCGCCCGTGACCATCTCGAACACGCCTTCCGGAATGCCGGCGCGGCGCGCGTATTCGAGCAGCCTGTAGGCAGTCAGCGGCGTTTCCTCGGAGGGCTTCAGCAGGATCGTGCAGCCCGCCGCGAGCGCGGTCGCGACCTTGCGCGTGATCATCATGAAGGGGAAATTCCACGGCGTGATCGACGCGACCGGTCCGACCGGTTCCTTCGTCACGATGACCGCGGCGTCTCTCGCGTGCGTGGGGATGGTGTCGCCGTACACGCGCTTCGCTTCCTCGGCATACCATTCGACGAAGCCCAGGCCATAGTCGATTTCGCCGAAGGCTTCCGACATGCACTTGCCGTTCTCGCGGCACATCAGTTCGGCGAATGCGGTCTTGTCGGCGCTGACGAGGTCGAACCATTTGCGCAGCAGTGCGCTTCGTTCGCGCGCCAGCGTGCGCGACCAGGCTGGAAAGGCCGCGCATGTCCGATCGATGGCCGCGCGCACCTGCGCTTCCGAATGATGTTCGACTTGCCCGACGAGTGTGCCGTCGGCGGGATTGATTACATTGATCATGCTTTTTTCTCCGAAGTAAGTGAGTCTTCTCAGGGCATCGAGGGATCGCAATTCGCGCATGCCGATGCATGATCGAATGTTAGGGATGTGGCAACGTGACGGGAACGTGTGATCGTCTGCGAAGCTTGCCCGATTCTATGAACACACTGTTATCGAACTCGAAGCATGAAAATACACTGCTCTTCCAAATTGCCGACGATAGAAAGCGAAGCCGCTGCACTCGCTCGCGTGCACGCTTCGATGGTGAGCCGGCTGCTGGAACTCGCGCCAAACGAAGGCTATAACGCGACGCCGATGCCTGACATTCGCCTGTTGCGGTCGAATCGTCCGCTCACGCGCACGCCGGTGCTGTACGAGCCGGGGATCGTGGTCATCGCGCAAGGCCGCAAGCGGGGCTATCTCGGCAGCAAGGTTTATGTCTACGATGCGCAGCACTATCTGGCCGTCGCCTTGCCGCTGCCGTTCTCGATGGAAACCGACGCGACCGCCGACGAACCGTTGCTCGCGGTGTACGTGCGCCTCGATGCGACGCTTGCCGCCGATGTGTTGCTGCAGATCGACGAGCGCAACGGCGCGGTGCCGGGCGAGCCGGGCGGCATGGCCACGACGAGGCTGGATGTGGCGCTCGGCGAAACCATGGTGCGGTTCCTCGATGCGATGCGCGATCCCCTCGAAGCCGCGGTTCTGGGGCCAACCCTCGTGCGGGAGATTTACTTTCGCGTGTTCATCGGCGAACAGGGCGCTTCGATGCGTGCGGCGCTCAACCTGAATGGAAACTTCGGGCGCATATCGAGAGTGCTGCGCATGATTCATTCTAGTTATGCCGAGGCGCTGACGATCGAAACGCTCGCAAGGGAAGCGGCAATGAGCGTGCCGTCGTTTCATCTGCACTTCAAGGCGGCCACGAACACTTCTCCGCTGCAGTACATCAAGTCGACGCGACTCCATCAGGCGAGGCTGTTGATGGCGCGGCAAGGCATGACAGCTGCTGCGGCAAGCGCACGGGTGGGCTATGAGAGCGCGTCACAGTTCAGCCGCGAATTCAAGCGGCTCTTTGGTGGCACGCCTTCGCAAGAATTGCGACGAATGAAACAGCATTCTGCAGTCCCGGAGGCGGGTCCGGGGTCCGCGCTATATGTTTCGTCGCATTGATTCGGCGGTTGAATGGTTTCGACTATCGTCTTTTTGGAATTTGGGCGATAGAGGCTCGAGCGATGTCGAGGTCCGTTGACGATTGGATCCGGCGGGCGCCGTCTGAATTCATGGCGTCAGGAGCAGCGACGGACGGGTGCTGCGGCCACTGTCGGGCGCGGGCGTCAGCACTGATGCCGTGGGAATCTTTCGGGGATGGCTCGAGGGTCGGCACAGTTCGGCCATGAAGCGTCATGCGCCCGCACCGTCGCTGGGACACTCAGACGTCGTCTGCACCCAGGAAGCGGCCATTCAATTCAAGATGGTGAACGTTGCTTGATCGGCCTTAGCTGACGTTTGTCTGACGCGGGCACAGCGGCCGCTGCAGGACGATGAGCGGCCGAACGATAGGAGGACTGGTTGATGTCACCTCCGTCGCTTGCAGTAGGCGGTCATCAACTCAAAACCCAATTCGGAGTCAACCGCTTCCAATGCGGAAGTCTAGTCGATAATTGACCATCGCTTCCTGAATGCCAACAAGGTAAAGCGTTAGACACTGGTGAAATTCAACGATGCGCCGCTCCACAGATCGTGACTCCGGTTCCTGCAGGCTTTTCGCGCTCGGCCTGCTGCGACAGGGCCCCCGACTCTCCGCCAGCGGGTCGAGTCGAACGGAGGGAAGCCGGCTATATGATTATCAGAGCCCCGGTGCGCACCAGTTCGTCCCAATCGCCGACTTCCGCACTACGCACCCCATCAGGATGTCGTGCGGCCCCGGTGTCGGAAGCGGCAGATCGTTCATCAGCACCATCTCTTCGCAACAGGCCCTGATGGCATAGCCGCGCATCGTGGCTGGAGAACTTGCGGTGTCGCTCATGGCTAGTCTCCTGTGATAGCGCTGTCGCGCGGACGGTCGTGACGCTGGGGCGGGACGTTCAGGTATCTGAGACTGAGGAAAGCATAACAAATCACCGCAGCGGTAAGACCAAGCAGGATGTAACTGGTTCTGGGCAATAGCAGGGCAAACCCGATCAACACGAATACGATCAGGGTGTTGACGACCAGTTGGCGCCGCAACTCGGGACGCTCCATGAAATAGCCGTACTGCTTGCCAATGAAAAAGCAGACCGCGCCGATGACCGACAGTACTCGGAAATCGGATACCACTATGTCGTCCAGGATCGCGTGCCGGATCATGCTGGCCAGGATCGACAGGCCGATGAAAACGAAAAAATGCGAGTACAGGACCGAATGGCCGGTCGCGAGCTTCTGTTTGGACAGCAGGTGAAAACTGTCAAAGTAGACCCACCAGATGCTCGATATCGTCACAAAGCCGGTGGCGGCGGTCATCAGCCTCTCCACACTCCAGCTGATATTGGCCAGTCCCGTCGACAGGCTGATAACGGACTCTCCCAGCATGATGAGCGTGAGCAGACCCACGCGCTCGATCAGGTGTTCGGTATGCGCTGGGATGCCTTGGAGACGACGCGGCAAAAAAAAGATGAACACAATCAGATCGAACAGTATTCCGAGGTAAAACACGACATAACGCTGTGGCGCCGGGAACAGGATCGAAGCGAGGCTGATGGTGGTGCCAGCGACGATTACCCAGCCAACTGCCGTTGTGACTGCCTCGCTTTCCTCATGCCGGTATTTGGACACGAAATACATCATGGCGACGATGTATTTCGAACCGGCGTAGCAGACGATGATAACGTCAAAGCTGGCCAGGAATCGTTGGTCGATCAAGCCTGAGATGATAATCAGCAGGAACATGATGAACAGGGTTGCCACCCGATGCTTCCGGTCATCGGCATCGAACCGATTGGCATACATCGTGTGGCTGGCCCAAATCCACCACAAAGGTATGAAAATCAGGACGTATTGCCAGAACTGGAGTGGGTCAAGATGACCATCGTGCGTGTGGCTCAAGATATGCGTTACGTCACCGATCGCTACCACAAAAATCAGGTCGAAGAACAACTCGAGCCAGGTGGCGCGGCGATTGGGTTCGAAATATTTTGTGTTGTGCATATCGCCTCATTGTCGTGCTTGCGCCGGGGGCACGTCCGCGGGTTGTGTCGCGATAAGAATGGCAGGACGAGGCGGCTCACGATTATCTAGGATTGGTTACATAATGATCGAATAGTGAGCGCTGGTGGCTCGTAAGCACGCCGGTATCTGTCATGATACTTCCTCACGGTTTGTCCATTGGATTGCGGATGCGGGAGATCTGCATGTCCGGTTCGCTAAGCGGGATGTGGAGACGGGGTTAAGGCGACGGTTACTCGGGCACCGCCAGACGAAGGGGGCGGCAACAGACAAACCGAACCTGCCGCTAGCGCGCCACATCTCGACTCTACCGAAACTGTGAGTTGGCGAATGCAGGAAACGACCCTCTGCTGCGCGACGCTGTTAATGGCGGCAACCCGACACATCGCCGACGTCCAAGGAAGCCTCGTCGAAGGTCCGCAAAGGCCAAGAACTTGCCGGCCGAGACGGCTGCTCGAATGGCTGTTCCACTTTGGAAGCAGCCGTAGCGCGGGCGTCGGGTCGAAGGGCAGATGTGGGCCGTAAGTGTGACTTCGCTGATGCACGGGTACCGTCCTGCCGGTCCACGTCGCCAACGCCGTCAGCTCGCCAAACTGCCAACGTTAAACGCGACTTGCGCATGCCACGCTTACCTGGGAATTTTCTTCGTATCCGAGAAATCTATGTGTGGCGTGAGGATAAAGCCGTTGCCTTACGGACGAAGCATGTATCGCGGCCCCATCAGCCGCCTAGCATAAAAAGTAGGTTTCGGCTTCTTTTGCGAGCGGCCATCCATTCGATTGAGTGCGCATGCTCGCGAGTTGCTCGCGCGCGCGGGCGAGGGCATCGAGAAAAGCGCGCAATGTCTGCGTCATCGGCCGGTCGTCGAGGCGGCGCCGCTCGATCGCGCGTGCGATGTTGCGGCGGATCAGCGCCGTCTGAGCGTCGATATAGCCGATGCAATGCCGCGCAAGCACCGGCGACATTGCGCCAATGAAGAGCAACGCGGGCACGAGCGAAATGGTCCGGTATCCGTTCTCGGGAACCTGAGCCAGCGCGCGGCGCGGATCGGCAGCGAAGTCGCGCCGTAGTGCATCGGCGATCGTGCGGCCGCACCACTCGCGCTCCGTTGCAAGCGCGCGACGCCTGCGTTCCACCGCCGCTTTCGCGTCGTTGGCGACGATACCGCCGTTCGCGACCAGTGCCGGCTCGCGCCGCTCGCCCGGCTCGATGCATTGCGCACCGAGCCAGCCCTCGCCGAACGAGCGCTGCGCCAGAACGACATGTTGCAGACGGTCTGGCACGAGCGGGTCGAGCGGCACGGCGATGCACTGATCCGGTTTGCCATCGGCATGCAGGCGGCAAAGGCCGTCGTCCGCGAGTGCGGTACAACGGCCGGACGAAGCGTAGTCGATGGCCTGTGTCGTCACGCTGATGGAATCGCCATGCGCCCCGATTGAGAAGGTGTGTAGCCGGGCGAGCGCGTCACAAGCGCTCGCGTGCTCATCGCTCAGAAGGGTTTCATATGGGCCAGTGCGCACACGCTGGCCCGCCCGCACGGGCGGTGCCCGGCTGATCGCAATGGCGCCGATGAACACATCGCGATAGCGGAACAATTCGCGTAACGACAACGCGGGCGGGCTATTGCAGCACTTGCCGCACGCCGTGCATTCGAACGAAAACGCATGTGGAAACGGGCTCACCATGGTCGGCGCACCGAATCCTGATAGCGCGCGAGGATGAAGCGGGCGACGTCGCCGGAGTGATAGGCGCGCACGAGTTGCGCGACCCACGGCGCGTTCGCTTCGCCCGAACGCACCGTGAGCACGTGTTGCCAGGGCGAGCGGGCATCCTCGATGCCGATGCTGTCGCGTCCGGGCATCAGGCCGGCGTGCGCGGCGTCGTCGGCATTCATTGCGACGAAGCTCGCCGTATCGAGCATCGCGTACAGCCGGGCGCGTGGCACACGACGGATGAGCAGGCCGTAGCGGTTACTCGTGATATCCGCGACAGTGGGCGAAAGTCCCGCACTGTCCTTCAGCGTGACGAACGCATAGTTCTGCAGCAAGATCAGCGCACGCGCCATGCCGGGCGCATCGTCGGGTATGGCGATGGTCGCGCCGCGTGTGAGTTGGGCGAGCGATGCGAGCTTGCGCGAGTAGAACGCCATCGGCAATGTCACTGTCGCGGCGACACTTCGAATCGCATAGCCGTCGCGCCTGCGCCGCGCGTCGAGGCTTGCTTCGTCCTCGAAGCTGGCCGCGTCGATCGAGCCCCCCGCCAACGCGGCGTCGATGTGCGATGGGTTCTCGAAGACGACGATATCGAGTCGCAGCCCTTGCTTCGCGGCGACGTCGCGCACCTGCGACATGATCTGGGATTCTTCGCCCGCCGTCACGCCGATACGAACAGCGCGCGGCGCCGCATCGACGAACGTGCAGCAGACGGCCACGAGCGCGCCGAGGAGAGTTCGACTCAAACGAATCACTCATCCCTCGATACGGTGCGAAAGCCGATATGCGAGGCGGGCAGATCCGCTTCCTGCTGCTCGCGCGACGACGCCCGATAACGCACGCAGTAGTCACGCGAGCACAGAAACGAGCCGCCCTTGATGACCATCGCCGTATCGTGCCGGCGCGTGGCGGGGGCGACGGCCGCGGTGTCTCCGTTCGAATGTGGCTGGCGCGCTCCCGTGTACGGATCGCGGGTCCACTCCCAGGCATTGCCGATCATGTCGTAGAGCCTGAAATCGTTGGCCGCATAGCAGCCGACTGGCGAGAGACCCGCGTGACCGTCCTCGGCCGAATCGAGCACGGGAAACACGCCTTGCCAGTAATTCGCCGATGGCTTGCCGTGCGTATCGCGCGGGGCGGCGTCCAGTTCAGCGCCTTCGTGACCGGCCTTGCCCGCGTATTCCCACTCGGCTTCCGTCGGCAGGTCACGTCCGAGCCAGTGCGCGTAGGCGAGCGCGTCGGCGAGCGTGACCATCGTGACGGGCTCATTTTCGTGGCTCTTCCACGTGCTCGAGGGACCTTGCGGATGCTTCCATGACGCACCCTTCACCCACGACCACCACGCGAGATCGCGTGCGTTCATTTCCTCACGCGTGGGCACGTGAAAGACGACCGCGCCGCCCTGGCGCTCGGCTTCAGTCACATAGCCGGTGGCCTCGACGAAGGTGGCGAACTGCGCATTCGTGACATCGGTCTGGTCGATCCAGAAGCCTCCGACTTTCGTTCTTCCGTCGCCGGCGGGACGCTCGTCCTCGTAACCGAGCTTGCTGCCGAACACGAACTCGCCGCCGCTGAGATGCACCATGCCCGCGTGCGAATCGTCACGCCAGTGCGCGGGCAGGCCAGTGTAACGCTCGCATTGCTGCTCGGAGCCGAGCGGTGCAAGCGCGCGTGTCAGATTGCGCGGATCGAAGCCGCGATCGGAGTCGACAGCGAGCGCGGCGCCGAAGCCTCCCGCGAAGAGTATGCCGATAACGAGCGCCGCGCCGCCGATGGTCTGCCAGTGTCGTTTCATGTCGCGCTCAGTAATAGCCGCGCGGACGTAGCGGCTCGACGCCTCCGACCGTGCTCATATAGGTGTTCCACTGCTGCACGAGACTGTCGATGATCGACGGATTCTGCGTCGCCACGTCGTTGTTCTCGCCGCGGTCGGCCTGCAAGTCGAAGAGCTGCCAGTGTCCATCGACGGGACCGCTCGGCGGTTCGGTCCACAGCGCCTTCCAGCGGCCGTCGGAGCTGCGCAGATAGCCGCGCCCGTAGGCCTCGTCGCCGAATGCGGCGGTGTGTACTTCGCCCGACGCATCGCCATTGAGCAACGGCAACAGCGATTGACCCGTCACCGGATACACATATCGGTTGTTGTAGACGACCTTGCCCTTGTTCGAATCGACGCCCGTCAACGTGTTGACGAGCGGCGGTGCAGCTTGCGTCGGCGGATCGATCTTCGCGATCGCGAGGAAGGTCGCCGTGTTGTCGGTGACGTGCGTGAATGCACGCAGCGTGGGCAGTTGCGCAGCCTGACCGGGCAGATGCACGATGAGCGGCGTCGACACACCGCCTTCGCCCGCGTAGCCTTTGGCGAGACGGAACGGCGTAGCGCTTACTTCGGCCCAGCGCAGGCCATATTGCAGGCGCTGTGCGTTCTGCTTGCCGTTGTCGGTGCCGAGCGTCGGGTAGATCGCGTCCGTCGCGTTCGCGGTGTCGGTTGCGATCGGGTCGGCGCCAGAATCGATCGGCCAGCCTTCCGCTCCGTTGTCCGACTGGAACATGATGAATGTGTTGTCGTATTCACCGATGTCCTTCAGATGCTGGATCAACAGCCCGATGTTGTGATCGAGGTTCTCGACCATGCCCGCGTAGATTTCCATATAGCGCGCCTGCGCTTTCTTCTCCGCGGTGGACAGACTGTTCCAGGACTTGTCGACGGTTCCCGGGCCATAGTCGCCGTAACCTTGCGCTGCGCTATGCACGGCGCTGACGTACTTCGCGTTCGCGGCGCCGTTGTTCGCCGTCGCGGGCGATTGAGTCAGTGTTTCCGGAGCACCCCGGTAGGGCGTGAAGTCGGCCGGAATGATGCCGAGCGCTTTTTGTCGCGCGATGCGCGCACTTCGGATCGCATCGTAGCCGGCGTCATACTTGCCCGCGTAGTTGTGCAGATAAGGCTCCGGCACCTGCAGCGGCCAGTGTGGCGACGTGTACGCGGCGTACGCGAAGAACGGTTTGCCGTCGCCCTTGTTCGAATCGATGTAGGCAATGAGCTTTTGCGTGTAGAAGTCGGTCGAATAGAACACGGCCGGACTGCCGCCCGTGCCGCCCGGCTGACCGGGCTGTCCCGGTTGCACGTATTGCCCGTCCTCGGTGTAATTCTTCGAGCCTGCGGGTTCATGCGCAAAGTGATTCGTCGCCGCGCCGCCGAGCAGCGCGTAGCTGCGCTCGAATCCCCACTGATCCGGCGTCTGTCCGCCGCCCGTCGCGCTGCCGACGATGCCCGAGCCGATATGCCATTTGCCCGCCATGTAGGTGTGGTATCCGCCGTCTTTGAGCAGTTGCGCCACCGACAGCGCGCGATCGTTCAAGTAGCCTTCGTAACCAGGCAGACCCTTGCGCTCGTCGGTGGGCACGCCCATCGTCCCTTCGCCGACGAGATGATGATCCGTGCCCGAAATCAGCATCGCTCGCGTGATGGCGCAGACGGTGCCGGTGTGATGATTCGTCAGGATGCGGCCCGACTGCACCAGCGCATCGAGGTTGGGCGTATTGATCTCACCGCCGAAGGCATGAATGTCCGAGTAGCCGAGATCGTCGGCCATGATGTAGAGGATGTTGGGACGCTTGGCGGCGGAGGCGACAGGCGTTGTGACGGGCGCGCCGTCGTCGGAAGAACCGCACGAGGCAAGCGTAAACAGACTGCCTATGGCAAGCGCGACTGCGGCGCGACGGAGCGCAATCGAACGGGACGAGATCATTGTCGTTATGGTAGGCCGTTGGAATGGAGCGGCGATGTTAGCAACGCGGCCCGGTGCGCCAAAGATCGATTTCTGCTTTGCTCCGCAGCGTGAACGATTTGTGTCGGTGCACGTCGCTCGTTGCCCGCCCTCGTGAATACAACGAAGGGCTATGTGAGTGCTGATCCTCGACTGTCATCGCGCGCTGCAAGAAGTACCGCCGCGCTATCCGGATCATCACTACGGTGTTCATGGGGAGCCTGCACAGCACTAGGCGCGGCCGTGGCTTCAGCTCGATCGCCGGATGGCTCGGCGCGCTCTTGAGTGTGATGCCGCTGCCTGACAAGCGTGGACCCTACCGTGATTCCGGTCGAAGATATGGTGAGCAAGATAAAAGTGGCGGTTGAAACTCGCAGCCACAGCGATTTCCAGATCGTTGCGCGCACCTTGCGCCCCAGCAGAAAATTGGATTCTCCCTAACCATTTATCCAGCGTCGGGCTTCTTAACCGTCGCAAAGGCGCTTGAAGATGTCTACGGGCAGATTCTCGCGCCGAAGTACGGAAGCCGCCGACGACGGGATGTATCCGTTCTCAGAGATGTGTGAGTTGATCGGGTTCCCTGCAGTGTGGGCGTTCGATCGCGCGCACGCCGACGAGGGCGCGACACGGCTCAATTTTCATCGTGCTCGTTTTAGGCCGCCGCTGTTCCCCTCGACGTTTGCACTATGCGCCTCCGCGGCCGACTAATTGCCCAACAGGGATTCAGCCGAACGGCCGTTGCAAATTGGCGGCCGTCGGTGGTTTCAAGTTCGGACCGTCTTGCATCATTCCTACCCGACTGATGTGTGACCTAGGAAATCGGCTCGAGGTGAACGAGCACTCCGCCTTGTTGAGCGGAAGCGTAGGCCGCGTCCATGACTTGCATCATCAGCTCCGCGTCGCGCAACGATGCGATCGGCTTTGCGCCGGTTTGGCTCTCGGCGAGCACCCGCTTGACGAACAAGGGGTAGTAGATATCAGTCTCGAGCTGGAGTCGGCGGCTTCGCGTACCTGCCGAAAGCTGATTCCGGTCGCGGAACTCGATTCTGTCCGGGCCAGACTTCGCGTACATACGGTCCGAAGAAAAAGTGAAGGAAAATTCGCGCTGCTCGTCGGCGGTACTGGGAAAGCTGTATCCCGTCTCGATAAGGCCGATCACGCCATCTTCGGTCTGCATGGTCACAAGCGAATAGTCTTCTACGGCGCCTCGATGCGTTCTTGCGTTCATGACGGCCGAGACACGGACAACCTCCTTGCCTGTGAGCAGCCGGAAAAAATCGATGAAGTGTGTCGCCAGGTTGATAGTGGATCCACCGCCGGAATAAACGGGGTTGACTGCCCAACCGGAGCCTGATGCTTCGTATCGACTCGGCGGTCCAGCAACGAAACGAAATGACATGTAGTTAAAGTCGGATGGTATGCGTCCCTCCGCTTCTCCAAGTGACCCGAGCAACTCGCTCATTCGGAAGATTAGCGGCACCGCGCAATAAAGATTCGCTTCTTCGGTCAGCGTGCGAAGCCGGGTGACTTGAGACATGTTGACGCCGCACGGCTTTTCTAACGCAAACGGAATGTTCCGCGCAATTACGGCCTCGGCAAGCGCAGGCATCTCGGAGTGCCGCCCGAACACGAAAGCGAAATCGACCTTCTCGCGCTCAAGTAACTCGTAGGCCGACGAGTAAAGCTTGCATCCGAAGCGTGCAGCGATCGCTTCGCCCTTCGCTTGCTGCGCATCGGAGACGGCAACCACCTCGATCCCGGGCGCTTCGAGCGCATCAAGATACAGCGGGACATGCCAGTGGCTCACCTCCAACAAGGCAACTTTCATACATGTTCTCCTTCGTAGATTCCGCCCGTTCTTGATTGAAGGGGTAACAACTGACTTAATTCGGCCGCTTTTCGCGACTGGGGCCGTGCGTGGCTGCTACGCTGCTCACGTCGCGCCGACGTCCACCCCGGCTCGGCCTTCAGGGCGGTAATCGAACCCGAGAAAGCGCAGTGCGTATAACGCCTGTCCTTGATGCATTGGACCGCCGTCCTGGGTACGGCATCCACGTGCCTGCGCGGCTCGGAGCAGCGGCGTCGGCTCGGCCGCATTAATGATGTCTACCACGATAGTGCCCGGTGCGAGCCGCTCCGGATCAACTGGCATGGCGTCGCTTGCTTTCATGCCGAGCGGCGTCGCATTGATCACGACCTCGAAACCATCCGGATCGGATGGCCCTGAACGCACAGCACGACCCGTTTCGGCGGCGACAGACGCCGCAAGATCCCTGGCACGGTGCTCGTCGACATCGGAGATCGTCAGCTTGCTAGCGCCTGCGTAAGCGACGGCAAATGCGATCGCTCTACCCGCGCCTCCTGCGCCGACGAGAAGCACTGACTTATTCGCCGGATGGTTGCCTTCCCACTGCATCCCAAGAACGCAGCCGATGCCATCGGATATCGCGCCGACCCAGCGACCATCCGGTTCGCAGCGGATGACGTTGAGCGCGCCGACCTCGCGAGCAGTCGAATCCAGCTCGTCGACAAATGCGAGCATCCGTTGTTTATGAGGCATCGTGACCAGCATGCCGGACAGATTGCCCATCGCTCGTGCTCCGCTAACGAAGGCCGAGAGGTTATCTGCCTCGACCCAGAAAGGAACGCAAGCCGCATCGGCGCGCTGTTCGAGAAACAGCCGGTTCAACAGTTGTGGCGACTTCGCGGAACTCAGCGGGTCGCCTACCAAACCGTAGAGGCGCGTTGTACCTGAGATATGTGATTGCATTTCGGTTTGATGTTCGATCTAGGACGAAGGTCAATTCGTGCACATTCGAACCGGCATACGGCGCCGAAGTGCACCTTTGCAGTGATGTCGAGCCTGCGTTGCGCCCACGCGCTGATTACGGCGAGCAGGCGGCTGGCGGCTGCTTAAGACCGCACCTTACTGGCAAACTCGGGTTCAGCGGCATCCTTGCTAGCCGAGGTTATGGCTTCTCTGCGTAGACGCTCATATTCGGCCTTCGGTACGGGAATCGCGTTGCGGTCGCCCAGATCGGCGAGGCGGATGCGGTAGGTTTCCCGGGTAGTGAACGCCGCAAACGCTGCGACCAGGCAGATGCCGAACGTGAGAAAGCCGATCTTCAACGGGATGTTGGAGGACCCGGGGGGCGCGACCGCGACGAAAAGCGACGGCAGCAAGGCACACAAAGTCGTCCCGACGTTTTGTCCAATCGCCATGCCGGTGACACGCACGCGCGTGCGGAACAGTTCGGGGAAGAGACTCGGGAACACGCCGTTGAAGCCTTGGTAAGCGACGCCCCACATGAGCATGGAAAAGACCAGTGAGAGCCAGATACTGTGGATGCTGATGGCGTACAGGTAGCCGAAAGCAAGGACCCCGGAGCTCAAGACGCCGACCAGAACCGGGGGCCTGCGACCAATCTTGTCCGAGAGGTTGCCAACGAGGGGGATCAATATTACGGAGCAAAGGTTGCCAAGCACCGGCACCCACAGAAAAACGGCGGCAGGAAAGCCAATGCCATACGCCGGCTGGACTGCATAGGTAGCACCGAACACGGTCGCTAGAAGCGCGGTGACCGCGGCAAGTGCCATGCCGACAACGCGCAAGACATCGCCCCAACTCTCGCGCAGGACCTCGATGACCGGAGAGGGAGGAACCTCTCCGTGTGCCTGTTCTTCAGAAAACGCGGGGGTTTCATCGACCTCGCGCCGAATGATGTAGCCCGCGATGATCACGACGACGCTCAGCAGAAACGGAATGCGCCAACCCCAGGAAGCAAACTGATCCTTCGGCATGAAGTGGGCGAGCGGTAAGAAGACGCCTGCCGCGAGGAGTTGCCCTGCCTGCACCCCTTGAAGGGTAAAGCTTGCGAAGTAGCCACGCCGTCCGAACGGCGCATGTTCGAGAATCATGGAGCTGGCGCCGGACATCTCTCCGGCGACTGCGAATCCTTGAATGAGCCGCAGGATGACGAGCAGCACTGGCGCCCAGATGCCGATCTGCTGATAGGTGGGCAAGAGGCCAACACACATCGTTGCGACGCCCATTAAGAGCATGCAGAAGATCAAGACCGTCTTGCGTCCGTGGCGGTCGCCGATGTGCCCGAGCACCATTGCCCCTATGGGTCGTGCGACATAGCCGACGCCAAAGGTCGCCAGGGAAGCGACGATGCCTACCGTTGGATTGTTTGAGGGAAAGAACAGCTGCGGGAACAGCAATGACGCCGCGGTCGCGTAGATGAAAAAGTCGTAGTACTCGAGCGCCGAGCCGATCCAGCCACTAGCGGCTGCGATCTTCGACTGGCGCTTGCCGTGAGGCTTAGCCGGTGCCTTTGCGTTCATGCCTGTCTCCATGGGTGATTGACTTTCCGGTGTTGCTGGTCTATTGTTGTAACACCGTTCCAATAGGAAGGATGTTACGCAAATCATGAGAGTTGTCAAGGGAGCAGTTGACCGGTCGCTGCAAGCGATCGAGTTGCTCGCACGTGAGGCGCGCTGGATGCGAATGTCCGACATCGCCGCCGAGCTCGAGCTGGAGAAGGGCCCCGCCCATCGAGTGCTTGCGCAGTTGTGCGAGCAGGGCTGGGCTGAACAGGATGAACACACATCCCAATACCGTCTGACTCTGAAGTTGTCCCTGCTCGGTCAGCGGTATTTGCATGGGCTTGGCCTGCCGGGCCTGGTGCAGCCGATCCTCGATGAGGTGGCCGCGCAATGCCGAGAATTGGTTCGCCTGACCGTAGTCAGCGAAGGGACGCTCGCGTGGCTGGCGTCCTCCCAAGGCGCGGCACCGGGCCTCATGTATTCGCCGTCAATGGATAGCCCGATTACCTTGCATACAACGGCGAACGGCAAGGTGTGGCTGGCGTCGATGCCAAACGACCGGGCGGTCGAATATGCATTGCGCGGGGGACTCGGAAAAGCAGCCACCCGCGCCTCTGGCCCTAAGGCGATCACCGGCGTCGAGCAGTTGATTCCGGAGTTGGAACTGACTCGGCAGCGCGGCTATGGGCTTGTTGTAGAAGAAGCCGAGCCTGGCGTTGCCGCGTTGGCGGTGCCCGTGCAGTCGTTGACCGACGGTACGGTGGTCGGCACGATGAGCATTGCTGGACCCGTAATGCGCGTTCAGCCCGAGCGTTATGACGACTTCTACGCGTTGTTGAAAGAAGCGGCTTCGAAGCTAGGTGCGGTATGGCCGCGCCGGAGCGTTGAGGCTAACGTAAGTGAGGCGGCTTGAAGATGACAGCCCCAGCACAGGCCGCCGAGGCAATCGCCAGTCCGCGCGAACAGGCAGCACGCCTTCTTGTGACAGCGCGCCAAAAAGGCGCGCTCGTCGAGAGACTGCCCGTCGAGCTACAGCCTGCGAATGTGGACGACGGTTTCGCGATCCAGCAAGAGGTCAGCCGACAACTAGGGCGGCGGACTGGCGCATGGAAATGCGCGCTTCCGCAGCCGGGCAAAGTCATCGCCGCTCCGATCTACGACGCTGATATTCATCGAGGCCTTGCATGTCGCATGCGCGGGTCTCCGCGTGGCTCTGTAAGGGCAGAACCAGAACTGGCCTGCCTACTGGACCGCGATCTGCCGCCACGGCGTGAAGCCTATGGCGAAGCCGAAGTGCTCGACGCTCTTGGGGACACGCACGTCGCGCTCGAACTGCTGGGCAGCCGCTATGCGCATCCCGAAGAGCTGACGTTCCCTGAACTACTGGCAGACGGGCTGTTTAACGCGGGCCTGGTTCTCGGACCCCGCGTTAGGCTCCTCGATGGCGCCACGCCGGCTGATCTCCCCGCGGAATTCAACGTCAGTCTGAGCGGAGTCGGGGAAGAAGCGGTCACCTTGGCGGGACGCCACCCCGATCGGGGCGTGCTCGCGCCGATCGTATGGCTCGCCAATTTCCTTCGCGTCCGCGGCCTCGGACTGTACGCAGGCCAAGCCGTAATCACCGGGTCTTACGCGGGCGTTCTGGAATTGCCAGTCGGTCGCGAGCTGCGTATCGGCTTCGGCGAGCTCGGCACATTACCGCTTACTTTACTGTTTTGAGAGGAGTACTAGATGCGTCTCGTCCGTTTCGGCCCGCCTGGTCAAGAGCACCCCGGTATCATCGATTCGAGCGGCGCGATCCGCGATCTTACCGGCATCGTGAACGACATTGACGGAACGACCGTCTCACCAGTCGGCCTTGCAAAGCTGAGCGAACTGGATCTGAGTCGTTTACCTGTCGTTAAGGCAGGGACGCGTCTCGGCGCTTGCGTCGGCAATGTCCGTAATCTCGTGTGCATTGGTCTGAACTACTCCGATCATGCTGCTGAAACCGACACGCCGATACCGCTCGAGCCTGTGGTGTTCAACAAGCACACGGGCTCCATCAGCGGCCCCAACGACCCGGTCGTCTTGCCCTCAGACGCACAAAAGCTGGATTGGGAGGTGGAGCTCGGCGTGGTGATCGGCAAACCCGCGTGGCAAATCGACGAAGCCGACGCGCTGGAGCACGTGGCGGGCTACTGCCTCGCGAATGATGTTTCCGAACGCGCCTATCAGCTCGAACGCGAAGGCCAGTGGACCAAGGGTAAGAGCGGATTTTCCTTCGCTCCGCTTGGTCCGTGGCTCGTGACGCGCGACGAAGTTCCCGATCCGCAGGCGCTCGACCTGTGGCTCGACGTGAACGGTACGCGCCGTCAGACCGGCAACACGCGCACGATGATTTTCAACGTCGCGCATATCGTGGCGTATCTCAGCCGCTTCATGCCTTTGATGGCTGGCGACGTGGTCATTACGGGCACGCCTCCCGGCGTAGGCCTCGGTCAGAAGCCGCCAGTCTTTCTCAAACCCGGCGACACCATGACGCTCGGCGGCAGCGGACTCGGCGCGCAGACCCAAAAGGTCGTGCAGTACGCAGAGTCTCTTGGCGCGGCCTGGGGCCGCGGCGAATATCCATCGGCACTGTAAGACGATTCTATTTTTAAAAAGGGAGGAGATATGAGCCTTGCTGGAACGGGCGTCGTCGCAATCTGGCATGACCTGCTGCCGGAAGCGAAAGATGATTTTTACGAGTGGCACAACCGCGAGCACATGCCCGAACGAGCGGGCATCCCTGGGTTCAGGCGCGGTCGGCGCTTCATAGCAATGGATGCAGGTCCGGAGTACTTCAATCTGTACGAGGCCGACACCGTCGAGGTGCTCGGCGCGCAAGACTACCTTTCTCGGCTGAATACGCCGACGCCGTGGACCAAGCAGGTCGTCGCCTCTTTCCGGAGCGTCGCACGCTCGATCTGTCACGTCGCCTATTCGGACGGCGTTGGGCAGGGTGCCTATCTCATGACGGTGCGCTTCGACGTGCCTTCGGATGCCCGGGCAGAGGTCGTGAAGGGTTTGCGTCAGCGCGTGCTGCCGCCGCTCGTGGATCTGCCAGGTATCACGGGCGTGCACCTGTGCCTTGCTGACGAAGCGGTCAGCAAGGTGGAAACGGCGGAGAAGAAGGCGCGCTCAGAAGGCACGCAGGTACCCACGTGGATCGTGTTAGTCGAAGGGTGCCGGGCGGACTATGCGCGTTCAGCCGTCGACCGCTTCGTTTCGGGACTGGCGGCATTGCCCCGGCCCGGCGCAACAACGCCGGACACGACGCTTTATCAACTCGAGTACACGCGCTGCAAAACACCCTGGAGCGCTGGCTAAGCGGTTAAACGTCGTCTGTCAACCGCTTCACGGCGCGTCTCGCGAGCCCCATGTGGCTAGGCGCGACCCGCTGTTACCGTGAGAAACGTAGGAGTAGTGCCATGTCGTTGAATATTGCCGACACGTCCGCCCGATCCGCCGCGTCGATGTCGGCTCGTGTCATACGGCTCAATCCTGCCGACGATGTCGTTATCGCACTCGAACAGCTTGTGTCCGGTACGGTGATTGACAAGGAAGCGGTGACAGTCTCAGGACTGATCCCGCCCGGGCACAAAGTGGCGACACGGGACATCGGGCAGGGTGAGGCGGTGCACCGCTATGGCCAGGTAATCGGCTTTGCCAGTCAGCCGATTCGCGCGGGGCAGCATGTACACACCCACAACCTCGCTATGGGCGACTTTGCGCGGGACTACGCGTTCGGTCAGGCCGCGCGTCAGACTGTACGCTCGAACGAGCCCGCAACATTTCAAGGCATTGTGCGCGCAGACGGCCGAGTTGCCACACGCAACTACATCGGGATCCTTACCTCGGTAAATTGCTCGGCCACGGTTGCGCGAGCCATTGCTGATCATTTTCGCCGCGACATTCATCCAGAGGAACTAGCCGCGTTCCCGAATGTTGATGGCGTCGTGGCGCTCACACACGGTTCCGGTTGCGCAATCGATTCGGAGGGCGACGGTCTTGCGATTTTGCAGCGCACGCTCGGCGGCTATGCATGCCATCCGAACTTCGCAAGCGTGCTGGTCGTGGGTCTCGGTTGTGAAACGAATCAAATCCCGCGACTTCTGGAGACGCAGGGACTCCGAGAACACGACCGCTTGCGAACGTTCACGATTCAAGACAGCGGTGGGACCACCTTGACGATCGCGAAGGGAATAGAACTGGTTCGGCGCATGTTGCCAGAAGCAAACAACGTAAGGCGAGAGTCGGTCAGTGCAAGTCATCTCACAGTCGGTCTCCAATGCGGAGGGTCCGACGGGTATTCGGGCATTACCGCCAATCCGGTGCTCGGCGCTGCCGTCGATCTGCTGGTGCAACACGGCGGCACCGCGATTCTCTCGGAGACGCCCGAAATCTATGGCGCGGAGCACTTACTGACGCGCCGCGCCGAAACGCCCGAGGTGGGCCGGAAGCTGATTGATCGCATCAAGTGGTGGGAAGCCTATGCGCATCGGCAAGGGGCGCAGATCAACAACAATCCGTCTGCGGGCAACAAGGCAGGTGGCTTGACGACCGTTCTTGAAAAATCGCTGGGAGGCATCGCGAAAGCCGGTTCCACCAATTTGACCGAAGTGTACGAGTACGCCCAGCCGATCACGGCGCGTGGCCTTGTTTTTATGGACACGCCGGGCTACGACCCAGTGTCGGCAACGGGCCAGGTAGCAGGCGGTGCGAACCTGATCTGCTTCACCACGGGGCGTGGTTCAGCTTACGGCTGCGCGCCCACGCCGTCGGTCAAGCTCGCGACCAACACGGCTCTGTGGCAACGACAGTCCGATGATATAGACCTGAACTGCGGAGAAGTGTTGGAAGGACGAGCGACGATCGAGCAACTGGGTCGAGTCCTTTTCGAATTGCTGCTAGATGTCGCCTCGGGGACCCGTTCTCGCAGTGAGCGGCACGGCTATGGACAGAACGAATTCGTACCTTGGCAGATTAGTGCAATCATGTGAGCGCGCATCAACATCAATTGACAATCTTGATTCTGCTAACCAGGTAGCGGTCTTCGCCGCAGGCCTTTCCTAGGCAGGCGCGTCTATGCGAGGGAGCGCAGTTGGAGGGCGGCTATGCATCGGACATCCGCCGCTCGACACTCGCCGGATCGAAGGTCTGCTTGGGGTCGAGGCTGTATAAAAACGCGTTGGTTGCCTATAGTTAGTCAACGGGTCTTTCGACGGTGGCCCATGAAGCGATTTATTGAAGGCGCGGCGCGAGATCAAGTTGCACTGCTACCTGAGTGTCCCGACGATTACGTCGATGCCGATAACGCCGTACGGAGCTTGACCTGATAGGTCTTGGCTTCGAGCGAGCCTCGCCCTCGTTGGTGGGCAGACCGGCATATCATCCGTCGACCTTGCTCAAGCTTTACATCTACGGGTACTTGAATCGAATTCAATCGAGTCGCCGCCTTGAGCGGGAAGCGCGACGGAATCTCGAACTGATCTGGTTGACAGGCCGGCTGGCGCCTGACTTCAAGACCATCGCGGACTTTCGGAAGGACAACGGCGTTGCGATCTGCAAAGTCTGTCGCGAGTCGTGTTGCTTTGCCGCCGGTTGAAGCTATTCGCAGACGCGACCGTTGCTATCGACGGCAGCAAATTTAGGGCGGTCAACAACCGTGACAAGAACTTTGCCGGCCGCAAGCTTCCGGCTCGCATGGAGCAACTGGAACAAAGCATTGCCCGCTATAAGGATGAGCTGGACCGGGCCGATCGAGAGCCGGCGAGCCTGCCGGTGAACGAATCGTAGCTCCGGAACTTCGCGCCATCCGCCGTCGATACAGCCGTGTCATTCTTTGGTATATGACCCCCGCTGATCGATGAGTGGCAACTCGGCGTAGGGCGCGCCAATTTACTAATTGGGGGTTTGGACCGTCGGAGACGCTTGGCAAACGCCCTGCCTTATTGATACTAGGTGGCCAATACGCCTCCCGGACAGCCTAAGACGACTGCGAAGTCCAATGAGTGCGCGCTCGAGGTCACGACAGTTCGCGGCCTTCGTCGGTCTCACGTCGCAAAGCTGTATTTACAACGGTGTTATCGCTTTGCGGTCTCCGGGTCGCGCAGCGCCGTGCGATCCCAGCCGCCTCCTAGCGCCTTGAGCAGTTGAACGCTAGCATTCAGTCGGCGCGCGTCGATCGTCTCGCCGTTGCGCTGGTTTTCGAGCGCGATGGTCTGCGCGCTGGCGACCTCCAGATAGTCAACTGCCCCCGCGTGATAGCGGTTCGTCGCGAGCCTCAGTGAGAGCTCGGCGGCGGCCGTCGCTCGCTGCTGGCTCTGCGCCTCCTGCGCCAGTGTGTTCAGCGTGTTGAGGCTGTCCTCGACTTCCTGAAAGGCCGTGAGTACCGTCTGCCGGTAATCGGCGACGGCTCCTTCGTATTGAGCGTTCGCCTTGGCGAGCGTGGCCTCGCGGCGGCCGCCGTCGAATAGCGTGCCCGTCAGTTGAGACCCGAGCGACCAGAACAGACTCGATGCTGTGAGCCACGGCGCGAAAAATGTACTCTCCAGTCCCGCCGATGCCGTAAGCGTGAGATCGGGATAAAAGGCCGCACGTTCAACACCAATCTGCGCATTGGCGGCCGCGACCCGGCGCTCTGCCGCGGCTATGTCGGGGCGGCGTTCAAGCAGTTCGGATGGCACTCCTGCCGGAATGTCCGGGAGTGTGATCGACCACGTCTTGGACGGAAGAGTGAACGAAGACGCCGGCACGCCGCACAGCGTCGCGATGGCGTCCTGCATGTGCGTGCGCCTCACGTCGATGTCGCTGTCCTGCGTGCGGGCGCTTTCGAGTTGAGTTTGCGCCTGCGCGACGGCGGAGGCATCGACGGCGCCATCGTCAAGCTGCTGCTGGAGGATGCCCAGCGAGGACCCGTAGGCGGTCACAGTGTCGTTGAGCAACTGCTTCTGACGATCGAGCGAACGTAACTCGAAGTAATCGGCGGCGAGTTCGCTCGTGACCGATAGCCGCACGGCTTCGAGATCAGCCTGGCCTGCCTGCGAGCTGGCGCTGGCCTGCGCGGTGGCGTCCTTCACCCGGCCGAAGAGATCGGGCTCCCAGCTGGTGACAAGCCCCGCCGAATAGTCGGGAATGGTCTTTCCCGCGAGAGCCCGATGCTGAAGATTCTGCGACGTGCGAAAGCGCTCCTGTGAAACGCCTGCGCTCACCGTCGGTGCGTAGCCCGCACGCTGATAAGCTACGATCGCGCGTGCTGCCTCCAATTGCGCGACTGCCTTCTTCACGGTTTCGTTCGAAACATCGACCCGCTCTTCAAGCTGGTCGAGCTCGCGGTCACCGAATACGGTCCACCAGGGGCCGCGCGGCGTACTATCGCCGGGTGACGCGACCGTCCACCCGGCCGACGGCTGGGCGGCTGAATAGTGCGCGGGAACGTCGACAGCAGGCGCACTGTAGCGTGGCAGTGTAGAGCAGGCGCCTAAGGTGCCTGCGAGGCACACGGCAAGCACCGCGCGGAAGGGCGCCGCAGAGAGATCGAGCATGATGTGTGTCCACTTACGTTTTGCTGTTCGTACGAAGGGCTTCGCCGTCGCGAATCGAATCGCCTGGGTTGTCTATCACGCGATCGGCCGGCTGGAGTCCCGTCGCGATCTCGACATAGACTCCGAAGTCACGTCCGATGGTGACCTGCTTCAGCTTTGCCTTGCCGTCGCTGCCCAGTACCGCGACGGTCACGCCAGCGGGCCGGAACAGGAGCGCGCTCGCCGGAAGCTGGAGTCCGGGCGAGGAGTTCGGAAGCGAGAGATGAAGCTCCGCGTAGGCGCCCGGCATCAGCGCACCATCCCGGTTGTCGATATCGGCCTCGACGTGCAACGTGCGGCTCACAGGATCGATCGCGCCTGCGCTGCGCGCGATGGTAGCCGTGAAACGGCGCCCCGGATATTGCTGCGACGTGAGATAGACCGCAGCGCCCGGCTGCACGCTTGCCGCATCGTCCTGAGGCACATCGGCGAAGACGCGCAGGCGGTCCGTCTGCTCGATATGCATCAACTCTCCGCGCATGCCTGCCAGGCCCGGCGCGCCGCCCGCCGTCACGAGCGAGCCGATGTCAATGTTGCGCACGGTGATCACGCCATCGAATGGCGCGGTCACTTTCTGGTACGACACCATCTCCTGAAGCTGCGTGACATCCGCCTGCTTCGACTGCAACGCGGCGCGCTTCGCGTCGCTGTCGCTGGTCTTCGCATCGGCGTCCTGCTGCGAGACGGATTGCGTCTGAAGCATCGTCTGCCAGCGCGAGGCCGTGCTGCTCGCGAAGCGATAGTCGGCTTCTGCCATCGCAGCATCGGCGCGGGCTTGCTGAAGATGCGCGTCGAGCTCGGGCGTCTCAATGCTCGCAAGGAGCTGTCCGGCCTTCACGTGCGTGCCGATGTCCGCGTACCACTGCCGCACATAGCCGCTTGTGCGTGCATAGATCGAAGCATCGGCCCAGGGCATCACGGATGCGGGCAGAAGCAGTTCCTGCGTCGCGGGCGCCTGCTTCGGCGAGATCGTCGAGACGATCGGCTCGCGCTGCTCGTCAATCTGATGTGTCTGCGCGGCGCGCGCATGCAGTCGGGGCATGATGCCGGCGACGAGCATGATCGCGACGAGTCCGGCGATCGCGGCAGGGATCGGGCGCAGCCGCGTGGGAGTGGGCGATTCCATTCGAGGTCCTCATTCGATGCTTGGGGGGAGTTCGGCAGATCCGGGCCGGTTCGTGCGACGCTTCGCCAGCCAGCCGTGCACCATGCCGAACACCACCGGCACGAATATGAGCGTGGACAGGGTGCCGATGGCGAGGCCGCCAATCACTGCGCGGCCGAGCGGCGCGTTCTGTTCGCCGCCGTCGCCGAGGCCGAGTGCCATCGGCATCATGCCGATCAACATGGCGAGCGCGGTCATCAGCACGGGGCGGAATCGGTTGAAGCCGGCATCGAGCGCGGCGGCGAGCGGTGGCGCGCCGCCGAGCAGTGCGTCGCGCGCGGTATTGATGACGAGAATGCTGTTTGCCGTCGCAATGCCGATGCACAGGATTGCGCCGGTAAGCGCGGGCACGGAGAGCGTCGTCTGCGTGACGAAGAGCATCCAGGCGATGCCCGCCATCGAACCCGGCAGGCCGCTGATGATAATGAGCGGATCGATCCACGACTGAAAATTCACGACCATCAGCAGATAGACGAGGGCAACGGCAAATACGAGCCCGAGGCCCAGGCCACTGAACGATTCGCTCATCGA
Organism: Caballeronia sp. INML2; assembly: GCF_023631365.1. NCBI lineage: Bacteria > Pseudomonadati > Pseudomonadota > Betaproteobacteria > Burkholderiales > Burkholderiaceae > Caballeronia > Caballeronia sp. INML2. The sequence continues at coordinate 13,900 of NZ_JALQDH010000080.1, read as the reverse complement.
CTGCACCTGACCGCGAATCACGATAGACGAGCCGGGCGGCAGGTGCGCGCGCTCGGCGTCGACGAGCTTGGTCACGTCCGCGGCGACGCCGCCGAGATCGCGATACTGCGTCGACGCGAAGATATCCAGCACGGGCTGCACGTTGTAGTGTGAGACTACGGCCTCCTGCTCGCTGCGCGAGGTGGTGCCGAGCGTGCCGAGTTGATTCTGCGGATTGAGCGACACGTTCTTGGTCGTAACCGGGATGTTCGCGAGCGATTGCAAGGAATGAATGTCCCATTGCGGCACTTCCGCCATCAGCGGATAACTCACGCCGTTCTTCGGATCAAGCCAAAAGTTTGGCGTCGTCTGCGAGCTGCCGCTTAACGCGATCAGCAGGTTCTGTGCGACGTCGCGCTGTGTGAGCCCCGCCTGCATGGCCTTCGTTCGATCGACGTTCACGTTGATGGTCGGTTCGTCGCCAGGTTGCTGAATGCGCGCATCGACGAGACCCCGCACGCCGCGCATTTCATCGAGCAGACGATTCGCGACCGCGCGGTTCTCATCGAGCCTGTTGCCGACGATCTGCACGTCGATCGGCGCGGGCAGGCCGAAATTGAGAATCTGGCTGACGATATCCGCGGGCAGGAAAGCGAAGCTCACACCGGGAAACGAAGCATTCAGCACATTTCGCAGCTTCGAGACGTACAGCTCGGTCGGCTGGTGTTTCGGCGCGAGCGTGATAAGGATGTCAGCGTCTTCGGGGCCGATCGGGTCCGACGAATCGTATGTCAGGTTGATGCCGCTCACCGGCACGCCGATGTTGTCGAGCACTGCGGCCTGTTCGTTCGCGGGAATTAAGCTGCGGATTTTCGCTTCTACCTCATCGGTGATGCGCGCTGTCTCTTCGATGCGCGTTCCGGTTGGCGCGCGCAGATGCAGGCGAATCTCGCCGGTATCGACGGACGGGAAGAAGTCGCGTCCTTCGAATGGCACCAGCACGAGAGATGCGAGGCACAGCGCGATCCAGAGCGGCACGAAGCGGCGTCGGTTGTCGATGGCCCGTTGCAGCACGTCTCGATAGCGTGCGCGTAAAGCTTCAAAGCGATTTTCGAACGCCGACTGGAAGCGCGTCAGTGCACCGCCGATGCCACGCACCGCCTTGCTCGTTTTCGATGGCGCGCGCATCAGATACATCGCCAGCGTCGGAATGAGCGTGCGCGAAAAGAAGTACGACGCGCACATCGCGAAGATCACGGCTTCGGCGAGCGGCACGAAGAGATAGCGCGCGACGCCCGAAAGCAGGAACATCGGCACGAAGACGATGCAGATTGAAAGCGTCGAGACGAAGGTCGGCACTGCGATCTCGCCGGACCCATTAAGGATCGCGCCGTGCAGCGGCTCACCGTTCTCAAGATGATGCGTGATGTTCTCGATTGCCACGGTCGCATCGTCGACGAGAATGCCGACCGCGAGCGCAAGCCCGCCGAGCGTCATGATGTTGAGCGTCTGACCGAGCGCACTTAGCGCGATCAGCGATGTAAGCACCGCGAGCGGAATCGACACCGCGATGATGAGCGTCGCGCGCCAGCTCCCGAGGAACAGCAGGATCATCACGGCGGTGAGGCAGGCCGCGATCAGTGCCTCCCGCACGACTCCCGAGATCGCGGACTTCACGAATACGGACTGATCGGAGAGCGGCGTGATCTTGAGCGCCTTGGGGAGGCCGGCTGCGATTTTGGGAAGCATGGCCTTGACCTGACCGATGATCGTCAGCGTCGATGCGCTGCCGGTCTTCTCGACCTGAAGCAGCGCCGCGCGCTTGCCGTCGGACCGCACGATGTTGGTCTGAGGTGCGAAGCCGTCTATCACATGCGCGACGTCGCGCACATAGATGACGTCGCCCTTCGCGGTCTTGATCGGCAGGTCGTTCAATGCCGCGACGGTCTGCGTGCTGCCGTTCATCTCGACGTTGTATTCGCGCGTGCCGATCTTCGCGGTCCCGCCCGGCAGTATCAGATTCTGCGCGTTGACCGCATTGACCACGTCGACGGGCGCAAGGCCTTTCGCCTGCAGCTTTGCCGGATCCAGCTCGACCATGATCTGACGGATCTTGCCGCCGTAAGGCAAGGGCACGGCGGCGCCCTGAACCGTTGCGAGTTGAGTGCGGATGAAGCTGTTGCCGAGATCGTAAAGCGTCTGTTCGGGCAGCGTCTTGCTGGAAAGACCGAGCTGCAGCACCGGAACGGTCGAAGCGTTGTACGTGATGATGTTCGGCGGTAGCGTGCCCGGCGGCAGCACGCGAAGAATCGATGCCGAATTGGACGCCGCCTGCGCAATGGCGCGATTGATATCCGCGCCCGGATGAAAAAAGATCTTCACGACAGAAACGCCGTTGAGCGATTGCGATTCGATGTGCTCGATATCGTCCACATCGGTGGTCAGCGCGCGCTCGTAGTTCGATGTGATGCGCTTGGCCATGTCTTCCGCCGAGAAGCCGTTGTACGACCAGACGATGCTGACGACCGGAATGTCGATGTTCGGAAAGATGTCGGTGGGCGTGCGCAGGATCGCGAGCGGCCCCAAAATGAAGAGGAGCACCGCGAGAACGATGAACGTATAGGGCCGTCGCAGGGCCAGTTTGACAATCCACATGGTGCTGGTCCGTTTGAAAGGTGGGCGAGCGGTAGACGCGCGATTGCAGCAAAGTCCAGCGCAGTTTTGCCGTTGGTCCGATGCATCCTTTCCGAATGAAGGCGCCCGGGGAGCGCATTGGGCGACGCGCGAACTTAGCTCGCATGGCGAGAGGCGGCCCTTTCGGCGCACCTCCTCCGAATGGACTCACGATACGATCTTGGAACGCTCTGCGCCATCAGACTTGCATTCGGCGTTCTCATCTCTCCGTATAGGGTCGGAAAGGCAGTACAGGCGCAGATCTGGAGCGTTTGAACCTCCACCTATGCCACGTCCCGCTGCACTGATTTGAGTGCTGAGCCAATCTGGGGGATCCCACGCAGACGTTAGCCAGAAATGAATTCCGTCAGCCCATTGCACGTAGTTTCGCCGCGACCAGGGTCTGTATTGACCGACTTCTCCCTGACTGGGAAAGGGTAGAGTGAATGCTCACCTCTGCGTAAATGCGTCGACAATCAAGGTCCGACGCGCGAGTTGAGGTTCGTCTCGACTGTTCGCGACGTTCGTGACTGAAAGTGAGAGCGCCCGACGAGACAGGGAAGCGCTGCGCGCGTAGTTGGTCACGAGCTGGGTCGCTTCAGCGCTATACCTTAATATGCTTTCGCGGACGGCTTCGCCCGCGTAAGCTCGTCCTCATCGGAGCGGGACCACTACGAGTGCCGCCAATCACACACACCGTCGAGGAAAACGTCCTTGTTATCGCCATCCAGAGTTTCAGTGATCGATGACGACGAGTCTGTCCGCGTCGCCTCCTCAAGCCTCTTGCGCTCGCTGGGCTGGGAGGTCAGCCTCTATCCGTCGGCGCAATCGTTTCTCAGCGGTGACTCGCTCGAAGGCCTTGCGTGCATCGTCACCGATCTTCACATGCCCGGCATGTCCGGCCTGCAACTTCAACGACGGGTGCGCGAGTTAAAGCCGGGCTTGCCACTGATTTTTATTACAGCATTCGCTTCGGACGACGCCCGGCGTCAGGCGCTCGACGCAGGCGCCGTGTGTTTTCTCAGTAAGCCTGTCGATGGATACGCGGTCGCCGATTGCCTACAACGCATTGGACGAAACCTTCTGTAAGATTGGTATGCGCGACGCGATCCTGCGGATTCGCATCTTCGCAGTCCGAAATGCTCGATGTAAGCTCTCCACCACGTACATCTTTCACGAACTCCCAATGAATATAGGGCTTGTCTGGTCGCTTTTGGTTTCAGTTGGTCGGCATCAGAGTGGGAATGATTGGAGCATACCAACGCGCTCAGGTGCGATCAGTCGTGACACGAACATCGTGCCTATGTACGCCGCAGCGAGCCGTTCCGGAGGCTTAGCGATTTAAGCCAACGACAGGCCCGCTACCGGAGAATTCTTAAACGGAATCACAGGCGCTCGCGTTATGTTCTCCGTCGCCTCGCTCTCAGCCTTTGGCGGCTGCCGCGCGATCAGCAACTCGTCACACGCAGCGCGCATGTCGGCGAATCCGGTCGGGGGCCGGGCGGCACGGCACGCGGACAGCTGTGTTTATGCGTGCCGAGCGAGCAAGAAACGAAAGATCGGCGTGCCACCCCCCGACAGCCTGATGGTCTCGCTCAAAACGATCGCGCGCGCGTCTGAACACGATCGTTCTCGGCATTCAGTCATCGAGCGTGGCGATCGCCGAAGCGGCCAGCGAGATCGCGCAAGGCACCGTCGATCTGTCGAAGCGCACGGAGTCGCAGGCCGCATCGCTCGAAGAAACGAAGAGACGGCGGCGAGCATGGAAGAACTCGCGAGCACCGTCGCGAAGAATGCCGACAACGCCGCCGAGGGCACGCACGCGGCGACGAAAGCATTCGGCGACGCGACTCAGGGCGGCGACACGGTCAATAATGTGGTGGCGACCATGCGGAGCATCGCGCAGGCTTTGTCGCACATGGCCGACATCATCGGCGTGATCGAAGGCATCGCGTTTCAGACCAATATCCTCGCGCTCAATGCGGCCGTCGAGGCCGGCGCCATCACCGCTGATACGTCGCGGACCAGCTTGACTGTGAGAGCAGCAGCTTCGTCGCGATGTTCGGGCGCTCAATCGGTGAGACGCCGCAGCGTCTGTTCAGGTGCGGTCGACGGACGTTCGATGCGCGAGCGCGCGAGCGCGCGATACGCGAGCGACGCGCCCGCCATGGCCAGCGCCGTCGGGATCAGGAAGTCGTGATTGAAGCGCGTGAACTCGATCATCAGCACGAGCGCCGTCAGCGGCATCTGCATGGCCGGGCCGAGGAACGCCGCCGCGCCGATCACCGCGAACGCGCCGAGCGGCGTGCCGGGCCAGATGCCGTTCCACACGCTGCCAAGGACCACGCCGAGCAACGCGCCGTTGGTCAGGCTCGGCGTGAGCAGGCCGCCTTGCGCGCCCGCGCGCAGCGAACTGACTTCGATTGTCACCTTCAGGATCAGCAGCACGCCGGCGAGCGCGAAGCCGAGCGAATCGTCGAACGAAAGACCGGCGGGGCCTCGGCCATTGCCCGCGAGTTGCGGGAAATAGATGACGAGCACGCCGATCAGCGCGAAGTTCAGGACCGCCAGCGCAGGCAGCGCATTGCCGCGCGGCGCGTGCTTGCGCGCGGCGCCCGCGAGCGTCATGAAGCACCACGCGGCCACGCCGAACACCGGTCCCATGACGATCGCCCAGACGATCATCTGTGCATCGAGCGCAAAGGCGGGCAGATGGTACTGATGTCCGTCGCCGAGCCCGATCCACGCGACGATCGCGCCGATTGCGGAGGTGGTGAAGGCCGCCGCGACGATGACGCCATCGAACGTGCAGAGCAGCACTTCGAGCACGAAGACCGCGCCGCCGAGCGGCACGTTATAGACGGCGGCGAGTCCTGCGCCCGCGCCGCACGCAACCATGATGCGCGACTGCGCGGGCGTGAGCCTCGCGTAGTGCGCGAGCCAGCCTGCCCACAGCGAGCCGATTTCGCGCGGCGCGACTTCCCGGCCGAGCGGCGAGCCCATCGCCACGGTGACGATCTGCAGGAGCGCATGCGCGATCGTGCTACCGGGCGGCATGCGCGGATTGTCGGAATCGACGGCCTGGCGGATGCTGACGAGCGGTTTGCCGAAGCGATGCACACACCACCAGCCGACGCCCGCGATCACGCCGCACAGCGTCAGCACGATGAAACGGCGCAGCGGCGACGCGGCCGAGATGCCGACGAGAAAGCTTTCGCCGCCAGTGAGCGCATCGAGGCTGTAGCCGAACGCGACGTGCTGGATTTCGTGCAGCAGCAACGCGAGCAGCATGCCGCCGAGCCCCGCACCCAGCCCGACGAGCGTGGTGACGACGATGAGCTTCACGGTCGGTGTCGATGACGGCATCGCGCTGACCTCGCAGAAAAAGGCGTAGGGTAGCGCGGCTGAATTTCGCGCGCCTCGCCGGATGCATCGATTATAGATATGCACGGCTTTATTTCGATGCCCGAAATCTTCTTGGGAAATGCGCAAACGCCCACTATCCTCGGGACAATAAGGTATCGAAAAATATCCGGGAGGCAGCGTGAGTCTGGTGATTTCCGGCCGCATCGTTCCGCTTGCGCGAACGTCCGAGAAGAGCACGTTCGCCGGCAAGGTGTGGATCGGCGACGACGGGCGCATCGAGCGCGTCACGCGCGGCAACGCAGCCGGTCCGCGCAGCGGCTTCGACAAAGCGGTCGTCGTCGATGTCGGAGATGATCTCGTGCTGCCCGGTTTCGTCGATCTTCACAGCCATCTCGCCTACGCGACGCTGCCGCTCTGGACCCAGCCCGGCCGCACGACACCGTTCCTGCATCACGACTCGTGGCCGTCCGCCAGCACCTATGCAAGCGACATCACCTGGCCCGCCTACGCGCTTCTCACCGCCGCTCCCGAAGCGTCGCTCGCCTACGCCGAAGTGCGCGCGCTCATCGGCGGCACGACGAGCATTCAGGGCTCGCCGCCGAAGAACCGGCCGCTCGACGGCTGGATGGTGCGCAACGTCGAGGATGAGACCTTCGGCGGAACCATCTCGTCGAACCGCGTGCTAGCCTCCACATTGACGGTCAAGCCCGAAGTCCTCGCGAAACGATCCGCGCAGATGAAAGCGGGCGCGGGCTTCATCTATCACTGCGCCGAAGGGCAGGTGAGCTCCATCGCCGCCAACGAGTATCAGAGCGCGCGCAAGTGCGGCTGCCTGCAGAAGGATTTCGTCGCCATTCACACGAATGCGCTCAATCCCGGCGATTACGATGCATGGACCGATCCCGGCACGGTCGTCTGGTCGCCGTTCTCGAACCTCTGGCTCTATGGCAGCACGACCAGCGTGCCGTCCGCGCTGGCGAGAAAGATCCGCGTGTGCGTCGGGTCCGACTGGGGGCCATCGGGCACGCGCAATGTGCTCGGTGAAATCAAGGTCGCCGCGCTGGTGAGCAAACGCGAGCGATGGAACCTCACGCCCTTCGATCTCGTGCGCATGATCACCTGCGAACCCGGCGACGCGATCGCCGGTCCCTGGAACGTGCAGGCCGGACGCCTTGAGCTGAATGCGCTCGGCGATGTGGTCGTCATCGCGGCCAAGGCTTCCGCCGATCCGTTCGCGACCGTGCTCGCCGCCACCGAGAATGACGTGCAACTGGTGGTCATCGGCGCACGCGCGCGCTACGGGAATGCGAAGCTCATGAAGGCCGCGAAGGCCACGTTTCCGTCCGAACTGAAAATCGCCGGAACGAAGCGCGTCCTGTCGATGACGAAACTCGACAATGCTTCCGAGCCGTGGAGTTTCGCGCAAGTGCTGACGCGCCTGGAACAGGTCCGCGCCGATCCGAAAAAGGAAATCGATGCCGCCGGTAATGCGGCGGCGGCAGCGCGCATGGCGGGCGAAGCGCCTCGTCTGCGGCTCGCGCTCGACATGCCGCTCGGCAAGCTGCCTATCGGCGGGCTGCCGAAGAATCTCGGCGAGATCGTCGTGCCGCCGATCCAGCCGCTCGCACACGACGCGGCCTTCTTCGCCTCGCTCGTCGGACGCGGCTTCCACGGCGGCCTGCTCGACGGCCTCAAAAAGTTCTATGCGTGACATCGCGAGCGAATCATGGCCACGAGAACATCATCGTTATTGAAGGCGCAGATGGGCGTGCTGCTCGCCGAGCGCGCGGGTCTCGTGAAGACGACTCACGCGCGGCGTCCGGCAGGATCCGGCGATCAACTCGATGCCGCCGATCGCGAAGTCATCGTCGATGCGCTTCTGACGGTCATCGCCGGGGCGTACTGTCATCTGCATCAGAAGCGCGCGGGTTACGCCAACGATCCCGTGCAGGCGCTAGAACTGCTGCGCACGCACGCCGCCGACATGAGCGAAGCCGAGTTCCATATGATCGTGACGGGAATCGTCGTCGATCTGCGCGATGCGCACACGCTCTATGCCGGCCCGGCGTCGCTCGCCGGCGCGGTCGCGCAACTGCCCTTTCTGGTCGAACAGTTCGGCTCGACGGACGAGCCTTCGTTTCTCGTCACGAAAGTCGGGCACAGCAAGCTCATCAAGGACCCCTCGTTCAAGCCGGGCGTGCTGCTCGATACCTGGAACGGCATACCGTTCGAGCGCGCCGTCGCGATCCATGCCGATCGCGAAACGGGCGGACGCCCCGATGCGCGGCTCGCGCGCGCGCTCGAATCGCTGACGTTCCGCTCGCTGCAATACGGTCCGCCGCCCGAAGAGATGTGGGTCGACATCGGTTTTCGCGATGGTCCGGCGAGGGCGCGGCGCGAAGTGCGCATACCGTGGCGCATCGTCTGGCCGGGCCGCCCCGCGACCGGCGTGCGGCCCGGCGCGCATACCGCGCGGCGCGTCGCGGTGAGTCCGGCGGCGGAACAGGTCCGGCGCGCGAAAAAGCTGATGTTCTCGGGCAAGGAATGGAACGCCGAGCATCTGCGCGCGGTGATGGCGCGCGACGCCGGCTGGATCAAGACCCGCTTTCCCGACGCGCTTTCCGCGCGCACGTTCCCGAGCAAAGTGCTCGGCGATGTCGCCTATCTACGCATCTGGAGCTTCGATGTCGAAGATCACGAAGCCTTCGTTGATGAGGTCGCGCGCCTCGTCGGACAGTTGCCCGACACGGGCCTCATCGTCGATGTGCGCGGCAATCCTGGCGGCCTGATCTGGGCGGCGGAGCGCCTTTTGCAACTCTTCACGCCGAACAAGGTGCAGCCGACGCGCTTCAGCCTCGTTGCCACGCCCTTGACGCGCGCGATGGCGAAGAGCGCGTTCAACCGCATGGAGCTCGAACCGTGGATCGCGTCGCTCGAATCGGCGATCTCGACCGGCGAGGGATACTCGCAGGCGCTGCCGATCACCGATCCGTCCTGGTGCGATGACGTCGGTCAGCGTTATGGCGGGCCGGTCGTGTGCGTCGCCGATGCCAACACGTACTCGTCCGGCGACCTCTTCTGCGCGGGCTTCGTGGACAACGAAATCGGGCCGCTCGTGTGCGTGGGCCAGGCGACCGGCGCGGGCGGCGCGAACGTGTGGACCAGCCATGACCTGACCGATGCACTGGACGGAACGGACTTCGCACTGCCGCGACTGCCCGACGGCGTGAGCTTCACGATGGCATTTCGCCGCGCGGTGCGTGCCGGCGATGCGGCCGGCGTGCCGATCGAAGACCTCGGCATCGCCGGCATTCCGTATGCGATGACCCGGCGCGACGTGCTCGACGGCAACGCCGATCTCATCGACTGGTGCGCGCGGTTTCTGGCGGGCGCACCGTATTCGAGCCTTCGCGTGACGCTCGGCAAGTCGGAACTCACGGTGACGACGGCCGGGCTCGACGAGTTTGAACTTTATGTGGACGGCAGGCCGCTCGATGCGGCGCGAGCGATCGGGGATGGGGTTTTAAAGCTGCCGCGTCCCGCGGCCGGGGAGCGGCTCGAAGTGGTGTGCCGCAAGGGGGGAGCGGTGGTTCAGCGTCGGCGGGTTGCGCTGGCGTGAGGGGTGGATGTGTCGCAGCGCGGGTTGCAATTTGACGCAATCACGCTTGCGCCCAGATTTCACTTACTGACAGTGATCCATTGCGCACCGTCCAGTGGGCGCAGATAGCGGGAGTCCAGTCGAAAGCAGCGGACACTGTTGTCCTCGCGGCAGGCGCCTGGAGTGCGTTGTTCTGCCAGCATCATGACATCGACCTGCCCGCCATCAACGTGATCGGAACGGCGCTGCGGACCGCTGAGGCGCCCGGCGTCATCGAAGGCTGTTTCTCTGGGCCTAACTTCGCACTGAGGCGAAGGTTGGACGGCGGCTATACGATCGCGGTCCCCGGCTATGGGCGCGTGGAACTCTATCCGAAGCCTGATGCCGTTCTGGACAGCAGCGTGTTCGATGACACGCCGATTACTGTGAGGCATCCCGGGCAGGATTAGGGCACGCTGGCCAAGTCTCTTATCTGATGTGTCAGCGCTAGCTACGTGGCCTGTTGACTGTCTCACGTTCGACGGTGACGACACTTTTGCTCAGTTGGTTACTGCGGCAAAGTCTTCGCATAATCTCGCAAGTCTTTGTGGTCGCGCAGTATCTGCCGGTACAAGCCCTGAAACGCTAACCAGGCAACATAGTCCGACGCCAGATGTCGGCGTGTCGCGCGTGCTTCCTCGGCGCTGAGGGGAGCGAGCGCGCCGGCTGCCTCGGCGAGCAACTGAACTTGTGCGCATCGCTCCATCGAAATAAAGCGGTACACTGCGGAATCCACACTGGTCCCCACCGTAAGAAAGCCGTGGTTCAGCAAAATCGCGGCCTTGCAAGTGCCCATCGTCCGCGCAATGCGCGCACCCTCGTCAGCGGCGAGGACGACAATATCTCCGCGGAAGACAACGTGGTTCTCAAAGAACAAACAAGCTTCCTGATTGATCGGCGCGAGCAACCGTTCACGTGCCGCAAATGCGCGTCCGTAAGTTGTGTGGGTGTGCACGGCCGCCATTGCCGAATGATTCACACGATGTAGGCCGCAGTGGATCGCGACCGCCGCCGCATTGACGGGGCCAGTACCATGATGCACAACACCCGCGTCGTCGATGCATATGAGGTCGTCCGGATGAATCGTGGAAAAGTGCTGCGCGTACTGGTTGACCCAGTACCGGTCGTAATGCTCGGGATCGCGCACCGTCACATGCCCAGCGATCCCCTCCGTCAGTCCAAAGCGCGAGAGCAAACGGAAGGCCGCCGCGAGCTTAAGCTTGCGATGGCTGCGTTCGTCCTCCAGGTCGGCAAACTCACGGGGCACTGGAAGCGGGCCACCGATCGGAGTAGGGATTTGGTGGTCGTTCGAGTCAGCCAGGCACATACGGCACCTTCGGAAATGAAAGTAATGGGAAAGAATCTATAGCCCTCAGGATTCTCATTGTGTCGCGCCAGTACTCTGGCCGTCCATGGCGATTTGCTCACTGTCGTGTGAGCTTTCGTCAAGCGTGGTGCCGGACGGCCCGCGACACAAGGCTCGGCAGGAGGTCATGCCAAAGCGTCACAGGAGAGATACTTTTCGTGAATTGTCACGGAAATTCGGCCGGTGCTAAATGCACGTGACGCTAGCACTGGACACCTGATATGCAGACCCCCGACTTCAAGAGCACCTTGCCGCCACAATTGATGAAGCGCATTGTGTGGCGCCTCGCGCCGCTGATGGTGCTAATGTACGTCGCCAATCAACTCGACCGAGCCAACGTCGGCTATGCGGCGTTGACGATGAACGCCGAACTCGGGTTGACGGTCGCGCAATACGGGCTTTCTGCGAGCCTTTTCTTTCTCGGCTATATCCTGTGCGAGGTGCCGAGCAACCTGTGCATGCATCGTTACGGGGCGCGTCGCTGGATGACGCGCATACTCGTGAGTTGGGGGCTGCTCTCCTCGCTCACGAGCTTCGTGCCGAACGCTCAATGGCTCTATGTTGCGCGCTTTATGCTCGGCGCGTTCGAAGCGGGACTGTATCCCGGCATGGTCTACTACCTCACACTGTGGATGCCCTCGCGCAACCGTGTCTGGATGATGTCGCTCTTCACGATGTCGATTCCGCTTACCGGGATGGTCGGCGCGCCGGTCTCCACCTGGATCATGGATCACGCAAACGTCTTTGGCGTAACCGGCTGGCGCGCGATGATCCTTCTCGAAGGCTTGCCGGCCATCATCCTCGGTGTGATCGCATGGTTCTACCTGCCCGATGGCCCGCACGACTGGCGTGGTCTGTCTGACGAAGATCGCCACACTATCCGCACGACGCTCGCACACGAAGAACAAGCCGCGGCGGTCGCCATTCAGCCGGGGAACGCGCGGAGCGCGCTAACGAACTTCAAGGTGTGGGGACTAGGAATTGTTTACTTCGGTATAAACTCGGGCATCATTGGGCTGCTCTATTTCTTGCCGCAAGTAGTCAAGACCTTCAAGGGAGGCTCGCAACTCTCACTAACGCAGATTGGCCTCATCACGTCTGCGCCGTTTGCGGTAGCAGTGGTGAGCGTGATCGTTTGGGGGCGCATCGTAAGTCACAAGCGTATTCACGCGCTGTACGTCGCAGGGCCGATGATGCTTTCGGCCATGACGCTCGCGAGCGCACTATATCTGTCGTCACCGCTGGCAACGGTCGCGGTGCTCGCGATTGGCACCTCTGCGTGCTTCTGCAGCATCAGCACTTTCTGGCAATTGCCAAGTCGTATCCTTACCGACCGAGCGGCGGCGGCCGGCATCGCACTCATCACGAGCATCGGCGTGTCGTCCGGTTTTATGATGCCGTACTTCATCGGCTGGGTGCGCGATACGACCGGCACATTCCAGCTCGCATTCATAGCAATCGCCGTGGCGATGACGGTCGGCTCCGCGCTAGCGATCGCACTCGACCCCGAACGACGCCGCGTGCCGTCCGCAGGCATGGCGCTAAAATGAGCGGAATTTCCATGGAGATCCGCCCGTGTCATTGCGTCGAGGAATTCCCAGCCTGACGGCATTGCAGGCGTTCGAGGCGTCGGCGCGTCATCAGAGCTTTTCGAAAGCCGCCGCCGAGTTGCAACAGACGCACGGCGCCATCTGCAAAAAAGTCAACGAACTTGAAGCGAGTCTCGGCGTAGAGTTGTTCCGGCGCGTAAGCCAAAGGCTGGTGCTCACCGATGCCGGCGCCGACTATGCCCATCGCATACGGGTGAATCTTGAACAGATTCGCCGAGACACCCGGCATCTGGTCGCGAACCGGGAGCGTTCGACGCTGCGCGTCGCGGTCGGCGTGACCTTCGGCGCTCAATGGCTCGTGCCGCGGCTGCCGGGATTTCATTGCGCACATCCGAACATTCAGGTGCGGCTGACGGGCCGTGATCAACCGACCTACTTTCAGGATCTGAACTTTGACGCGGCGATTCACTTCGAGCAATCGCCGTTGCCTGGACTCGCGAGCAAGGTGCTGCTAGCCGACGATAGAGTGTGGATGGTAGCGTCGCCTCCCCTTACGGAGCACTATGCCGATTGCGATATCGCTTCCATGCCGTGGATCCACACGCGCGATTTGCCTGCTGCATGGATGACGTGGAGTGAAACGGTCGCACCGGAAAGGGCTGAACATGCGCGCGATGGTAGCGATCATTTCTTCGACTTCTTTATCATGGCTATCCGCGCGGCGGTCGCGGGACTTGGGGTCGCACTCCTGCCACGCGTTCTGATCGAACAGGAACTTGCTTCCGGCCAACTGATCCGAATCGGCGGATATGCCGCGATTAATGCGCAGAAGACCTATCTCATGTTTCCAGAACAGAGGCGCGACTGTGCACCGTTCGCTACCTTCGCATCGTGGCTGGAAGATGAGATGCTGCGATACCGCGTGATACTTGCATGTAGCGAAGAGAACGGGCGTTTGCGAACTCCCCCCGCTTGACGCTTGGGCTACATGCGATGGTGTTCGATAGGCCGTACTCGACCAGAAAGCGGACGCTCAGGGGCTGCGAGGCGAACGTCGCTTACGGGTCGAGGCTGTGTAAAAACGTGTTGATTGCCTATAGTTAGTCAACACGTCTTTCGATGGTGGCCCATGAAGCGATTTATTGAAAGCGCGGCACGAGATCAAGTCGCACTGCTACCTGAGTGTCTCGACGACTACGTCGATGCTGATAACACCGTACGAGTGGTGGACGTCTTTGTTGACGAGCTTGATCTAGTAGGTCTTGGCTTCGAGCGGGCCACGCCCTCCTTGGTGGGCAGGCCGGCATATCACCCATCGACCTTGCTCAA
>NZ_JALQDH010000079.1:0-154852 GCF_023631365.1 Caballeronia sp. INML2 | reverse complement strand
TTTTGGGAAGGGGTGGTGGCGGTGTTGGTGGGGGGCCAGGTTGTTGGCGTGCGCATGGCGGGGGTTGTTTTGAATGTGGTGGTTCTGTTGGTGGGGGCAACAGGGCGGGGGGGGGGGCGCGCAGGGCGACGGGCCCCCCCCGCTTCGCACTCAGCCGCTCTTGACGGCCGCGACATTGACAAGCGTCTCGCGCCGCTTGCCGGGCTTCGGCGTATAGAGGCCGATGCGCTCCAGCAGTCCGAAGTCCTTCGCGCGGCTCCACCACAAGTAGGGCAGCGACACGTTGCGGGAATCGAAGCTGAAGCCGCCGTTGCGGATCATGTCGAGATAGCCGTCCGCGCTCTTTTGCACGTGCATCGGATGACGGAATAGCAGCCGGATGACCCAGGACTTGATGTACGCGTCCGTGGATTCGGCGAAAAGTAGTACGCCGCCGGGCTTGAGCACGCGGCGGAACTCGGCGAGCGCGCGTTCCTGCTCGACGAGATGATGAAACGTTTGATGGCAGAAGACGATATCCGCGCTGGCATCGCCTAGCGGCAGATTCGCGCAGTCGCCATGCAGCACTTCGATGCGTGTGGCGGCGGTGTCGGCATTGTCTTCGCAGGCTTGCGCGGCTTTCGCGGCGAGCGCGAGAGATGGCTCGTGGAAATCGATGCCGACGATCCGTCGCGGTGTGAACGCTTTTGCAAGCAGGCGAAATGAAATGCCCTGGCCGCAGCCGACATCGACGATCGTGGGACGAACGGGCAGCGGGCCGTCGATCAGGCCTTTGAGGTCGTTGATGGCGACGCGCAGCACATGATGTTCCCACGTATGCGTGCGCAGGAACCAGACGCCGAACGCCGTTTCAGAAACGAACGGCACGCTGGATGATTCGGTGTTCTGCACAATTGAATCCGGTAATGAAGTAGAAGTTGAATCTTTGATACGAGGCGGCTCGATTGTAATCGCTGATTCGTCGCGCAAACGTCGTATTTGCCCTACGGTTCGAAGTCCGCTTCAAGGGAATAGCAATGAATAAGGAATGTTCGATGAATGCCTCCGTCGATGTCGCCATCATCGGAGCCGGCCCTTCGGGCGCGGTCGCCGCGGCATTGCTGCGAAAAGCGGGGCGTTCGGTGCTCGTGCTCGAACGGCAGCACTTTCCGCGCTTTTCGATCGGCGAGAGTCTCTTGCCGCAAAGCATGGCGTATCTCGAAGAGGCCGGCATGTTGCAGGACATCGTGGAAGCCGGCTTTCAGTACAAGAACGGGGCGCACTTCGTCCATCGCAATCAGGCGTCGGCTTATGATTTCCGCGACAAGCATTCAGACGGCTGGGGCACGACATTCCAGGTCGAGCGCGCGGTGTGCGACGATCTGCTGATCCGTCGCGCGGCGAAGCAGGGCGCCGAAGTGCGTTTCGGCCATACGGTGCTCGAGATGAAAACCGGGAACGCCCCCGTGCTCGAAGTTGCCGACGAGGCGGGCACGCGATACCAGGTGCACGCGCGCTTCGTGCTCGATGCGAGCGGTTTCGGCCGCGTGCTGCCGCGTCTCTTGAACCTCGAAGCGCCCACGCGCATGCCGACGCGCGCCGCGATCTTCACGCACGTGCGTGACGGCATTCCTGTCGATGCGCACGATCGCAGCAAGATCACCGTCGCCGTGCATCCCGAGCATCGTGACGTGTGGTACTGGATGATTCCGCTGGCGAACGGACGTTCCTCCGTCGGATGCGTGGCGGAAGCGGCGTTTCTCGACGTGCCCGAAGCGCAGCGCGAGGCGAAGCTCCGTGCGTTGATCCGCAGCGAACCGACGCTGAATCGTCTGATCGGCGATGCGCCTTTTCTAATGCCCGTGCGTCATATCGGCGGATATTCGGCGAACGTAGAGCGGCTGCATGGTCCCGGCTACGCGCTGCTCGGCAATGCGGGCGAGTTTCTGGACCCCGTGTTTTCGTCGGGCGTGACGATCGCGTTGCGATCGGCGCATCTCGCCGTCGAGACGCTGAAGCGTCAGTTGAACGGCGAGGTCGTCGATTGGCAGGCGCAATACGACTGGCCGCTGCGCAAGGGCATCGACACGTTTCGCGCCTTCGTCGAGAACTGGTACACAGGGAAGCTGCAGGACATCATCTTTGCGCGCGAGCAGACGCCGGCGATACGCCGAATGATCAGCGCGGTGCTGGCCGGCTACGCGTGGGATGAGACGAATCCTTATGTCGTCGAGCCGGTGCGGCGGTTGAACACCTTGCATGAGGTATGCACGCGACGCGAGTGACGGGCCTGTGGAGCGATGATCGGCTTCGGCGGACGAACGAGGGTTCTCGATCGGCGGCGCGCCGCGGAAGTGTGTTGGCACGGTCCGCGGTTTGCCGCGCCCGCTAGTCCTCATTCCCCAATGCGCTTGAAGCTGACGTAGTAATCGTCGGTGTAATAGCACTCGCCGGTTTGCCTGCGCGGTCCGCCGCATACGATCCGGCGCTGTCCGCGATCGGTCGAGCCGGGCGTGCGGACCGTGTATGCGTGGTAGTAGCCGCGCGGATGCTTCGGCAGCAAGAGCGCACTGTTGCGGAACACCACGCCGTCCTCGCTAAAAGGATACGGGCCGCCCGCCTTGATCAGCCGCAGTGTCTCCGCTGCTTCGCCGGGTAGCTGCGCCTTGGCGATAGCGCCCAGCGCACCGGATGCGGAGGGTATATCGCTCGCGCCCTGCGCCGGCTGGACCGGCGCCTGGCTCGCGGATGCGCCCGAAGCTTCCGTAGCGTTTTGCGATCCCCCTTTGCCGCATCCGCCGACAATCGCGCTCGAGGCAACGATGCAGCAGAAAACCCACGCTTTCTTCACGAAACGGTTCTCCACGCGTTGACGGGATTCGACGACCAGGATGGATGTAAAGGTATCGCTAATAGCGGGGCGAATCAATGTTCGGCTGCGATTTGGCGGCTTTTGTAGGACAAGCAGGTTGAGTGCCACACCGCGTGGGAAGGCTTTTCGGGCGAGTTCCAAAGCCCCCGCAGTATCATGCTTGTCCACGAGTTGAACCTTCGCCGAAATCCATGGAAAAAGCATTCAGCGAGGCGGATCGCGAAGCGGTCTACCGCGCAATTCACGAGCGTCGCGACATGCGTCACTTCGTGAGCGACCCCATCGCGCCGCCGGTCATGCAGCGGCTCATCGACGCGGCGCTGCATGCGCCGAGCGTCGGCTTCATGCAGCCTTGGCGCATCGTGCGCATCACGTGTGCGCACCGTCGTGCGCAGTTGCGGGACGCTGTCGAACGAGAACGCCTGCTCACAGCCGATGCCCTCGGCGAGCGGCGCGATTCGTTCATGCGACTCAAGGTGGAGGGCCTGCGTGACTGTGCCGAGGTGCTCGTCATGGCCCTGATGGACGGCCGCGAGAACCATGTATTCGGACGGCGCACACTTCCCGAAATGGACCTCGCTTCGGTAGCCTGCGCGATCCAGAACATGTGGCTCGCCGCACGCGCGGAAGGACTCGGAATGGGCTGGGTTTCCCTGTTCGATCCGCAGGAAGTCGGCGCGTTGTTGAGTATGCCCGTGGGCGCGAGACCCATCGCGATTCTCTGCGTGGGACATGTCGAACACTTCTACGATGCACCGATGCTCGAGACCGAGCATTGGGCGAAGCGCCGTTCCATCGAAGAATGCGTCTTCGAGAACGAATGGCCGTCAGCGAAGGATTAGGCAGCGCGGCCGTCTAATGACAACGACTTTATCCACAGATTCTGTGGATAAAGCTGTGCATACCGGTCGTCGAAGGTCGATAAAACTGCTACATGCGGCGACCTTCTTTACTTCTCCGCGCCGATGGTCGTCACCGGTTGCCATTTCATCGACTTCACCTGATAAAGCGTCGATGTCGGGTTATTCAGATCTCCGTATTTATCGAATGAAATATGTCCGGTGATACCGTTGTATTGCATCGTACGGAGAGTCTGCATGAACACGGCAGGCTTCACGGAATTCGCCTGTTTCATCGCGGTAATGGCAAGCCACGCGCAGTCATAGGCGAATGGCGCATAGGTCAGCGTTTCCGCGCCGAAGCGTTTCTTGAATTTCTCGGCGAACGCGCGGCCTTCGGGTAAGGAATCGACGGGCCGGCCGTATTCCCAGGCCATTGCGCCTTCCGCCGCGCTTCCCGCGGAACTGATGAAGACGCTATCGGCGATCCCGCCGCTTCCGACAAACTGTGCGCGTATGCCGAGCTGCTTCATGCGCTTGGCGATCAGGCCCGCCTGCGCGTCGAGCCCGCCGAAATACAGAAGATCGGCGTTGGCCGCTTTGATGTTCGTGAGTTGCGCGTTGAATTCGACGGCTTTGTCGTTGGTGTATTCCTCCGATACGATCTGGCCGCCGGCCGCTTTCACGGCCTTCTTGAATTCCTCGACCGCGCCTTGTCCGAAGGCGGTCCGGTCGTCCATCACGGCGATGCGCTTCGCTTTCGTCACGTTGACGGCATACGTGCCGGCGTTGCCGGAGTTCTGCGTGTCGGTCGCGATGATGCGAAACACATTGTCCAATCCCTGCCGTGTGATGGCCGGATTCGTTGCCGCCGGATCGATCAGCGGAATGCCCGCGCGCGCGAATATCGGCGAGGAAGGAAGTGCCACGCCTGAGTTGTAGTAGCCGACCACGGCCACGACGCCGTCGTCGACGAGCTTCTGCGCCACCTGAACGCCGATGCGCGGATCGCCCTGATCATCGACGGAAGCAAGCTCGAACTGAACCGGCTGTCCCCCGATGTTCATGTGTTGAGCGTTCGCCTCTTCCACAGCCAGACGCACGCCGTTTTCGATGTCCTTGCCATTGGCCGCGCCCATGCCCGTAAGCGGCGCGGAAACACCGATACGAACGTTTTGCTGCGCACTGGCTACGAGCGGGGCGATGCAGAGCGCGGTCGCCGCGAGAAGGGAAAGGATCGTTTTCATGACAGGGCACTCGTTGGAGGAATGTCACGCGGTCGAGCCAGTACAGCGAGTCTGCCGCTTTGCGAGTCACTATATCGCCAACGTTCCCGGTTCAAGACATGTTTCGGAAGGCATTGATACGCCCAGCGACATCAAGCTCCGCAGAGACATGCCGCATCGTTATCCGCCGTGGACCGGCATGAATTCTCGTTGCCGATCCACGTGGCGAAGCAGGCCTGCCTTATTGCCCGATTTCGCGGATCGTCAGCGCGTTCCTGACGGACGTCACCCCGGCCGTCGCCTTGGCCGCTTCGGTTGCCTGGTCGATTTGCGCGGCATCGGGGACGGTGCCCGCGAGCGTCACAGCGCCGCCGTTCGCACGAACCGATATGTTCGATGTACTCAAACCCTTTACCTTGGTGAGGCTCTTGCGCACATCCTTGGCGAGCTGCCTGTTGGCCGCTTTGGTCGATTTCGCGCTCGGCGCGGCCGGTGCCGCCGATGCGGCGTCGCTGCTCTGGGCGTAGGCGCTCACGATTCCCAAGTTGAACGATGCGGCGATCACGAGGATGCTGGCCGCCACGGCGAGTGGTTTTCGTGCATTCATTGTGAATCTCCCTTTTGACGAGGTTGTTCAAACGCACTGGACGATGGACATTGCCCTCGCACGCGGACGGCGGCAAGCCCGGGGAAGTGCGCTGGGAAGTAAAGATACGCCGATCTGCGCGGTATTGTCAGGTGAGCGTTCTGATATCGCGCGTGGCTGAATACTGCTTGTTGCGGCCAATTTGCGGCGCATCAATGTTGACGTCGACGACCGAAAGAGCAACCGATTGGTACGATGAATCGGCTCGGTATCGGCTGAGCCAACTTCTATTCTTTTTCTCGCCTAACTGCCCGTACAGACGTAACGCCATTTCGCAGCGTTGACATCGATGCGCGCATCGTCCCGAAGCCGCTTTTCGGCGCGATCCAAATCCGCTTGCCGCAAGGACTCGGCTCGCGCTTTCTGGGTTATCGAAACTTCCGGCTTTCTGAACTGCGTAGCGGGGTAGACCGAGGGTTGCTTTTGCATATTGATGCCCATAAGAAGGAGGTCGTTGACACAGAGGCTTCGATGACGACGAAAAAGAAAAAGGGGCGTCAGGCGCCCTTTCGCGCGCAGCGTCCTACGCGGATTTCCTGGACATGATGTCGACCGCCCACGCAACTTCATTCACTCGCAGCGATGCGGCCCGCCGCGCAAGGGTGCGCCGAATGAACCGACAAAGCAAGGACAATCGTCGGATCGTTCATGTAAAGGCCGCGTTTGCACGGTATGCGGCCAACTCTCGAAATAGATCGCGACAGCAACCGCGAACAGGTCCAAAATGCCCGATAGAGCGACCTGTTCATGGTCGCCGAACAGGGGTGGAAAAATGGCAAAGGGTCAATTACGTGGTAATCGCGAGGCGAAAAAGCCCAAGCAACCGAAGAAAATCTCTTCTCCAGTCGCCGATCCCTTCAAGGTCCCCGTTCCCAGGACCACGGGTTTGACGAGTGCTCAAAAGAAGAAGTAGCCGTTCAGTCTCGCTGCTTTAAAGGGCTCGGTCGACAGGACTCGGGCCACCGCGGGCACGCATCCGGCTGCTGGTTCGATGCCGGCGCTGTCCGCCGGTTTCGCCTCTCCAAACTATCCGCTTATACAGCCGTCCTTTGTGCATCGATTACGCGATGTACAAATTCGAGTTTCTGAACGGCTACCGGTGCGAGCGTGAACGGATAAGGGTCGGGCATGCCCAGACTTCGATTCAGGCTGTTCATCGCATAGGTGAGGGGACACCACTGTTTGATGAGCTCATCGAAGGACGGCGAAGAGGACTTCGCTCGATCCACTGTGTCGGGCTCGCTTAAATTCTCGGGATCGATACTGATCCCGCATGCCCGAGCCGTGCCGACCGTGTCCACCATATGTAGATAATGTGCCCATGTCTCGGCCCAATCCTCCCAGGGGTGCATGGTGGCATAAGCGCTGACGTGCGCCTTTCCCCAATCCGCCGGCGCGCCGTTCCGATAGTGCGTTTTCAGCGCATCGCGATAGTCGATGCGCTCATCGCCGAACAGCGCCCTGAACGTTCGCAAATGCTTCGTGCCCGCCACCAGCCGGTCGAAATAGTAGTGTCCTATCTCGTGCCTGAAGTGCCCGAGCAAAGTCCGATACGGTTCCCCTAACGCAATGCGCACTCGCTCCCGTCGAAGATCGTCGGCCTCGGCGATGTTCATCGTGATAAGACCGTTGTCGTGGCCCGTCGTGACCTTTGAATCACGAAGACTCTCGCGAAACTCGAATTGCAGACCCGTTTCGGGATTTTGTTCGCGCGTCTCGATCCGCAGTCCCAGGACGGCCAGCGTGTAGAGCAAGCGGCGCTTCGCGGCTTCCAATCTCGACCAATAACCTTTACGTCGACGCGCTCTGAGATTCGGAATGACGGAGGTGAGGCGGCACGACTGACAGAACCGATTGTCGGATTCAACCGGGATCATCCAGTTGCATACCTTCTCGACGGCGTAGTTATGACACGGCCTGTAAAGCGCACCGTCGCCCGTGAGCTGTGCCCTCCAACGACCCGCGCTTTCCTTGACGAACGCGCTCATCTCACCTGATTCAGGGATAAAACCGAGCAACATGCCGCAGCGTTCGCATTGAACGTTTTCAAAGAAGATCAGATGCCCGCAAGCGGTGCAGTGGAAGGTCTTCATTGTGGGCCTGGAAAGATTGAAGCGGCGCGACAAGCCCGGGGATTATTCATGCGGCTCACAAATGACCTTGAACTTGATCAGATCGGCGTCTCCGAAAGTCATGCTGATCGGCACGTCGGCCGCGTCACGGCCACGCGCCATGAGCACCCGGCCCGTGCGCGGTGCGTTGTTGCGCGGATCGAAGGTTTGCCATGTGCCGCCGAGGTAGGCGTCGAACCATGCGCAGAAATCCTGATCCGCGTAGGGCGGCGGGAGATTGACATCGCTGATGTAGCCCGTGCAATACCGGGCGGGAATATTCATGGCGCGGCACAGCGCGATAGCCAGATGCGCGTAGTCCCGGCAAACGCCGATTCCTTCGCTGTGGGCTTCGAATGCCGTTCTGGTGGGTCGGGCGAAGCGATAGTCGAACTTGATATGACCATGCACGTAATCGCAGATGGCGAGCACCCGGGCGCGACCGGCGGGAACGCCGCTAAACAGCCTCCAGGCCGTGTCCGAGAGCAGATCCGTTTCGCAGTAGCGACTGCCGAGAAGAAACTGAAGGCAATCGACCGGCAAAGACTCCACCGGATGCTGACTGCCGTCCGCGGGATAAGTCTCCTGCATATCCGGCACGTCGAGCACCCCTTCGGTTGCCACGATGAGCGGACCCTGCGAGGGCGTGACGATGCGTGTGCAAAGGTTATCGAATGCATCGTAGTAGTGCGTGAAAGACAATGGCGGATCGAATGAAATGCGATCGGCCTCCAACACGTTTTGCGCCATCGATGGGTGCGTGTTCATCATCAGCACAGCAGGCGTCGCCTGTGTGCAGGCATAGGTCAACTGGAAGCCAACACGAAGTTTCATGGAACCGACGCTCCTGCTACCGGATAAAAAGAGATCCCGCGAGTGCGTCGGGATCGACAAGGCGTTCTGATACGGCGGCGGGTCGGAGCACGCCTGTCATCGGGTGGCATGGAGCGATTGCGAAATTGACCCGTTATCACCGATTGCGTGCATGAGCCCGTCCAACGCGGAGAGCACGCGGCGCTCGCTATATTGAACGCAACCGTCGTACCCAAAATTGATGGATAAGTACGCTGACTCGCACTAAGCGAGATTCACACGCTGCAAGCCGCGAAAATAAGCGGTAAACGCTTGGCAGCATCGCGGCAGCGGACGAAAGGACCCGCAGACCAATGAACATCCTCTGCCGCCGCCGTCAGCCGAGCGAGCCAAAGATGACGCGGGCACGGCCCATGCTCGGAAGTTTTGCACCGGCCTGACGCGCCGGCGTCGACATCACGCGAACCATCAGCGATGACGATTCAGGCGCAACGCCCTTTACAGACAAGCTACGATCATTTTTCGAGGACGACATGCTATTTCTATTCGTCGAGGATGACGTCGGCTCGGCCGAGGCGTTTGCAGCGCTTGCCGGTTCTCTCGGTCATCAATCGCACCTCGCTCATGACGGCGGCGTCGCGCTGCGCCTCGCCGCCGAAACCCGATACGACGCCATTTTCATGGACATCGGCCTGCCCGATATCGACGGTCTCACCCTGTGTAAATACATCCGTTCGGCAGGAAGCTCGACGCACGCCTGCATCGTCGCGGTAACGGGTAGAGTCGATCTCGAAGAAGACGAAATCGCGGAATTCGACGGTTACGTCACCAAGCCAGTAACCGACGTCGGCCTGACCCGCATCATCCAGGGCTGCTGAGGCGCCGTTCTTATCGTTGCGATTCGTTATCGCTTACAGCGTCACATGCTTTTCGAAGCGTCATGCTTTTCTTATGCGTAACCGTTCGTTCACTCGCGCGCGCCGCCGTTTTATCGTGCTCGCTGCGGCGCATCACAGGCCGTCGTCGAACAACGAACAAATAGGAACGGCAAGACATGGCAGGCTTCAACCGACGCGATTTTCTGGTTTCATCGGGCGTGGCGCTCGCGTCCGCCGGCCTGTCTCTACTCGCATACGCGCAAGACGCAACGCCCAAACGTGGCGGCACGCTCAACATGCTGATCAACCCCGAGCCGCCCGTGCTCGTCTCCATCTTTCAGACGACAGGACCCGCGCTCGTCGCAAGTTCCAAGGTGCTCGAAGGCCTCCTCGCCTATGACTTCGATCTCAAACCGAAGCCGCAACTCGCGACCGCATGGAACGCGAGCCCGGACGGCCTGAAATACACGTTCACGCTGCGTCAGAACGTGAAGTGGCACGATGGTGAGCCGTTCACGTCGGCGGATGTCGCGTTCTCCATCGAACTGTTGAAATCGATTCATCCGCGCGGACGCAGCACCTTCGCCAACGTGACGCGCGTATCGACGCCCGATGCGCGCACCGCGATCATCGAATTGTCGAAGCCCGCGCCGTATCTGCTGAAGGCGCTGTCCGCCGGCGAATCGCCGATCGTGCCGAAACATCTGTATGCGAACGGTGATCCGCTAACCAACCCGCACAACAATGCGCCCATCGGCACCGGGCCGTTCCGCTTCAAGTCATGGGCGCGCGGCGCGAGCATCGTCTACGAGCGCAATCCGGATTACTGGGACGCGGGCAAGCCCTACATCGATTCGCTCGTGTTCAAGGTGATTCCCGATGCCGCCGCGCGGTCCGCCGCGTTCGAAACCGGCGCGCTCGACCTCGGCGGTGAAAATCCCGTGCCGCTCTCGGATTTGCCGCGTCTTACGCAATTGCCGCAACTCGCCGTGGAAACGCGCGGTTATCGCTTCCTGGAGCCGCTTTCGGAGATCGACTTCAATCTCGATCATCCGATCCTGAAAGATGTCCGCGTGCGCCAGGCGATCGCGCATGCGATCAATCCGCAAGTCGTGCAGAAGACGATCGCCTACGGCTATGCGGATATCTCGCCGACGCCGATCACGCCCGCATCGCCCTACCACGATGCAAAGCTCGCGCCTTATCCGTTCGATACCGCGAACGCGGAAAAGCTGCTCGACGCCGCAGGTTATCCCCGCAAGAACGGCGGCCCGCGCTTTCAGTTGACGCACGATTTTCTGCCCTACGGCGATATGTACCGCCGTCAGGCCGATTACGTGAAATCGGCGCTCGCGCGCGTGGGCATCGACGTGACCGTGCGCTCGCAGGATTTGCCCTCGTTCCTCAAACGCGTGTATGCGGACCGGCAGTTCGATTTCACGAGCATCGGAGTGAATACGTTGTTCGATCCGAGTGTCGGCGTGCAGCGCCTCTACTGGTCGAAGAATATTCGGCCCGGCGTGCCGTTCTCGAACGCGCCGCATTACAGCAACGCGCAAGTGGATGCGCTGCTCGAATCGGCGTCGATCGAAACCGACGAGACAAAGCGCGTGGCGCTGTACCAGCAGTTTCAGCAGATCGTCTATCGCGATCTGCCGATTCTCAATCTCGTCGCGCCGCGCATGGTCACGGTCGCGAACCGGCGGGTGCGCAATCACACGGTGTCGGCGCAGGGGCTCGAAGGCAATCTCGCCGATGTCTATCTGAGCGCCTGAGGATTGCGAGCGATGAACCGACGCACGCGCTTCGCCGCAATCGCGCGACGCACCGCATGGCAGGCTCTGCCGACGGTGCTCGCCATCGTGATCCTGAACTTCTTCCTTCTGAAGCTGATGCCCGGCGACGCCGCCGACGTGCTTGCCGGCGAAGCGGGTTCCGCCACCGCCGAAACGCTCCAGGCATTGCGCGCGAAGTTCGGCCTCGATCAGCCGGTGCTGCATCAGCTCGGCGCGTATCTTTCGCATCTCGCGCACGGCAGTCTCGGCTATTCGCCGCGCTACGACGCGCCCGTGCTGCAACTGATCCTTTCGCGCCTGCCGAACACCTTGCTGCTGATGGGAACGGCGCTCGGGCTTGCGCTCGTCGCGGGTGTCGTGCTGGGCGCGGTCATGGCGCATTGGGCGGGCAAGTGGCCGGATCGCGTGTTGTCCGTGCTCGCGCTGCTGCTCTATTCGACGCCGGGCTTCTGGATCGGGCTGCTCGCCATCGTGCTGTTTTCGGTGCATCTCGGCTGGCTGCCGAGCGGCGGCGATGTGACCATCGGCGCGCAACTGCACGGTTTCGCCCGGTTCGCCGATGTGGCGAGGCATGTGCTGCTGCCCGCCGTGACGCTCGCGACGTTCTTCGTCGCCATCTACGCGCGTCTCACACGCGCCGCGATGCTCGAAGTCCAGCGCCAGGATTTCGTGCGCACCGCCCATGCGAAAGGACTGCATCCATTGCGCGTCACGGTGCGCCACGTGCTGCGCAACGCGCTGATGCCGCTCACGACCATGATCGGCATTCATTTCGGCACGCTGCTCGGCGGCGCGGCTGTCACCGAGACCGTCTTCAGCTGGCCGGGCCTCGGGCGTCTCGCACTGGATGCCGTCATGGCCCGCGATTTCAGCGTGCTGCTCGGCGTGCTGCTGCTCTCGTCGCTGCTCGTGATCGTCGCCAACGTGGCAGTCGATCTGTTGCAGGCGTGGCTCGATCCGCGCATCGCCTGACTCGTCAACTCGAATACGCATGGCTTCCGATTCCACCGAACTTGCTTCATCCGCTCATGGCTCGGCATGGCGGCGACAACTTGCGGGCGCGCTCTTCGGCGCGCGAAGCGCTCGGGGCGTGCCGTCCGCGCACGCCTCGCGGGGCGTCTGGCGTGCGCTGCTCGGCAATCCTTCGGCGCTCGCGGGCATCGTCCTGCTGACGGCGTTCATTGCGCTCGCGCTCGCCGCGCCCCATCTTTTTCCCGGCGATCCGCTCGACATGGTCGCGGCGCCTTTCGAATGGCCCGGCAGCGATCCGCTCTACCGGCTCGGCACCGATTCGCTCGGCCGCGACGTCGCCGCGGGCATCGCGCACGGCACGCGCGTATCGCTGCTGATCGGGGCATCGGCGGCGGCGATCGGGCTCGTCATCGGCACGCTCGTCGGCGCGATTGCCGGCTTCTTCGGCGGCGTGATCGACGATCTTCTCGTGCGCATCACGGAGCTGTTTCAGACTGTGCCGTCGTTTCTGCTCGTGATCGTGATCGTCGCCATCGGACGGCCGAGCGTGACGGTGATCGCGCTCGCCATCGGCGTTGCATCATGGCCGACGGTCGCGCGTATCGTGCGCGCCGAATTCCGCACGCTGCGCCAGGCGGACTTTGTGCTCGCCGCGCGCAGTCAGGGCTTTTCCGACGCGCGCCTCATCTTCGGCGAGATCCTGCCGAACGCGCTGCCGCCGGTGATCGTCACCGCATCGGTGATGGTCGCGAGCGCGATTCTCATCGAATCGTCGCTGTCGTTTCTCGGCATGGGCGACCCGAACGTCGTCACGTGGGGCGGCATGATCGGCGCGGGGCGCGATTCGTTGCGTACCGCGTGGTATCTGACTGCGCTCCCGGGCGCGGCGATCGTGCTCGCGGTGCTCGCGCTCAATCTGCTCGGCGACGGCCTCAACGACGCACTCAATCCGCGCATGCGCGAACGTTCCTGACCGAGGCCGATACATTGGCGAATCTTCTTGAAGTGCGCGATTTGCGTGTGAGTTTCGGCGCGCATCGCGCGGTGCGCGGCATCGACCTCGACCTGGCCGAAGGGGAGACGCTTGCGCTCGTCGGCGAATCGGGCTGCGGCAAGTCCGCGACGGCGCTCTCGCTGATGCGGCTCGTGCCCGAGCCCGGCCGCGTGACGGGCAGCGTGCGTTTCGACGGACGCGACGTGCTCGCCCGGACGCCGCGTGAGATGCGCGATGTGCGCGGCAGTCAGATTTCGATGATCTTTCAGGAGCCGATGACGTCGCTGAACCCGGTGCTGTCCATCGGCGCGCAAATCGTCGAGACCTTGCGACGGCATGAATCGCTGTCGAAGGAAGCGGCGGCGCGGCGCGCGATCGAACTGCTCGATCGCGTGCATATCCCGGAGCCGCACCGGCGCGTGGCCGACTATCCGCATGAGCTGTCAGGCGGTCAGCGGCAGCGCGTGATGATCGCGATGGCCGTGGCCTGTCGTCCGCGTCTTTTGATCGCCGATGAGCCGACCACCGCGCTCGATGTCACGATTCAGGCGCGCATTCTCGACTTGCTCGCCGAGTTGCGGCGCGATCTGTCGATGTCGCTGCTGCTCATCACGCACGATCTCGGTGTCGTGGCCGAGCACGCGGACCGCGTTGCGGTAATGCTCGCGGGCGAGAAAGTCGAGGAAGCGCCCGTCGCGCAGCTTTTCGAGCGGCCGTCGCACGCTTACACGCGCGGTCTGCTGGGCGCATCGCTCAATGTATCGACGGATCTGCATTACCGCGACTGGAAGCTGCCGGAGATCCGGCACGTGCGCAGCGACGACGGCGCGCCCGCGTTCAATGTCACGCCGCTCGCGCCTGTGAGCGCCGCGCGCGCGGACGGCGTCGTGCACGATGAAAGCGCGCCGTTGCTTTCGCTGCAGGATCTGACGGTTGAGTACGCGCATCGGCACGGCAAGGGCGCATTGCGTGCGGTGGATGGGGTGTCGTTCGATATCGCGCGAGGCGAGACCGTCGGCCTCGTCGGTGAGTCCGGCTGCGGAAAATCGACGCTGTCGAAAGCGATCCTGCGACTCGTGCCTGCAACGCACGGCGCGATACGCTTGCGCGGTGCCGATCTCGTGCCGCTGTCGGAGCGCGCATTGCGGCCGCTGCGCCGTCAGGTGCAGATGGTGTTTCAGGACCCGTATGCATCGCTGAACCCGCGACGCACCGTCGGTGAGATTCTGGAGACGGTGATGGCCGTGAACGGTATCGGCGACGCGCATCAAAGACGCACGCGCGCCGCGACGATGCTCGATCGCGTCGGCCTGCCGAGCATTGCGCTCAAGCGCTTTCCGCACGAGTTTTCGGGCGGACAGCGGCAACGCATCGGCATTGCGCGTGCGCTCGTGCTCGAACCGTCGCTGCTGATTTGCGACGAGCCCGTGTCCGCCCTCGACGTGTCGATTCAGGCGCAAATACTCAATCTGCTCGTCGAGCTCAAGCGCGATCTCGGGCTCGCCTATCTCTTCATATCGCACGATCTTTCGGTGGTGCGCTATATCGCCGATCGCGTGCATGTGATGCACGGCGGGCGCATCGTCGAGAGCGGAGATCATCGCGAAATATGGCGCGCGCCGCAGCATGCCTACACGCGCACGCTGCTCGATGCGATCCCCGGGAAGCGCTTCGATGCGCAGGCCGCTTAGAACCCGCATCAGGACAACAGGAAATTCACGTCACATGTCGAACAGAAATCAGAACCTCGAAGCCGCGCTCGCCGCATTGCCCGAGCTGGCAAAGGCCATCGGCGAAGACGCCGCCGCGCGCGAGACGCGTCGTGAACTGCCCTTCGAGGCGTTCGCGCTCTTTCGTCGATCGGGCTTGGGCAAGCTGCGTTTCCCGCTGGAGTGGGGCGGGCTCGGCGGCTCGCTCGAAGACGTTTTCGAGGTGATCGCGACGCTCGCCGCGCACGAAAGCAACGTCGCGCACGCACTGCGCATCCACTACGACCAGACCGAAGCGTTGCTGCTCTCGCCGCGCACGCCGTTCAACGAATTGCAGATCAGGCGCGTGGCGGAAGGCGCGATTTTCGGCGGCGCATCGACGGAAGCGGGCACCTCGCGTCCCGGCGAAATCACGACGCAACTGCGGCGCGAAGGCGATCACTTTCGTCTTACCGGGCGCAAGTATTACGCAACGGGCACGGCGTTTTCCGACTACGCGCGCCTGAACGTGCAGGACGAACACGGCGAAGCGGCGATTGCGGTCGTGCCGGTTCGACGCGAGGGTCTGAGCGTGCTCGACGACTGGGATGGCATGGGGCAGCGCATGACCGCGAGCGGCAGCCTCGAGTTCGACGATCTCATCGTGTACGCCGACGAAGTCACGCCGCGCGTGCAGACGACGCTCGCGGGGCGCCACGGCGGCGCATTGCGCCAGTTGCATCTGGTGGCGGTGGCGGCGGGCATCGTGCGCAATGTCGTCGCGGATGCGCAGCGCTATGTGCTGAAGCACGGGCGTCCGGTGCTGCACAGCGCGGCGCCGTCGGCGCGCGAGGATGCGTTCATTCAGCAGGTCGTCGGCGAGCTCACGGCGAACAGCCACGCGATCGACGCGCTCGTGCGCGACAACGCGCGCGTGCTCGAACGATCGTCGCAAGCGATCCGCAACGGCGATGCGAACGCCGACGCGCTCGTGCTCGAAGGCGCGCTCGCGACCGCCAGGACGCAGATCGTTGTCAGCAAGCTCGCATTGAGTGCGGCGGAGCGCATGTTCGAGGCGGGCGGCGCATCGGCGACATCGCGGGCGCACAACTTCGACCGCCACTGGCGCAATCTGCGCACGATCTTCAGTCACAACCCGCTGCTGCACAAGGCGCGCGTGATAGGCGATTACGCGCTGAACGGCGTGACGACGCATCTGACCGAAGGGCGCGTGTTCTGATGCGTGACGCCTTGCGTCGATGACGCTGATGCGATAGCCCGCTGCGCGATAGCCGGCGCCATGACGCTGCAAAGTCCGGGCATGAGCGCGCTACCGCGCGGGCCGGACTCGAGCCTCGATCCCGTTTCAAGTCGCACAATTTCTCGTCACAAAAATTGAGCGCGATCAGGTCAAGCAGTCGCTCGCAGCGGTGCATTTCACGGACAAGTGCCGCGCGTCCCCGTCCGAAAAGGAAGGGGGGCGCGGCCATCGTCGATCCTAGCCTCCTGAGGCATACCCATTCGATGTCGCAGGCAGTCGTCTTGCAGCATGACCGTGCTGCCGCCTTTCATCGCTTGGCATGTGCCCTACATCAAGCCGAACAGCGTACGGCGATGCTCGAGCAATATCCATGACTTACAGCGGATACGCCCTGTTCGTCGGACTTGCCTACCAGAATCAGCATGGCGGTTCCGAGAACCTGCCAGCGTTGCCTGCCGCTTTGAACCTGCTCGGCACCGAGCGCTTCACGGGTGCCGTTGCATATCGGATCGGCATTGTGAACCTGCAGGCGAACTACACGTACAACCGCTCGAAGGACGCGCCCGCCGGCTCACTGGCCGCGCGCCTCGGTGCTGCGCATTCGTACAGCTTCGCGGAGATCGGCGCGACGATCCAGGCAACGCCGGCGGACACGATTGAAATCGCCGGGATCAGGCGCGACGCGCGCGGCGCGGATGATCACGCGGAGGGCGTGGAACTCGGTATCGATCACAGCATTTCGAAGCGAACGCAGTTTTATGCGCGCGCCGGCTACATCAAGAACCACGGCAGTTCGACGATGAGTTGGCCCGCGGTGTCAGTGACCGAGCTCGGGTCGTCGCAAAGTATGGTGGCGCTCGGAATGACGCATCGTTTCTGAGGTACCGAAGTGTGCGGCGACAGCGAAGCGAGCTTCGCGCTGCGAACAGCGCGTCACCGCCGAGCCGCGCGTAAAGCGAGCAAATCCGTCTGCTGAGGTATCGGCAAGCATCAGACAGCCGCTGCCATTGCGAACGGCTGCATCAGGATTTCTCATCGTCGAGATTCTTGCTCGACGAGTTCGATCCTTCGGTATCCGGCTTTCCGGCGTCGTCGCCGTGCTTCGTCACGCGGAGATCCTCGAGCACCGCATCGATCTTCTCGCTATCGCCGTCATCCAGCTTTTGGCGGATATCGGCATCCTCGATGGCGTCGCCAGACTTCTTCCGGCCTTCGCCGACATCGGGCGTATGTTCGTCTGTCATGATCGTTCCTTTAATCAGGCCGGCACGCCGTCGACGCGGGTGCCGGCAGGTTGTGCTCAGGCATCGCTCACGATACCGCGATGGCGTCCGTGTGCGCGGCGTCGGAAGCGCCATCGGTTACGGCGCGCCCCGTCTGTGTTTCAATGTCAGCGACCGAGGCACAGACCAAGCCCGCAATCTTGTAATGCACCATATGGCCGGCATCCAGTTCGACTTCGAGCGTGCTGTTCGGCAAGACGCCGTGCAAGCGCGCGGACTGCGATTCCGGATCGACGATCTTGTCGCCGACACCCGCGAAGATACGCACGGGAACGTCGATCGAAGGATAGTGGGCACGCAATCGCGCCGCCGCCGGAATCATGAACGCCGCGTCCTCCGATGTCGCGCGAATCTGGCTCGGGCGCAACAGCATCTCGCGAGGCATGGCGTCGAAGAAATCATCGGGCATGGTTGCCGGTGCGAACATCGCTTTTACCGTCTGCTTCAGCATTAAACGGCCCATGAAGGGCGAAACGGTGTATCGAAGGACATCGCCGAGCACCGGCACGGCGGCTGGCGCCGTCATGGCCACATCGAGACGCGCGGACGGAAAGTAATAGCCCGAAATAAGCACGAGGCCGCGCACCTGCTCGGGAAAATCGACGGCAAGCGCGAGCGCGACCAGCGTACCCCATGAATGTCCGATCACGGTCGGCTTCTCGATGCCGAGGTCAAGCAGCGCGCGCTGCAGCAGCGCTGCCTGAGCCTGCGCCGTCCACATCCGATTGCGCGGACGGTCGCTATACCCGAAACCCGGTCGATCGAAAGCAATCACGCGATGATTTTCCGCCAGCCGGTCGATCACACCGCTCGCTTCGAAGTCCTGTAGCGGCACAGTGTTGCCGTGCAGTACCACCGCGCACGGGCCGTGACCCGTGTCGGTGTAGTGCAGGCGGACGCCGTCGATCTCGACGAATCGGCCGATCGGCGGGTTCGCTCGCTCGGCTTGTTTGGCCTTATGGCGATTCCATAGAGCAGCAGCCGCTGCTGCGGCAGCCGCAAGGGCAAGCACGCCTAACGCGGGCGGCAAGGCTTCGGGTTTGGCACTGAGACGGGGCATGGCTTTCTCGCTGAGAGTTAAATGGCGGATGAGTATCGGTAAGGAAAGAATCGATCAGTTCGAAGTCCGATCGATGAAGATGATGTGCTCCGTGCGGCCACCGTTGCTGGTGGGCAAGTGCATGGTTCCTTCATGACGCATCGTCCATCCGGGTCGCAAGGCGATCGACGGCCGGTTTCCGTCCGAGCGGCTGTCGATTCCACCAAGCCCGAACGCCGGCGTCGCGACGCTGTCATCGAGCGTCGCGTTCGAGCCAACGACGTTGTCATGCATCGGCGACAGATCGCGTTTCGCATCGAGATTCTTGCGATCGGTATCGACCGTATCGTCCGTGGCTTCCATGTTCGCATTGTCAGTCGAGACGATGCGTGAGCTTGCGCGCACGACCGGATCGCCGCTCGATGCCGTGGACCGGTTATCGTCGATGGAGGGAAGCGGGGACGGGTCGTCGGAAGGCGGCGCGGGTGTCTTCCGTACGTATGCCGGATCGAGTTCGGCGGCGGCCGTTTGCGGATCGATGCGGGCGGTCTCCGTGGCCGGCGTGGTGCCGGGGCTCGTGGCCTGTTGCGTTTTCTGCTGAGGTTGAGACGGGTTCGATTCGGCGTTGTTCATTGTGCAGACTTGGACTCGCGTAAGCTGCAATAGGCGCCGTGATTGCCCAGTGTACTTAGTCGATCGTCGTCTTCTCCGTGGTAAGGGTGCGGTAATGGTGGCTCGGGCGCCAGGCGCTTCGTCGCGGTATGAGGGCCGCATCGAACGCGCTAACCGGTAGCCAGGAAGCGACGAGTACGCTCCTTACGCAGCAATGGCTGTGCCGCATCGCTGAATTCGGTCGCGCGCCGCCCCCGGACGGTGCCCCGTTTAGCGCTGCGGTTCATATGCTTCCTCGAAATCGTTCGTGGCGTCGCTAGGGCCTCCTGCTCCAGAATCAAACGTTGTGTTTTTCACCTGGAGCTTTCCATGAGCGGCGAGGCCCCGCGCCAGTTGCATCTGAACATCAACGCACTTCATTCGGGATTCGTGCCGTCGGCCTGGCGTTTGCCGTCGTCGGATCCGAACGTCTTTCTCGACGTGAATCACTATGTGCGCCTGGCGCAAATCGCCGAACGCGCGTGTCTGGATGCAATTTTTCTTGCCGATAACGCCGCGATCTCCGATCAACTCGACATGCGTCCCATCACGGCCCTCGAACCGACGTTGCTGCTCACGAGCGTCGCGGCGGCGACCACGCATATCGGGCTGATCGCGACTGCATCGACGAGTTACAACGAGCCCTATAACATCGCGCGCCGGTTTGCGACGCTCGATCTGATCAGTGGGGGACGCGCGGGCTGGAACATCGTCACGACGGCGGACTTGCCGTCTGCGCGCAACTTCGGTCTCGATGCGGTGCCCGATCACGCGACACGCTATGCACGCGCGGACGAGTTCGCGACGCTCGTCAAGACGTTATGGAATAGCTGGGAGGATGATGCGTTCGTCGCGCAGAAGGCGAGTGGCCGTTTCGTCGATCTCGACAAGGTGCATCCGGCGGATCATCGCGGGCGATTCTTCAATGTCCGGGGCGCGCTGAATGTGCCGCGTTCCGCACAGGGTCACCCGGTGCTGGTGCAAGCGGGCGCATCGGGCGATGGGCGCGAACTTGCCGCGCGTCATGCGGAAGCGGTGTTTTCAGCATCTCAATCATTCGATGAATCGCGTGCCTATCGCGAAGGCCTGAACGCACGCGCCGCGCGTTACGGACGCGGCCCGAACGCGGTGAAAGTGCTCGCGGGACTGACGACGATCATCGGATCGACGCAAAGCGAGGCGCTGCGCCGCCGCGATGAACTCGTCGATCTGATTCCGCTGCAATACAGCCTGAACCGGATTGCGGGGACGCTCGGCGTTCCAGTCGATTCGCTTTCCCTCGACGCGCGCTTGCCCGACGATCTGGCGCCGCCGAACGGCGGCAACGGCAATCACACCTTCTTCAACGCGACGCTCGCGCAGGCGCGCACGCATGGCTACACAGTGCGCGAGCTGATTCGTGCGCTGGCGGGCGGCGGCGGGCATCGCGTGATCGTAGGCACGCCTGAGCAGGTCGCCGATGACATCGAGCACTGGTTCAAAAACGGCGCCGCCGATGGCTTCAATCTGATGCCGGACGTTCTGCCCGATGGTCTCGAAGCCTTTACGGAGGGTGTCGTGCCGATTCTTCAGCAGCGAGGCATTTTCCGTCGCGCATATGAGGGCAAGACGTTGCGCAGTCATCTGGGGCTTGGAGTGCCGGACGGGCGTTACGCGAGGCAGGCGGCTGTCGCGTAGGAGCGTTGTTGGTCGAGGACTATTCGGGCCGCTACGGACCAGAACTTCGATCGCCCGATGACATGGCGTAATAAAGAGAGTTCGTGCGGCGGGAAGGGTATATAGTGATTAGACCGCCCTCACTATGTGGACCGGTCTTTCAGAGGTAGTCATGCGATCAGATATCAAGAAAGCTATCCCGCCTGCGGCAGATGAGACTGCTTACAACCGGGATCGTCGGGCACGGCTGCTTCTTCTCAGGACTGAGGACGCTAACCGGGCGGATCAAAGGCGCATCAGCTACTCGCTCATCGATTCCACCGCCAGCAAGTGGCGATTTCCGCCCACGCCGTAAAGACTCATCATGGCCCTCCATTTTCCGAATCCGAGCCGAAGCTACGATGCCGCGCGGCATTGCGTGTTCTTCTGGGGCCATGACGAATCGCGCGAAATCATGTTCGAGGTCGGCAGCGCAACGCTCAAGAGTTTTCAACCCGCGCTGGGTTCCGACGAGCGGGCGTATCTCGTCGCATTCGACGAGTTTCGCGAAGCGCTGCTTGAAATCGCGAAAAAGAAATATGTGCGTGGCCCGCAGAATCGATATTCAATTTGACAGCGGCTACGGTCTGGGTCGCTTCTGCTCGTGTAACGAGACCCGCGACTTTCGACGAAAAGCAATCGACGCTCACAGCGAGACGTCTTCGATCAAATTCCAACGCACCGCACGAATCCTGCGATCGACGAAATAGCCGCCACCTTCCGTGTAGCGCAGATAAAGTCGCCCACACGATGAACATGCCCACACGCCGCAGCGGTTATACGGAAAATAGCGTGGCGCAATGGGCGCATCGGCCGACCAGTAATTGATCTTGCCGGGCAGATATTCGGCAAACGTGGGCTCCGGATCGTGCTCCGAAACCAGCGTGCCGATCTCGCGGAACTGCGCTTCGTCGAGGGAAAGCGGCTGCGATTGCCAGCCGTCGAGCGGCGTTTTCGTGCACGTGCAAGCGCCGGGAGCCTCGGCATCCGCGTGCCGTGCGAGCGCGATCAGTGCGGCGGAGTCGAGATAGTCGGGCATGGGCGATGTAGTCGAAGGCGGACGCGCCATCATGCGCGCATCCGCAACGGTTCAGCAAGCCGTCAACCGTTCATCATGCGATCGCGCTGAGGCGCGACCCACGAACGATCGAAACGGCCTTCCGCGATGGACTTCAGCGCCGCCGCTTCCTTTGCCGCCTGCTTGCGCGCACCCTCGATCACCGCTTCGACATCCGCCGGCGCGATGGCGAGAACGCCGTCTTCATCGCCGACGACGATATCGCCCGGATGCACCACCATTGCGCCGACCGTCACCGGCACGTTGATCTCTCCCGGTCCATGCTTGTACGGCCCGCGATGCGTCACGCCGCGCGCGTACACCGGGAAATCGCGCTGACTCAACTCACCGACATCGCGGATCGCGCCGTCGATCACGAGGCCCTGCACGCCGATGCTTTCGGCGAAGCTCGCCATGATGTCGCCCATCAGCGCCTGCGTGAGCTCTCCCGCGCCGTCGATGACGAGCACGTCGCCCGGACGGCAATAGTCGAACGCGCGATGAATCGCGAGATTGTCGCCGCCGCGCGTGCGCACGGTGACCGCGGTTCCCGCCATCGGCTTCGGCCGATGAAACGGCCGCAGGCCAGTCGTGCCGCTCACGCGGGCCATGTTGTCGCTCAGAAGCGATACCGCGAGTTCGCGCAAGGCGGCGAGCGTCGCGGCGCTCGCCTGGGGCGCGGATTCGTATTCGCGCCATCCGGCCGGATTCATGTCGTCGCTCCTTCAGTCGAGTGTTGTCGTGCGAGTTGCGCGGACAGGCGCCCGTAGACGGCGCGCGCGTTGTCCTCATAGATAAGTTGGCGATCCGCGTCGCTGAGCCATTCGATCGCGTCGATATAGCGGCGCGTGTCGTCGAAGTAATGGCCGGTTTCGGGATCGACGCCCTGCACCGCGCCGATCGTCTCCGATGCGAACAGGATGTTCTTCGCCGGGATCACCTTCGCGAGCAGTTCGGCGCCCGGCTGGTGATACACGCAGGTATCGAAGAAAACATTCTTCAGCAGATACTCGGTGAGCAGCGGCCGCTTCATGTCCTGCGCGAGCCCGCGATAACGTCCCCAGTGATAAGGCACCGCGCCGCCGCCGTGCGGGATGATGAACTTGAGCGTCG
Source organism: Caballeronia sp. INML2 (assembly GCF_023631365.1). Classification (NCBI taxonomy): domain Bacteria; kingdom Pseudomonadati; phylum Pseudomonadota; class Betaproteobacteria; order Burkholderiales; family Burkholderiaceae; genus Caballeronia; species Caballeronia sp. INML2. The sequence continues at coordinate 131,939 of NZ_JALQDH010000079.1, read as the reverse complement.
GGAAATCGGCGAACAGATCCGCCTGCAGCAACTGCATGAACGCGGAGGTGTCGCCGTTGATGTAATGCGCGCCGGTCGCATGGAAGTTGGGATTGCACGACGACGAAACGTGGATCATCGCGGGCACGTCGAGCTCGACCATCGCTTCGTAGAGCGGATACCACGAGCGGTCGGTGAGCGGCAGCCCGGACCAGTGGCCGCCCGACGGATCCGGATTCAGATTGCAGCCGATGAAACCGAGTTCTTCGACGCAGCGCCGCAACTCGGCGATGCAGTTCTCCGGCGCCACGCCCGGCGCCTGGGGCAACTGGCAGACGCCGACGAAGTTGCGCGGAAAGAGCGCGCACACGCGATGCACGAGGTCGTTGCATTCGGCCGACCAGACTGCGTTGGCGTCGGCGGTGGCGAGGTGATGGCCCATGCCGGCGGCGCGCGGCGAGAAGATCGTGAGATCGGTGCCGCGCTCGCGCTGAATGCGCAACTGCCCGCCCTCGATGCTCTCGCGGATCTCATCGTCGGAAATGGCGGGGCGCGGCGGCGGCGCGGCGCCGTCCTTCAGCGCGGCGATCTGCTGCATGCGCCACGCTTCGTGCTGGGGCGGCGAGGTCGTGTAGTGGCCGTGACAATCGATGATCATGCGTGACTTCCGTATCGTTGAGGGCGGGATTCAGGTGCGCGCGGCGGGGTCCGCTGACGGCAGCGCGTCGGCTTCGTCGTCGGCGGGCTTGACGCGCATCACGAGCGCGATGACCGTCGCGATGACGAGAAACGCCGCAATCGTCAGCAGGGCGAGCTTGAAGTTTCCCGTTGCGCTGCGCACGAGGCCGATGCTCCACGGCCCGACGAGCCCGCCGAACTGCGCGATGGTATTGATGAGCGCGATCGTCGCCGCGCCCGCCGCGCCGGTCCTGAACGACGAAGCGAGGCTCCAGAACAGCGGATTGCCCGCGTAGATGAAGAGACCCGTCACGCACAGCAGCGCGTAAGCGATGACGGGATTCGGCGCATACGCGCTGCCCGCGATCGCGACGGCGCTCATGCCATAGACAAACGCGAGATGCTTCTTGCGGTCGCCGGTGCGGTCCGAGCTGCGGCTGATGATGAACGTGCCCAGCACGCCCAGGAGCGGCGGCGCCGCCGAAAGGAAGCCCACTTCGATATTGCTCAGATGACCGAGACTCTTGACGATCTGCGGCAGCCACAGAAAGAGGCCGTAGATGCCGACCAGCGCGCAGCCGAACAGACACGCGAGACTCCACACGCGGATGTCGCCCGCCACGCGCAGCAGCGGAAAATGCGTGTTGCCGCCTAAGGCTTCGCGCTCGGCCGCGAGCGTCGTTTCGAGCCATTGCTTTTCGTCATCGGCGAGCCAGTCGGCGTCGGCCGGGCGCTCCGTCATGATGCGCAGCGTGAGCAGGCCGAGGAGCATCGCCGGGATGCCTTCGAGGATGAACATCCATTGCCATCCCTGCAAGCCCAGCATGCCGTTCGCGTAGGTCATCAGCGCGGTCGAGATCGGGCCGCCGAGCACCGCGGAAAACGACCCCGCGATGATGTAGCCGCCCACGGCGCGCGCCCGGTAGCGCACCGGAAACCACTTCGTCAGATAGACCGCGACGCCCGGCAGGAAGCCCGCTTCCATCACGCCGAGCAGAAAGCGCAGCACGTAGAAGCTCTTGTCGTCGAAGACGAACGCCGTGGCGGCCGCGACCGCCCCCCACGTGAGCAGGATGCGGGCGATCCAGCGGCGCGCACCCACGCGATGCAGCAGCAGGTTGCTCGGCACTTCGAGCACCATGTAGCCGACGAAAAAGATGCTGCCCGCGAAGCCGAACACGGCGGGCGAGAAGCCGAGCGCGCGATTCATGTCGAGCGCCGCGAAGCCGATGTTGATGCGGTCGAGATAGTTGAAGAACATCATCGCGAAGAGCAGGGGCATGAGCCGCCCGTACACCTTTCGCATGGTTGCCGCTTCGTTGAATGGGGTCATGCCGTCTCCGCGTTTCTTTCGAGAATGCGAGGGCTCTGCGGCCCTGCTTTACAAACGGCCTTCGCCGTCTGTGTGCGCAGGCCGGGCGCGCAGGGGCGTCCCGGTCCAGATCACTAGAGCCGATGATAAGAAGCGTGGCTGCCCGCGTCCAAGACGCGTTCCTTATTCTTCTATAAGGCGTTGCTTATAGTGCGGCGTCTTTGAGAGGTGCCGGAAGGCAGCGGAGAAAGGCGCGCAGATGAGCGGAGTCGTCGTCGGTGCGGAAGGTTGCGGCGAGCGTGGACCATAGCGTCGCGCCCGGGCCCGCGAGCGCACGAAACACGACGTCCGTGCGACCGTGCCGCGCAACCGACTCCCCGACGAAGGTCACGCCGAGGCCCGCCGCGACGAGCGCGATCGCGGTCTGGATCTCGTACGCCTGATGCGCGACGAACGGCGTCACGCCTGCATCGCGATATAACGACTGCACGGTGCGCTTGAACTGCGCATTCTGATGCTTGGGATACAGGATCAGCGGGGTATCTTCGAGTTCGGCGATGCGCACTTTCTTTTTCCTCGCCAGCGGATGATCTGGCGAGAGCACGGCCACGATATGTTCGCGCAGCAGCGGATAAGACGTGCAGCCGGGGATGTCGAGCGGCTGGCGCCCGATCCCGATGTGAATGCGCAGATCACGCAGCGCATCGGTCTGTTCCTCGGTCAACATCTCGAACAGCTTGAGTTCGACTTCCGGATACGAGTGATGGAACGCCTTCAGCGCGGGCGGCAGGATGCTGTACATCGCGGATCGCGTGAAGCCGATCGACAGCCAGCCGCGCCGCCCGATGCCGATTTCCTGCGCACCGAGACTCGCCTGTTCCCAGGATCCCAGAATCTGACGCGCTTCGGTGCAGAGGTAATGACCCGCTTCGGTAAGCCGCAGCGGCCGCCTGGCGCGATCGACGAGCTGAGTGCCGAGCCGCTCTTCCAGCAGCCGGATTTGCTGGCTCAGTGCCGGTTGCGCAATATGCAGGCGCTCGGCCGCGCGGCTGAAGTTCAGTTCCTCGGCAAGAATGACGAAGCACTGCAAGGATCTGAAATTCATGTCGACGTTCCTGGGAATCGGTGGGCAACGCGGGTCATATCTTGCGAGAGCGGGGAGGGCTCTCCCCTTGCGGTTCGGGGACTCATGATGTCATACGTGAGATGGCCCCGGCCGATGCCGCTCCGGGCGGCTTTCGTTAGAATGAGCTTTCGATTCGTTCATTCGTCCATTACCGGAGGCGAACGTGCCAGGACTACTCCCCGATGTCGACCGCGAGGGCCTCCTCGAATATTCCGTCGTCTACACCGACCGATCCATCAATCATATGTCGCGACTCTTTCAGGGAGTCATGCACGATATTTCCGCCGCCCTGAAACGTGTCTACAACGCGAAGTCGGTCGTTATCGTCCCAGGCAGCGGGACTTTCGGCATGGAAGCCGTTGCACGGCAGTTCGCGACGAACAAAAAATGTCTGGTTATCCGCAATGGCTGGTTCAGTTTCCGCTGGTCGCAGATTTTCGACATGGGCAGCATCCCGTCTGAATCGGTGGTGTTGAAGGCACGTCCAGTCGAACAAGGAAGACAGGCCGCCTATGTACCGCCGCCGATCGAAGAAGTGATCGCTGCGATCGAAGAAAACAAGCCGGATCTGGTGTTTGCGCCGCATGTCGAAACCGCATCCGGGATGATGTTGCCCGATGCCTACCTGCGCGCCGTCTCTGACGCCGTTCATGCCGTCGGTGGCATGTTCGTACTGGATTGCATCGCCTCCGGTGCGATCTGGGTGGATATGCAGGCGAGCGGCGTCGATGTCCTGATCAGCGCGCCGCAAAAGGGATGGAGCGCGCCACCGTGCTGCGGTCTGGTCATGCTGAGCCCGCTCGCCCGCGAAAGAATCGACTCGACAACCAGCACCAGTTTCGCCTGCGATCTTCGCAAATGGCTGCAGATCATGGAAGCCTACGAGAGTGGCGGATTCGCGTACCACGCCACGATGCCCACGGACAGTCTCGCGACGCTGCGCGATGTCATGAAGGAAACGGAGGCATACGGCTTCGACAAGGTGAGAGCGGAGCAGCTCGAACTCGGCGAGCGCATACGCGCACGCCTGACTGGCGCCGGTTTCAAAAGCGTGGCGGCCGAAGGCTTCCAGGCTCCGGGCGTCGTGGTTTGCTACACGGACGACGACGGCATACGATCGGGGAAGAAATTCGCCGACGCCGGCTTGCAGATCGCGCCCGGCGTCCCGCTTCAATGCGACGAGCCAGAAGATTTCAGGACCTTCCGCATCGGGTTATTCGGCCTCGATAAGCTGCATGACGTCGAGGGCACGGTCGCCAGGTTCGCCAACGCGTTGGACACCATTCTTTAGGATGTTCTTCCAGAGCGCGTGCGCAGCGCACGCCTCACTGCCTGCCAGAGTCCGAACTTTCCGTGCGAAGCGAACGTCATGAAGCTCTTGCTCACCGGACCGGCAGGACTGTTTCGCGAAGGCGTCGCGTCGCTCTTGCGCCTTTACGCCGCGGATGTCGAGGTGTGCGTGCGCGACGGTCTCGCTGGCTCGATCTCCGATGACCCGAAGCCCGACTGCATCGTAATGGACGGCGACGCGCTGCGCCAGTCAGCCGCCGAGCACGGAGCACTGCGCGAACAGGCGCGCGCGATACCGCTGGTCGTGCTGCTTGGCGCCGCGCAGAAGGCCGACATCGACGGCCTGATCGCCGACGGCGTTGCTGGCTGCGTCGAAAAATCCGCGTCGGCCGACATGTTGTTCGGCGCGTTGCGGGTCGCGCTCGCGGGCGGCGTGTACTTTCCGCGCGCATTCCTCGCCGGGAACCCCGTCGCCCCCGTGCCATCCTCCATTCGTGCCACGCCCGCGCATCGCGGCGAAGCATCTCCGAACGCCGATGCCCACGCGCGCCTCACGCCGCGACAGATCGAAGTGCTCGCGCTGCTCGCGCGCGGCCGCTCGAACAAGATGATCGCGCGCGAGCTCGACTGCGCCGAGGCCACGGTCAAGACGCATCTCACGACGATCTTCAAGGCGCTCAACGTCGCGAGCCGCGGCGAGGCGAGCGCGGCCGCCGCGCGCATGGAGCGCGTGCGCGAGACGCAGGTCGCGCGCGCGATCGACGGCCAGGTATCGCTCGGCAGGCTGCTCGCCAACATGGAGAGCCAGCGGTATCGCGCGGGCGAGGTCCTGTTCCGCAAGGGCGATGCGAGCGGCGAACTCTTCTACGTCGAAAAGGGCACGGTGACACTGAGCGAGATCGGGATCGAACTGGGCGCGGGCAGCGTGCTCGGCGAAATCGGGCTGTTCTCGCCGGGGCATCGACGTACGTCGACCGCCGTGTGCAAGACCGAATGCGAGATGCGCACGGTCTGCGCCGCCGATGCGATCCGGCTCTACTATCAGGAGCCGGAATTCGCGCTGCATCTGCTCCGGCTCATCGTGGGGCGGCTGCAGGCCGACAAGCTGCGCGAAGGTTGATGGCACGGCAGCCGAAGCGCCGGCGAGCATCGCTCCTCGCGCGTTCATTCATGCGCCTCCAGCGCGAGCAGGCTCAGTACGACGAGGATCACCTCGCGGTTCTCGAGCGCGATTTCGATGCCCAGCGTGTTCTCGATCCAGCGTCCGATCCTGGTCACGGCGAAGCATCCGGGCGTCGCGTCTTTTTTCATGGTGACGCCGAGCTTGCACGCGCGATAGTGATACGACGGCACCTCGTTCTCATGCGCCACGCCCTTGAGTCCGCCCTTGCGGTCGTGCGACGCGCCGAGGCTGCCCGCGAGGATGATGCGATCGGACGGATCGAGCGACGCGATGAACGCGCGGGCGAGTTCCCGCACGCGCCGCTCGCCGAGGCCGTGTTCGGCGAGCGCCGTCTCCACGGGATCGTCGGGGGCGTGGGGACGCGCATCCACTTCGGCCTGCACGCCGTCCACTTCGATGGACAGATTGCGCTGCACGCTTGCGCTGCGCAGGCAGTCGATCAGAAAGCGCCTGAAATACGCGCACAGCGCATACGCGGTGGACGGCGCGCTTTCCGCCGATGCGTGCGACACGCGCTGATCGAAGTCGAGTCGTAGCACGCGCGAGTAAAAAAACTGCGCGATCAACTCTTCCTTGTCTTCGGGCAGGCCGCGCAACTCGGCCGGATAGTACGCCCGCAGCGCATGCAGCACGATGCCGTAGATCTGCGCCATCTCCATTTCGCTGAGCGCGGCGCGACGGTGCCAGAGGTCGGCGAGCCTCTGCGTGTCGTGGGCATGGGCGCCCGCATCACACGTCATCAACGCGACCATGACGGTGCTCCCGAGGCGGTTCTGAAATGGCTGGGTGCAGACGGCGCGCCGGCCGCCGCCGATCCGGGATGCGGGATCATGGTCCTCTCCAGACGGCTTCGAAACGCCGCCGCCAAGGTGCGGCGGCGGTGCGGCCCGGGGACTTCGGCGAAAAGCGCCGGTGCCTCGGGCCTGCGCTTCAAAAGTAGTCAGAGGCGGGGCACGGCAAAATCGGCCGGACGACCTACATCGAAAGTCGTAGAGGGCCTCGTGGTCGTGGGCGAAGGCGCGTGCGCCGCACCGGCGCGCGCCCGGTCGAGCGGAATCGGCGCAGAAGGAGCGCGGCGCGATCAGTGCGTTCGCCGCCCGGTTCGAGCCCGAAGTAGTCGTAGCCCGCGTGAACCGGAATCTGCGGCGGCACGACCGGCAGCGGCCGAAGCACGATGCCCGGCAGCGCGAGCGTGACGAGCCCCTGCACCCGGTCGGCGGCCCCCACTTTCACCTGCGCCGGAAAGCGCACGCGCAACGCTTCGGACGACATCTGCGCGCGCGCAAGCGTCGTCATCAGTCATCCGAAGCATTCGGCCAGTGATTCGTCGAGTACGATCTGGTGGTGCTCGTCGAGCGCGACGGGCCGCTCCGCGCCACGTTTGCGCACGCGCGCGATCGGCTTATACAAACGGCAAGCTTCCTGAATCGAGACCCTTATCGCGCAGGATGTAGTTCAGCGTCCCCAGTTTGGACAAGGAAGGTTTGTTTTCTCTGAACACGGGCCCGCGCGATATCACCCTGTTGATCTCCATTTCGGACGATCAGCGGAGTTGGGAAGTCGAGAATTATTCGGCCAGGTTACTTAATTCAAAGACTCTGGCCGACCGGTTTCTGGATAGATTCAAACCCAAGTGAACGGGTTTCTCGGGTCTTTTCCCGGCTCCGCACGATCGGCCGTTTTCATGGTTCGACGCTCCTTCGCGCGGTACGGAGGCCCATCTTGACTTTCACCCACCCACAACCTACGTTAAAGCAAGCATAAAACCCCCACCGGATTTTTTTCACCGAACACCGGCGCTGCATATTATCGCGAGAGGAGTTTAGATATCCGTATTACTCCGGGTGGCGCTTTTAAAAAAAGCGTCCGTGCAGGTTGAAAGCGAAGCTCGATGGCGGATTCCGCCGGATTATCAAAGTCCATCGGGCCTGCGCAGACAAGTGAATAACAGATGCAGATTCAACCTGGCCTTGCCCCGCTTGGCGCCGCCCCTGCTCCAGTGATGGACAAGATCGTCGTGGCCGTCCACGGCATCGGGCCCGCTCTGCGAAGCGAATCCATCCGCGCGGCCGTCCATCGCTTCGGCGCGCTCGACAAGCCGCCGTTGCCGGTGCTGTCGCTCGGCTACTTCAATCTCGGCAGCGTCGGGGAAGTGTGCGTGAGCCGCCTCGACGTGCCCAACAAGGACCCGCTCGCGCGCATCGGCTTCGCCGAAGTGTATTGGGCCGATGTGCCGCGCGATCTCGTGAAGCAGGACGATACGCTCGAGGAAAGCAAGGCCTGGGGCCGGACCGTCCTCAGCCGCGTGCGCGCGCTCTACACGCGCGTCGAACAGGAAGCGAAGCGTTCGGGCTGGAAGGCCCAACTCACCCCGAAGGATTTCTCGCAGGTCGCGGGCATCGTCGAAGAGGAGATCGGGACCTTCGCCGTGCTGGAAAAGCTGCTGTATCTCCCGTCGCAACTCGGCCTGCTCGATTTCAAGCTGCCCGAGCTGCTGCGCGACTACTACAGCGACGTTCAGCTCATCGCCGAATTCCAGTACTACCGCCAGGTGATCCTCTTTCGCTTTCACAAGGCGATGCAGACGATCATCGAATGGTTCCACGCCGCGTATCCCGGCATCAGCCGCGATCCCGAGATTCATATCGTCGCGCATAGCGAGGGCAGCATCATCGCGTTTCTGGCGCTGCTTCAGGCGCTCTCGTCCAGCGACGCGAAAAGTCCCGGCCCGCAAGCGACGACGGTCCCCACGGACTGGATCACCTGCGTGCGCGGCTTCATGACGTTCGGCTCGCCGATCGACAAGCACATCCTGCTGTGGCCGAAGCTCTGGGACCCGCTGGACCTCGCCTCCGACAATTTCAGGCAGCAGCGCCCGGACGCGCAGGTCTCCATGCTCGGCTCGCAACGCAATCATCCGCTCGTGCTGCCGAAGCCGATCAAGTGGCGAAACTACTACGATTACGGCGATCCGGTCGGCTTCGAACTGGACACGGCGCGCGAGTATCTGAAAGAGCACCGGTGCGGCGCATTCCAGTTCACGAAGTACGACGACTTCGGATTCAGCCGCTACTGGGTGCCGGGCGCCGCGCACGTCGGCTATTGGAGCGACGACGCCGTGTTCGCGCATTTCATCGATGACGTCGTGCTGCCCGAGGCGCGTCCCGCGTCGGCGCGCAAGGCACCGCCGCCGCCGACGAGGCGCATCGTCGGCATCGTCAGCACGGCCATTCCCTATGTGGTCGCCTACCTGACGCACGTGCTCGCCGTCTTCCTGCTCTTCAAGGCGACGCTCGCGTCATTCGAGTTCGTGGACGCCGCCGCCTATCGGGGCATCGTGCGCTCCGTGCTGTGCCTGAGCCTGCTTCTGGCGGGCGTCACCGTGTCGGGCCGGCTGCCGCGTCTCGTCAAATGGACGCACCCGCGATGGTGGGCGCTCGCGCTGGTCGCGTTTCTGTGCGGCGCGTGGCCGTGCCTGTATTACCTGGACCCGAAGGTGTCGAACTTTCTCGTCGAACCGGTCTCGGGGTTCTGGATCGGCCGCGAGTTCGCGCTTCTCGCGGGCAGTCTGCATGCGCCCGAAGGCAACCTCCTGCTCGTGGCGATCGCGGCGCTGGTCAGCCTGTCGGGCTGGATCGCGCCGCGCAGGCCGGTGCTCGGCGGCTGGATGCTGGTCGGCAGCGCAACGGTCCTGCTCGCCGCCGGCATCGTCTGGCGTTTCATGGAGGCGCCCCCGCAAAAGCCGATCTGGCCGCTGGTGCTCGCGGGCTTCTTCTTTGTGTATGTATGGCGGCTCGGCGTGCTGGTGTTCGATCTGGCTTTCATCTGGCATCGCTACATTCGCCATGCAGTGGCGCTTAAGGCGATGCACGCGTGGCGCGGCAGGCACGACGCCGCGCCACGCCGCTGGCGCATGTTCCGATCTCGCACGTGAACAGCAGGCGGCGGCCGCTTTCGCACCACGCCCGCGCGGGCGAACAGTACGACGTCCTTTTCGGTCGATGTGGCTTTAGGAGGAGTGCAAAGTGAATGGAATTCGAACGGCCGGCGCGGCCGCCACGGCCCTGTGCCTTGCCACCGCGAGTCATGCGCAGTCGGCGGGAAGCTTCTTCGCCACGGCGGGCTGGTTCCACCTCGCGCCGCAGGACAGCAGCGACCCGCTCAAGATCACGTCGGTCGGCGGCAATCCGGTCAACATCACCGTGCCCAATACCGGCGCGGGCGTGTCGAGCGCCGATACCGCCGGCTTCACCGTCGGCTACTTCATTACCGACCACATCGCGGCGGAATTCGAGTTCGGCGTGCCGCCGGAGTTCGACGTGAACGGCACCGGCGCGCTGTCGAGATACGGCAAGCTCGGCACCGTCCGCGAGTGGAGCCCGGCGCTCCTTTTCAAGTACTTTTTTCTCGCGCCGCAATCGAAATTCAGGCCGTATGTCGGCATCGGCGTGACGCGCACGTCCTTCAGCAACGCGAAGATCACGAACGGCGATTTCGAGGCCCGCGCGCTCGGTGGCCCGACGACGGCGGAAGCAAGCACGGTCTGGTCGCCGGTATTCAACGTCGGCGCCACGTATGCGTTTTCGGACCACTGGTTCGCCGGCTTTTCGGTTTCATTCATCCCGCAAAGCACGACGGGCACGTTCACCACGCAGTCGCAGACGCCTGTCGGCACGCTGACGCGCAAGGCCGAGGCGAAGATCACGCTCAATCCGATCATCACGTATCTGCGCGTCGGATACCGGTTTTGAGGGGCCTCACGCAGACCTTGGCAGATTGTCTTGTTCGCAGCTTTGTAATAATCTGAAACAGACGATGAGAAGAATCGGCGCACGCTGATCCCGGTTTTCAGAAGGGTTCACGAGTCTCGTTCACCAGAATGGAGGCCTCCTTGCGCGCTGATCGAATCATGCCTGCGTCGTACGATGACGTGCGTCTGAAGGCGCGCGGCGGCAAGCGCGTCGCGCCCGAAGGGGAGTCTCCGTGAGATGCGCCTGGTGCGGCGGCGCCGTGACCGCGGTCGGCTGCAATTGCACCGCCGCGTCGCGTCGCACGGCGCGCGCGCATTGCGCGTGCTGTGGCGCGGCGCGCCCGCGCCAGGCCCGCTTCTGTCCGCAATGCGGCGCGAGCTATGGCGCCGGCACGGTGTCGGACGCCTGCGTCGAGCGTCGCCAGATCACCTTCGTCTTCTGTGACCTGATCGGGTCCACGGCGCTGTCGGATGAGCTCGATCCCGAGGACTACCGACAAGTGCTGCTGGCGTATCGCGGCGCCGTCAACCGGAGCATGACGCAGTTCGGCGGGCGCGTGGAGCGCTACCGGGGCGACGGCACGCTCGTCTATTTCGGCTATCCGGAAGCGCACGAGGACGATGCCGAACGCGCCGTGCACGCCGCGCTCAAAACGGTCGAAGCGGTCTGCGCGATCAGTTTCGCGGGCCTGCCTCAGCTCGGCGTGCGCCTCGGCGTATCGACCGGGCTCGTGGTCGTCGCGGAAGCGGAGGAGTCGGAGGGGCCGGCGGCGATGGGCGACGCGCCCAACATCGCGTCGCGGTTGCAGGGCCAGGCCCAGGCGAATTCCGTGATCGTCGACGACGCCACCCGGCGCCTGGCGGGCGATCTCTTCGATTTCCGCGATCTCGGCCCGCTCGCGATAAAGGGTCTCGCCGCACCGATGCGCGCCTGGCGCGTGGCCGGCGCGATTGCCGTCGCGAGCCGCTTCGAGGCGCGCGGCAACCCGAAGCTCTCGCCGATGCTCGGCCGCGACGACGAGCACCGCACACTGTTGCGGCTCTGGCAGCAGGCGCGCGCGGGGCACGGGCAAATCGCAGTCGTCACGGGCGATGCGGGCATCGGCAAGTCGCGTCTCGCCGCGGCGTTGCTCGACGAAGCCCGCGCGGAGCCGTCGGGCATCTATCGTTATTTTTGCTCGCCTTACCGGCAGGGCTCGCCGCTGCGTCCATGCATCCAGCAGATCGAACACGCCGCCGGTTTCGCCGCGTCCGATTCCGTCGATGACAAGCTCGCGAAGTTCGACGCGGTGCTCACGGACCTGCCCGTGGAGGATCGCGCATTGATCGCGGACCTGCTGAATCTGCCGGGGCGCGAGGTCGCCGGCACCAGGTCGCTCAGCCCGAGCGCGAAGCGCCGCCGGACCATGCAGGCGCTCGTGGCATGGCTCCGGCGCTCGGCGACGAATCTGCCGGCGCTCATCGTGTTCGAGGACGTGCAGTGGATCGACGATACCTCGCGCGAACTCGTGCTGATGGTCGCGGACATGGTGCCGCGCATGCCGGTCATGTTGCTCGTGCTGATGCGCCCCGGCAGCTTCACCGACTTCGACAGCGTTCCGGGTGTCACGCGCCTCTTTCTCGGTCCCTTGCCTGCGTTGCTCAGCGCCGCGCTGGTGCGTCACGTCGCGGCCGACCAGGCGCTGCCCGCCGAAACGGTCAGGAACATCGTGCTGCGCACCGACGGCATTCCGCTGTTCCTGGAAGAACTGACCCGCGCGACCGTCGAGGGCGCGGCCCGGCCGGATGCCGCCGTCGGCAGTCTCGAAGGCAAGCCCCTGCCGATGCTGCTGCGCGCGTCGCTGCAATCGCGGCTCAACCGGCTGGGCGCCGCGCGCGAAGTGCTCGAAGCGGCAGCCGTGATCGGACGCGACTTCCCGGTGCATCTGCTCGAACTCGTCGTCAAGCCCGGCAAGGATCTCGGCCCGGCGCTCGACCGGCTGGTGGACTTCGGCATCGTGCTGCGACGCGCGGCGTCCGAGCCCGCATACACGTTCAAGCACGCGCTGATCCGCGACGCGGCCTACGAGATCATCGGCCGCGATACGCGCCGCGCGCTGCATGAGCGCATCGCCGGCGCGCTGGAAGCGCATTTCGCGGATGCGGTCGCCAACCAGCCCGAAATCCTCGCGTGGCATTACACGGAGGCGCGTATCGTCGAGAAGGCGGTCGTCCAGTGGCTCGCGGCGGGCCGCAGCGCGCTGCGCCGCTCGGCGATGGTGGAAGCGCTGGAGCATCTGAATCGCGGCATCCTGCTCGTCTCGACGATGGAGCGCTCGCCGTGGCGATTGCAGAACGAACTCGCGCTGACCATCTGCATCGGCATGGCGCAGATCGCCACGCAGGGCTATGCCGCCGCCGGCACCGGAGAGACGTTTGCCCGCGCGCGCGCCCTGTGCGAGATGCTCGGCGATCCGCCGCCGCTGCTCGCCGTGCTGCACGGCCTGTGGACTCATGCGCTCATGCGCGCCGACTTCGCGTCGGCGCGGGCTCAGGCCGCGGAAATTCTCGCGCGCGGCGAGGCGCGGCAGGATCCGCTGTGGCGCCTCATGGGCTATCGGTTCAGCGGCGTGACCTGTCATCCGATGGGCCATTTCGGCGACGCCATTCGCCAGCTCGAAACCGGCATCGCGCTCTACGACCCGGCGCAGCAGGCGCTTTATGCGTCGATGACGGTCGACGATCCGCGCGTCGTGATGCTGACGTACATGTCGTGGTCGCAGATGTGCGCGGGCAGGCTCGCCGAGGCGATCCGCACCAGCGGCGAGGCGGTCGCGCAGGGGCGGCGCATCGGGCATGTCTATACGCTCGCGCACGCGCTGGTGGGCGCATCGTTCGTCGCGCTGACCGTGATCTCGCCGCAGGCCGGCCTGCAGCGGCTGGACGAGCTCGCTACCGCGATCGCGGACAGCGGCATCGCGTATTACCACGCGGTCGAGGCGATCTTCCGGGGCTACTGTCTCGCCGCGATCGGCGCGCGCGACGATGCGCTCGCGGCGTTGACGCGGGGCATGGACGCCTATCGCGCGACCGAGACCGTGCTGTATCTGTCGGGCTTCCTGCGAATGTCGGCGCAGGCGCATGGCTGGGTCGGCGAAACCGACACGGCGTTGCGTCTGCTCGACGAGGCCTTCGCGATCACGCGGGCGACCGGCCAGCGCTGGGACGAAGCGGAGCTTCATCGCGTGCATGGCGTGCTGCTGCGCGCGCGTGGCGACGAAGCCGCCGCGCTCGAGGCGTTCCGGCGCGCCTGCGCGGTGGCGGTGGGGCAAGGCGCGAAGCTGTGGGAGCTGCGCGCCCGTTGCGAGCTGATGGAGCAGGGCGCGTGCGCACCGGACGCCACGACCGACGCGGCAGATCAGTTGAGGCTGCTCGCCGCCTCGTTCGACGACGCTCATGACCTTCCCGACCTGCGCCGCGCCCGCGCGATTCTGGAGACCCGTGTCGGAGGTGCGTGCCACATCGCCAATCTGTGATCGATGACGGGAGCGGGCGGCGCATGATGGCGCTCGCGTTTGGACGTCGTTTGCAACAAGAAGGAAGGCAACATGCCCCACGTCGATTTCGAGTCCGGCGAAAGGAGCCCGAGGCTCTCGTCGCGGCGCCCCGCGCCGGTGCGTTACGTTCCGCCGCTGCAGTATCTGTTGGGCGTGCTGCGCTACCTCTGGCCGATCCCGGGTTTGTTCCGCTATGCGGCCGTCCTGTTGCGCGAGGACGTGGAAGAAGTGCTCTCGCGCCCGGACATCTTCAAGGTGCCGTTCGCCGGGGAGATGACGCGGCTCGCGGACGGATCGTGGCCCGGCACGCCGTTCATCCTCGGCACGGACGACAAGAGCGCTCACGACGAGCAGCTCGTCCGGCTGATGCATGTATTCAGACTCGACGATGTGGAGACCGTCGGCGAGATCGCGCGGCGGCACGCGAGCAGGACCGTCGGCGCGGCGACGGGCGGCGAGCTCGACGCGATCGAGAAGCTCATCACGGACGTTCCGCTCGACATTTGCGTCGAATACCTCGGCGTGCCGGTCGGGGACCGCCGGTCTTTCACCGAAGCGCTCGTCTGTCTGAGCGGACACCTGTTCGGGCCGCCGCCGATCGTTCAGAAACCGCATGTGGACGCGATGGCGGACATCGTGCGCGAGGTGGTCGACGATGCGATCCGCGCCGCGCGGCGCGTTCCCCCGAAACCGACGACGGTGATGGGCCGGCTCATGCGCGAGGAGAGCCGTGACACCGAGGTGCGCGCGTTTCTGCTCGGGTTGATCGTCGGCTTCGTGCCGACGACCACCATCGCGGGCGGTCATATCCTCGAGATGATGTTGCGCACGGGCGGGATGCTCAGAATGACGCGCGCGGCGGCTCTGTCGGGCGACGAAACCTTGCTCGGACAATGTCTCTTCGAGGCGTTGCGCTACAAGCCGATCAATTACGGTCCGTTTCGCGTGTGCGAGAAGGACTATGTCGTCGCCGCGAATTCCTGGCGCAGGAAGCGCATCCGCGAGGGCACGTTCGTGCTCGCCTGCACGATGTCGGCCATGTTCGATCGCAGCCGGGTCAAGCAACCCTACGTGTTCACGCCGGGGCGCCCTGCCGCGGACCGGCTGCAATTCGGGCTGGGCCTTCACTGGTGCGTCGGGGCGTTCATCGCGCAGGCGCAGCTCGTCCAGACATTCAAGCCGCTCGTGATGCAGCCCGGTCTCGAACGCGCGCAAGGATGCGCCGGCCGCCTCCAGCGGTGGCCGAAGTCGATCTTTCCTCGGCACCTCGTCGTCCGGATTCCGGGGAAATCGTCATGAGTTCGCCCGCTTTCATCAACATTGTCGTTCCGTTCGATCCGCTCAACGTCGACAACGTCAACGCGGCCATCCGGTCGCTGACGGAGGAAACGCGGGGCAACTATCCGAAGCGCGACATCCGCAAACTGTTGAGGAAGGTGCGAGGCCTGCACTTCATGAGCCTCGGCGTGATCGACACGCTGTGTCCTTCCGAATCCGACGTGGCCCCGAGTCTCAAACCCTCGCGGCCGACGAACAAGGCGGCGCATCTGGTGATTGAAATCACGTCGGACTACGGATCGCGGGTCGTGCTCGCGGAGCTCGCCGAGCATTTTTGCGCGCCGTTGAGAACCGTCCTCGACGCGGCCGAGCCTTCTCTCTCGCGCGCCGGCATGCTCGATCTTCTGCTTTCGTACGAAGTCAGGATCAGCGCGAAATGGCGGTTCAGCGCGCTCGGCCAGGTGTTCAGCGGTTCGCCGGGCCTGACCGCCGATCGCATCGCGCGCGAGCGCGATCTCGCGAAGAAGCTGCGCGAGGTCATCGGGCAGGAGCAGAACAAGCCGGGCTGGTATTCGCTCTCACCGCTGGAGCAGCTCGCGCTCGTGCGCCGCACGGTCTGGCTCTCCAGGGGGCGCCCCTGGAAGTGGGCGTTCGTGCCTGAAGTGGCTTTGCCGACGGAAGCCGAGGAAGAGGTCGGATCACTGCCAAGAAATCCTAAGGCGGTCAAGGCGATCTTGCGGAGCTTCCACAACATGGTCTGGCCGCTTTGGGTGCCGCTCGTGATCATTGGAATGGGCGCGAACGTCTATTTCTCGCGCCAGTTGCCGACTTTCGTGGCCGTCATGTGCACCGCGACCACGCTGTTCCTCGTGCTTCTGACGCTCGCGCTCGTGCTCGGTCTCTCGCTGTGGCGGCTCAACATGCTCGGCGCGACCGATTTCGTCGATGAGCGCATCGTGTCGGCGAGGCAGGGCGGACTGCTGCTCGCGAAGGAGAATTTCGGGCAGCAGAATCATATGTTGACGGTGTCGCGTCTCAAACCCGGCATCCTGCGCTGCCTGACGTTGCGCCTCGCGTTCATCGGCGTGGGCGCCGCCGGCTACGTGAACAGGCTCGGCTTCCTCGGCAAGAACGGGGTCATCCATTCCGCGCGCTGGATGCGGCTTCCGTGCACCGATCAGCTCGTCTTCTGGTCGAACTACGACGGCACATGGGAGTCGTATGTCGCCGACTTCATCGCCGATGCGCCCGAGGGCGTCACGGGCATCTGGAGCAACTGCATCGGCTTTCCGAGAACGCGGGGCATCATCAGCGCCGGCGCGACCGACGGCGACCGCACGGTGCGCTGGGCGCGCCGGCAGCAGATTCCCACGCCGTTCTGGTACGCGGCCTACCGCAACCTGAGCGCATCGCGCATCCGCATCAATTCGCAGATTCACGAGGGCTTCGCGACTGCGGGAACGAATCAGGACAGTATCGACTGGTTCGCGCTGTTCGGCTCCACGCCGCGGCCGGCGCCCTCGCTGCAGGTCGCGCAGATATCGACGCTCGCGTTCGGCGGCCTGTCGAGAATGCGCTGTGCGAGCGCCTTCGTGGTGTCGCTCTCGAAGAACGAGGCGAACTGCAAGGCATTCGTCGCGGCACTGCGCGATCTCGCCGTCTACGGCACGGCTCACAAGCAGATGAACACCGCGCTCGCGATCGGCTTCTCGGCGCGCGCGTTGAAGCTGCTCGGCTTGCCGCGCGAGGCCATCGAAACGTTTCCGCTCGCGTTCAAGCAGGGAATGAGCACGCCGGACCGCGCGCGGGAACTTGGCGACATCCACGGCAACGAGCCGACGAAATGGGCGTGGGGCGGCCCGCGCACGAATCCGGATGTGCTCGTGCTCGCGTATGGCTTGGACCCGTCGGATCTGATGACGCTGGAGACCACCGTGCGCCTGGCAATCTCGGCGAATGGCCACACCTGCGCCTACCATCAACCGCTGACGCAATTGCGCGACCGCTCCGGTCAAAAGGCGTGCGGGATCGGCGGCAGCGAGCCATTCGGCTTCATGGATGGCATCTCGCAGCCCGTCATGCGCGGCGCGCCGCAGCGCAACCGCGCGCACGACGAGAACGATCTCGTGGAACCCGGCGAGCTGATCCTCGGCTATCCGGATAACCTCGGCGTGATTCCGCCCGGACCCACCATTCCAGCGTCTTGTGATCCGCATCATCTGCTTCCGGATGCGGGCGTCGATCGGGCGCGCGTGCGTCCCGACTTCGCACGCTATGCGTCGTCGGGGCGACGCGACCTCGGCCTGAACGGGACATTTCTGGTCGTGCGGCAATACGAACAGGACCTCCGCGCTTTCAACACCTGGTACGAGAGCACGGGCATCCGCATCCATCCCGGGTCGCCCGTGCCTTCACCGGGCACGCCGGACTTCCCGATTTCCGCGGCCATTCCGACGTTCTCCCACGTCAAAACGCGTGACGACCTCAAGACCGTGCTCTTCGGGAAGTTTTTCGGCCGATGGAAAGACGGCTCGTCGCTCGTGCGGCACGGCACGCCGCCGGCCCGCGTGGGCGGCCCTCACGGCAGAACGCCCGACAACGATTTCATGTGCGGCGAGGAAGACCCGGCCGGGCATGGCTGTCCGTTTGGCGCCCACATTCGCCGGGCCAATCCGCGCGACACGCGCTTTCCCGGATCGAAGGAGGAGATCGCCTCGGTGAACCGGCATCGCATGTTGCGCGTGAGCCGGGTTTTCGGCGATCTCGACAAGAACAAGTGCTGGCAACTGGACGAGAACAAGCGGCTCGGCGTGTTCTTCATGTGCGTGAACGGCGATATCGAGCGGCAATTCGAGTTCGTTCAGAAGACGTGGCTGCTCAATTCGAGCCTGCAGGCGATGGAATACGAAGTCGATCCGATCGTCGGGCGCGGCCCGGGCCGCAGCTTCAGCATTCCGACGTCGGACGGACCGGTGCGCCTGCCCGATTTGCCGGATCTGACGAAGCTGATCGGCGGCGGGTACTTCTTCATTCCGAGCAAGGCGCTGCTCGATTTTCTGTCGAAGCCGTAGGCCTGTCCTTTTTCGCGCGAAGTATTCGATGTCCCATCGAGGCGATTCAACAGCCAGCCGCGCATTCCTTTCGGATGGGCGACCTGATCGCGCGTCGCGTCTGGATGCCTGCGCCCGCCGCCATCGGTGGCGAGCGCGGCGAGGGCGGCGAGGGCGGTCACTGGCCAAAGAAAATATCCTTTCCCTGGCTGCCCGTGCCCGCCGAACCGCCGGACTGTCGCGTGCCGGCGATCGAAGGGCCGTATCCGCTACCCGACGCATTTGCGCCGTCATGCACCGCCACGCGCGCTTCGGCGCTCTGAATGCTGCTCGGGTAGCTCGCGTCTTCCGACGCCGGCGAATAGCCGGCGTGCGTCAGTTCGACCAGTTCGGAACGCACCTGCGCGCGCGTCAGCGGCTCGCCTGTCTGCGCCTGCGCCGTCGTTGCAACGAGCGCCGTGGAAAACAGCGTTGCCGCAATAAAGAGCATCTTCATCATTCATCTCCGTTGGATTCGTGCATCGCAGACACGACGGTCCGATGCACCTGCACGTATGACGCACGCGTCGTCGCGCCTGTCCTTGCTTCGTCATCGAACGACGAAGTCGTGATCTACTGACCGCGATAGATGTCGCAGTCAAGCCCCGGCGTGCATGGCCTGTCGGCGCCTGCCGCCCTCGCATCACGCGATGACGGATTGCCCGACATGCTGGCGGGCCGTGCACCGCCATAAGCCGTGTCGTTGGGCGCCGCCGACGGCTCGCCTCTCGCGTTCAGTTGCATCGACGCGTCCTGCGCCGGCGGCCTGTCCTGAGCCTGTGCCGCGCCGATCGCGAACACACTCGCAGCCGAAAGTGCCAGAAATAACGTTGATTTCATCGCCATCACCTCTTCGAGCAAATTTGCGAACGCAAGCCTGCGACGCGCTTGCGACCAGTTTCATGACTGGGGCCTCGGTCGCCGACGCGCACGCGCCGCCGGGGTTCTCGTTCGACTATGCGGATCGAGCTTGCGGGACTACCTCGCGAGCTGGCGCGAGAGCCCAGGCAAGGTTTTGTTTGGAGATTCAGGAGGGAAGACGAACTCGAGTTCGACAATTTGAATAGCCGAACGTCGAGTGTTTGCCTGTTTGATGGTTCCGGCATCGGGGCCGATGCCGGAACGTGTGACGATCCGCATGCACATCGTCGAGGCGCGCCTGCGGATGCTCGCTTCGTCAATACTGACGGCGGGAACGTTTCGTTCTGGTCGCTGCGAGCGAGCTCTCGCTATTTCGACAGCAACCCGAACACGGCGACGCCGCTCTTCGTCCCCACATACACCTTGCCGTTCGCGATCATCGGCGTGACGAACTTGTTGCCCGGGCCGAACTGGTCTCGCCCGCCGGCATCGACGCTGCTGTAAAGCTCGTTGGCCAGATTGTTCGCGTCGTAAGCGCGCAGCACGCCGATCGAGCCGTTCTGCGCCGCCCACAGAATGCCGTTCGCCGTGCCGTTCGCGGAAATGCCCGGCGTCGCACCGGGGAAGCCGAATGTGTTCGGCGTCTGACTCGCCGGCGTGCCCGACAGCGCGGCGTTCGAAACCTTGAACGCCTTGATGGTGTCGCCGACCGCGCCGAAATACACCGTGTTGTTGAAGTACGCGGGCGCCCCGAACATCGGTCCGCGTATCTGGCCGACGAGCTCCTGATAGATGTGATCCGCGTTCGAATCGAACTTGCCCATCGAAAAGCGATTCACGACGTAGATCGTCGAGTTCTTGCCGGCGCCGACCGCGAGATGCCAGACCTTGCCGTTTGCATCGGCAAAATTCGGCAACACCATTGCGCCGCCCGAGCCGAGGTCTTCGTCCTGATTCGACTCCTGCACCGTGTTCGACGGCTGAAAGTAATCCTGCACCCTGAGCGGCCCCAGGTTGAGCCTCAGGAAACCATTGCCGTAGTTGTCGTGGATCGGCATCTCGTGCTCGTTTTGCGTCGGGTCGAAGGTGCCGTTGGCGTCGAGCAGATAGATCGCCTCGCCGTCCGACGCGAGGCCCGCGCCGCTCATCCAGATGGAACCCATCTGGCCGTTCGGCGTGACATTCAGCACGCTCGCCTGCTGCAGCGTGTTCGCGTCGTAGCCCATCACCCAGCCGGTGTACGGCATGTAATCGCAATGCGAGGTCCACGCGGTATAGACGACGCCGTTCAGCAGAAGCAGCGCCGCGCGCTCGGCGTACTGGCCCGGATCGAACGTGAGCGTGCCGTTCTGACTGCCCGCGCCAGTGCCCGGATAGGTCGCGCGGATCTCCGTCGGACCGTTGAAGAGTTCGGCGCCCGTCGTGATGTCGAGCGCGTGAATGCGCTGGTGATAGCCGCCCGAGCCATCCTTCGACATGCCGACTACATATATCGCACCGTTCGGTCCGCGCGAGCGGTCGATGACCGGCGTCGCCGTGACGCCGATGGTCGGCGTGATCTGCGTGCACTTGTGGTCGTCGCTCGGCGACTCGCCGTTGCCGAGGGTCGAGACCTTCCAGAGCACGGCGCCGCTGTCCGCATCGAAGGCGTAGACGCTGGCATTCTCCGTCGCGACGTAGACCACGTTGTGCGTGCCGCCCGCGATCGGCACGCCGGCGAGAAAGAGCGGCTCGGCGTCGACGACGCCATCGACGGAATAGACGGCGAGCTTGCCAAAGGTACTCGAACGAACGTTCGCGGGCGTGAGGATCGTTTCCGCCAGTTGCTGGCCGGTGCGGGCGATGTCGTTGTGCCAGGTGACGACGTCCATCGGGTTCGCGGCGGCCGCGCCCGCTGCATTCGACACGCTCGATGGCGTCCTGGCCGCGGCGGCCGATGTCGAATCGCCGCCGGAGTCACCGCCGCTGCACGCGCCGATGATTGCCGTGATCAGCACGGCGCCGAGTGCGGCGGCATAAGCGGAAAAACGCGCATTCATTTGCTTTCTCCTTCTCCGAAAGCCGGCACGGGCACCGCGCTGTCGCGCCACGGCGGTGCTGCAACAGAGCAATTTCAGTCAGAGCAATTGCAGTGCCCCGGTCTTGCGGCGGACGCTGCGACCCGTTGAGCGCTTTTTACACCGGAAGCAACGACGACCTTTTCGCCACCGAACGTTCGGGCGCAATGTGAGAGGCCTGGTCTTCACTGATCAGAAAGCTATCGTGCAGCGGCACGACAACGCGTTTGTAATCTTGACGGGCTTTATGGCGAACGATGAAATGCGTCGGCGACTATTGAAGGACTCCGGTGCATAGCGTGCCACGCGGGAGCTTCCGGACAGACTTGCTTCATCGCAGGCGCTTGTCGAATTCACGAAACAGGTTGTTGCCGGGCCGGGCAGAGCAGCATTCGACGGTGACGACCGTTTGAAAGCTATCGCAGATCGCAGAGCGAATCAATGCGGCCGCGAAAAATTATTTTCGACACGACGATGCAAGTTCGACGCGGCCGTTCTCCATGTTTGCGGCGTTTGCTGATCAAAAAGATTACGATTCGGTCAGGCCCGCCATATTGGCGAGCGGGTTCGAAAAATTTTTCCGGGAAGTTTTGAAAGATTCATTACGTCCCTGACGTGCATCGCCAGTTGCCATTTCAGAAACCCGAAAGTCCATTATTGCCCTTCGCCGGTCCTGCAAAGAGCAATGCCAGTAAGCCATCCTTATATAGAAAAAATCGGTCTGCTCGACGAGTTGTTCCGGCTCTAAAAAACGAATGTGTCCAAGTGCACATATTTATCTATTCATTTCATGAGACGAAGTTTTGTCGCCGATTTGGGCTGCTAATCTTCGATCGAAGATCATCGCAATACGAAAGGGCGGGGCGGCGGCGACATGTCTTCGCGGGCACGTCCTACTGGAAGTTCGCAGTGCGGTTCACACCCTGAGCGCTCGAAACGAGGGTCATCATAGTGCCGATGTGTACGATGCAGGTCAGCCGCGACAAGCTGCCGGACTGCGCGAAATCCGGGATGCGTGCGCCTTCGCTGACCCGCCGTTCCATGCTTTGCGACATGGCCGCGCTCGCTCTTGGTGCGGTAAGTCCCATCGCATTCGCGCAACATGGCGGCCTCGGACTCGTCACGCCGCCGCTTCGTCTCGACGATGCCTGGCTCGTCGACCAGACCGGCAAGAAGCGCCTGCTGAATGACATGCTGCACCAGGGTGTAACCGCACTGCAGACGATCTACACCGGTTGCGGCACCGTATGCCCGCTGCAAGGCGCGCTTTTCAGCACGGTGCAGGAACGGATCCCGGGAATCCGCGCCCGTCATCCCGTGCAGTTGTTGTCGATAGGAATCGATCCGCTTTCCGATTCACCCTCCGCATTGCGCGCCTGGCTCGAGCGTTTTCAGGCCGGTCCCGCGTGGAATGCAGCGACGCCAGCACTTTCAGATGTAGACCGGGTGCGCGTGGCGCTGTCGGGCAGCAAGACGCCCCTCGGCGACATCGCGGACCATTCCACGCAGGTCTTTTGCTTCGATGCCAACGCGATGCTGCGCTGGCGAAGCGCCGACCTTCCTCGCGTCAACGACATCTGCGATGTGCTCGGCGCGCTTGCACGTACATAACCAGCCTCATGTACGGGGAGCAACCATGCCAGAAATTCATTCGACGGGACACGCGCCCAGCCTGCTCGTCCGGTGCATGCGCTTTTTGCTGCTGATCGCGTTATCGCTCGCGTTGTCGGGCGTATCGCTCAGTGTGCGCGCGCAAACCGCGGCTCCCGTCACCGTGAGCGGCACCAACCTGTGCGCGGACGTCAGCGGCCAGTCGACGACACCGGGCGCACCGGTGATCGCCTGGACTTGCTGGGGCGGCGCAAACGAGCAATGGCTCCCGTCTGCGACCGGCGCCCGGTACACCCTCGTCAACCAGAACAGCGGCCTGTGCATGGACGTGTCGGGCCAAAGCCTGAGTCCGGGCGGCCCCATCATCCAGTGGACCTGCAATGGTGGCTTGAATCAGGCCTTCACGTTGATGCCGCAAGGCGCGGGCTACGCAATCGTCGCGGGGCATAGCGGCTTATGCGTGAGCGCGGCGAGCACGACTTCCCAGGGTGCCCAGTTGAGGCAGCAGGCGTGCAATGGAGGTGCGACACAGACGTGGATGGTGAGCGGCTTGCCGCCGCAGAAAACCGCATTGCCTTCGAAGTGGACGGCGCCCATCACGCTGCCGCTCGTTCCGCTGCAGGCCGCCAATCTGCCCAATGGAAACGTGCTGGTCTGGTCGGCTGACAGCGCGCTCGACTTCACCCCGGGGGCGAACCCGCCGCGCAGGACGTATACGGCAATCTTCAATCCGTCGACGGGCAGGAGCCAGCAAGTGATCGTGACCAATACCGGACATGACATGTTCTGCCCGGGCATCGTCAACCTTCCTGATGGCCGGATTTTCGTGACCGGCGGATCGACCGCGAAACTGACCAGCATTTATTCGCCTTCGACTAATTCGTGGACCGCGAGCGATCAGATGAACATCGCGCGCGGCTATCAGGGCAGCGTGACATTGAGCAACGGCGACGTGTTCCTCGTGGGCGGCTCGTGGAGCGGCGGGCTCGGAGGCAAGAGCGGTGAAACCTGGACCGCGGGTTCGGGCTGGCGGATCAACGGCGCCATCACGGACGACTACATCCTCACGAACGACGCCGGAGGTCTGTTTCGCGCCGACAATCACGCATGGATGTTCGCGGTCGGTGATGGACGCGTGTTTCACGCGGGACCGAGCCGGGCCATGCACTGGTTCGATACGGCCGGCAACGGCAGCGTGACCGCGGCCGGCAACCGCGGGAGCGACAACGATGCGATGAACGGCAACGCGGTCATGTACGACGTCGGCAAGATTCTCACCGTCGGTGGCGCGCCGAGCTACGATCAATCGCCGGCCACCGCCAATGCAACGCTCATCGACATCAGCAGTGGAAACGCCGTAGTGCGGACCATTGCGCCGATGAGCTACCGGCGCGCGTTCAACAACAGCGTCGTGCTGCCGAACGGACAGGTCGTCGTGGTCGGCGGGCAGACGTTTGCTGCGCCTTTCTCGGACGACAACGCGGTGCTCACCCCGGAGCTGTGGGACCCCGCGACCAATTCGTTTTCCCCGCTCGCCCCGCAGGCCGTGCCGCGCACTTATCACAGCATGGCGCTGCTCCTGAACGACGGACGCGTGCTGAGCGGCGGCGGCGGACTGTGCGGATCATGCGCGACCAATCACACCGACGTGGAGATATTGACGCCCCCGTATCTGCTGAATTCGGACGGGTCTGCCGCGTCCCGGCCGAGCCTCTCGTCCGTTCCGTCGGACGCGCAGCTCGGCACGACGATCGTGGTGACGGCCAGCAGGGCAGTGCGCTCATTCGTACTGATGCGCTCCTCGTCTTCCACGCATTCGCTCAACAACGAGCAGCGACGCGTGCCGCTGACATTCAGCGTGGGTACCGCGGGCGAATTTCATTTGAACATTCCTTCCGATCCGGGCGTCGTCGTCCCCGGCTATTACATGCTGTTCGCGCTGAACTCGAACGGGGTGCCGAGCGTCTCGCGCGTATTGCGCGTGCATTGAATGGTGCGGCGATACCACTCTGCAACACAGGCCATCGCGATCGGCCTTGCGCTCCTCGCGCTGACACCGCTTGCCCGCGGCGAGGCCGCGTGCGATCGGGCCGACCTCGGGTGTGCAATTTTCAGCGGGCAGCATCCGATGTCCGCGCATTTGCGCGACGACGATCGTCCGCTACCTTCCTGGACGACCCGATGCGTCAATTGCCACACAGGCACGTCGAAGGCTTCGGCCTTCGCGCCGCCGCTGACACACGACGCCCTGCTCGGCGCGACAAGTCGCCGGGGCGGGCCGATCAGTCACTATGACGCGACGTCCTTCTGCCGGGCGGTCAAAGACGGCATCGACCCGGCGGGCGTCCTGCTTGGCAAGTCGATGCCTCACTATCGGATGACCGATGCGCAGTGCATGGCGCTCTGGCGCTTCGTCGTGCGTCGATAGTCGTAGTCTGGCCTTCGGCCGCCTGTTGACGGCTTCTCTCAAGAACGCCGTGTTAGAAGGTCGCGGTCTTGCCGCCATCGGCGGCGAGAATCTGCCCCGTCACGAATGCAGAGCCCTCGCTCGCCACATTGAGCACCGCGCTGATCGGTGCGATCGTCGGCGGCTGATTCGATTCAAATGTCATTGCGCCAAGGCTGCTCGTCCCGCTTCTGCTTGCATAGCTCGATGAACCTCTGTACCGGCGCGGTCGCCGTGGCCCCGCGACGCGTGGCGATGCCGTATGGCGCGCCGCGTCGTTCTATGCGAATCGGCAGCACCGCCATCATGCCGTGCACCTGGAAGTATTGCGCGACCTTCAACGGCATCAATGCGACGGTGCCCTCGCTCGCTCGCAGCAACGACAACGTGGCAAATGTCGAAGACGTCTCGATGGCGTAACGCGGGAAGGGAACCTCGGCGTCGTCGAAGAGCTGTTCGAGCAGGGAGCGCATCGGCAGCGCGGCTTGCGGCACGATCCACGGGTTGTCGGCGAGCTCCGCGAGCGACAGACGCTGCACGCTCGCGAGCGGATCGGCGCCGTCCACCACCAGACACACTTCCTCGACCTCGAGCGGAATGAAATCGTAGGCTTCCGGATGGACGCTGATGCTCGGCCGTCCGATGACGAGATCGAGCAGACGCTGATCGAGCATCGATAACAGGCGGGCGCTATTGTCCTCCCAGACCTCGACGGACACGTCCGGCTGCACTTCCCGCAAAGAGCGAAGTATGGGCGCGAGCCACTCGGGCATCGAGCCCATCACGGCGCCGATGGCGAGCATGCCCCCGCCGCCGCGCATGATGGCTGCAAGCTCGTCGCGCAGCGCGCCGATCTCGGAACGCACGGCGCGCGCATGACGGATGACGCAGCGTCCGAGTTCGTTCGGCACGATGCCTCGCGGCGATCGCGCGAACAGCTCCGCGCCGAACATCGCCTCGATTTCGCGCAGCGACTTGGTCGTCGCGGGCTGCGAGAGCGACACCTGCTGGGCCGCCTTTCGCAGCGAGCCGTGGTCGTCCAGCGCGATCAGAAGCGCGACGTGATTGCCGCGCAGCCGCCTCAATATCGCATCGATACTGGTTATCACCGATATAACTCCAACGTCTCACCTGATCGGAAGGTTTCATTATCTGGCCGCATCGATGCCTCTTTAAACTGGTTTCGTCGATGTTCGTCGCAGCCCGGCGCTCGACGGCGCGGCTCGATCATGCCGGAATACACGCGGCGTGAGCAAGCGAACCGGAAATCACGCATCACAGGAGAGAGGCAAATTGAAAAGAATCGGACTCGATGTCGGCGGCACCTTCACCGATGTCGTGATGGTGGACGATGAGACAGGGCGCATCTGGTCGACCAAGGTGCCGACGACGCCGAAGGATCGCGTCATCGGCACCATCGAAGGCTTCCGCAAGATTCTCGAACTGTCGGGCACCGACAGCGCCGACGTTTCGTTTCTCGGGCACGGCACGACCATGGCGACCAACATGGTCGTCGAGGGCACCGGCGCGAAGACGGCGCTCGTCACCACGCGCGGCTTTCGCGACATCCTCGAACTGAGGCGCGTGTCGCGCCACGATCGCGCCGATCTCTACGATCTGCTGTTCGACAATCCGCGTCCGCTCGTCGAGCGCCGCTGGCGGCTCGAAGTGAACGAGCGCCTGCGCCATGACGGCAGCGTCGAAACGCCGCTCGATCATGCGCAACTCGAAGCGCTCGCCGATCAGATCCGCGCGTCGGATGTCGAGGCCGTCGCCGTGTGCTTTCTGCATGCGCACGTCAATCCGCGGCACGAACGCGAAGCCGTCGATGCGCTGCGCCGCCTGTTGCCGGATCATTTCGTCTGCGCATCGCACGAGGTGAACCCCGAATCGATGGAATACGAGCGCGCGAGCTCGACGGTCATCAACGCGATGCTCGGCCCGGTCTGCGGACGCTACATCGGGCGGCTCATCAGCGCGCTGGCGCAACACGGCTTCGCGGGCGAGTTCCTCTTCATGCAGTCGAACGGCGGTCTCGCGGGTCCGGCGATGGTCGCGGACAAGCCCATCGTGCTGCTCGAATCGGGTCCGGCGGGCGGCGTCTCCGCGGCGATCCGCAACTGCGAGAAGAGCGAGCTGAAGAACGCGATCCTCGGCGACATGGGCGGCACGACCTTCGACGTCTCGCTGATCCGCGACTTCCGCCCCGAACTGCGCAACAAGAGCCTGCTGCATACCTACACCGTGCGTTCGCCCAGCATCGACATCGACTCGGTCGGCGCGGGCGGCGGCTCGATCGTGTGGATCGACGCGGGCGGCGGCGTGCGCATCGGACCGGAGAGCGCGGGCGCGGACCCCGGTCCCGCGTGCTACGGACGCGGCGGCACGCGTCCGACCGTCACGGACTGCAATCTGGTGCTCGGCTATATCGATCCCGACAGTTTTCTCGGCGGCGAATTCAAGCTCGATGCGCAGGCGGCATGGCGCGTCGTCGACGAAGTCATCGCGAGGCCGCTCGGCGTCTCCGTGCCCGAAGCCGCGCAGGTCGTGCGCTCGGTCGCCAACGCGCTGATGGCTCAGGCCATCCGCATCATGACGGTCGAGCGCGGCTACGATCCGCGCGAGTTCTCCTACATCTGCTACGGCGGCGCGGGGCCCGTGCACGCGGTCGATCTGGCGCACGAAATGGGCATCCGCCGCGTGGTCATCCCGCCGCTGCCGGGTCTCTTCAGCGCGTTCGGCATGACGGTCGCGGATCAGCAATACGACTATCAGCGTCCGCTCGAAAGCGATCTCGCGATGCTCGACGACGCGGCCCTGCACACCGCGCTCGAAGAACTGACCGCGCAAGGCATGGACGAGTTGCGGCGTCACGGCGTGCAGGCGCAGAACGTGAAGGTCGTGCGCCTCGCCGATTGCCGCTACGCGGGCCAGCCCGATGTCATCACCGTCGAAGTGCAGGGCGAGGCGCAGGGCATCCGCGCAGCGCTCGCGCAGGCCTTCGAGGACGCGCATCTGCGGCAATGGAACTTTGTCAGCAAGGACAAGCCGGTGGTGATCGCCAATGTGCGCCTGCAACTCGTGGCGACGACCGGCTGGCGCGGCTGCGTCGCGAGCGCGGATGGCGGCGAACTGCCGAAGCCGGTGCGCACCCGGGAGGTTTATTTCGACGACCGCGCGCGCACCCTGCCGGTATTCGCGCGCACGCAGATCCCGGTCGGCGCGACCATCCAGGGGCCGGCGGTCATCGAAGAGCACAGCAGTTGCGCCGTGCTGAAGGCGTCGCATGTCGCGCGCGTCGATCCCGATCTCAACCTCGTCATCGAACTGGCAGCCTGAATTCATGGACATCGTTACTTACGAAATCATTCGCAGCAGTCTCTTCGCGGTCGCGCGTGAAATGAAGATCGCGATGATGCGCACCGCCGGCAGCCCGCTCATGCACGCGAGCGGCGATTCGTCGGCCGCCATTTTCGACGCGGACATGCAACTCGTCGCGCAAGGCAACGACATTCCGACGATGCTCGGCTCGGCCGTCATCTCGACGCGCGTGTCGGTGGAAGCGGTCGGGCGCGACAATCTGCGCCCCGGCGACGTCATCGTCAGCAACGACGCCTACGTGGGCGGCGGCAATCATCAGCCCGACGTGCAATTCACGCGGCCCGTGTTCGCGGACGGCAGGATCGTCGCCTTCGTGATGACGCGCGGCCACTGGACGGACATCGGCGGACAGTCGCCGGGCAGCTATACGGTCACGACGTGGGACGTGTTCGCCGAAGGCATCCGCATTCCGCCGGTGTTTCTCTATCGCAACGACGAGCCGGTGCAGGACATGCTCAACCTGCTCACGAGAAACAGCCGTAACGCGCACGAACTGCTGCTCGACATCCAGGCGCAATACGCGGGCACCTTCGTGGGCGACCGGCGCATCGGCGAACTGGTGGCGAAGTACGGCGCCGATGCGTTGCGCGACGTGATGAGCCAGAGCCTCGATCACTCGGAGAAGCTGATTCGCGCCGAGATCGCGCGCATTCCCGATGGCGTCTACGAAGCGGAAGAGTATCTCGATCCGATCGAAGCGCCGGGCTGGAAGCAGGAGCGTCCGCTGCTCAAGGTGAAAATCACCAAGACGGGCGACCAGATCACTTTCGACTACACCGGCACCGGACCGCAGGCACGCGGCGGCATCAACTGTCCGCTATCGGTGACGTGCAACAGCACCTGGTTCACCGTGAAGGCGCTGACCGATCCGGGCATCCCGATCAACCAGGGCTGCTATCGGCCGGTGACGATCATCGCGCCCGAAGGCAGCGTGCTGAACTGCCGCTATCCGGCGTCGGTGGTGTCGGGCAACACGGAGACCTCGCCGCGCGTGATCGACCTGCTGCTCAAGGCGCTCGCGCCCGCGGTGCCGGAGCGCATCACCGGACAAAGCAACTGCGCGTCGTGCGCGGGCATTTTCAGCGGACGCGATACCGATGCGGCGCGCGTTGCCCGCACCGGCCAGGAATTCGTCACCATGCACGATGTCCACGCGGGCGGCATGGGCGCGCGCGCGGGCAAGGACGGCGTGAGCGGCGTGCGCGTCTACGTGGGCAACGCGGGCAGCCAGTCGGTCGAGATGATCGAAGCGACGTCGCCGCTGATGGTCGAGGAGTGGTCGCTCGTCACCGACAGCGGCGGCGCGGGCCGCCGGCGCGGCGGGCTGACATCGCGGCGCGTGTATCGCGTCGAATATGACGAAGCCACCTTCACCGTCTCCGGCGAACGCGGACGTTCGGCGCCCGAAGGCCACTTCGGCGGCCAGCCGGGCACGCGCTTCCAGTGCGTCGTCGAGCGCGCCGACGGCAGCGAACACAAGGTTGCGGCGAAGGGCGGGCAGACGGTCGTGTATCGCGGCGATCGCGTGACGGTGCAGCCCGCGGGCAGCGGCGGTTATGGCGATCCGCGCGAACGCGAGCAGGCGCGCATCGATGCCGATGTCGCCGATGGCTACATCAGCGCGGATGCGGCGGCGCGACTATACGGGCAACGCGATGCGGCGCCGGAGCAAGCGGCCGACGCGCCGTTCGAAGTGGCGGCGCAATGAGCACGCATGAAACGATGAGCCAGCCCCTGCCGCTCGCGGGCGTGTGCGTGATCGAGATCGGCCACAGTCTCGCCGCGCCATACGCCGGCATGATCCTCGGTTCGCTGGGCGCCGAGGTCATCAAGATCGAAAGCGCGGAACACGGCGATTACGCGCGCGACTGGGGCCCGCCCTTCGTCGATGGCGCGGCCGCGCTGTTTCATGCGGTGAATCACGGCAAGCAGAGCATCGCGATGTCGCTGTCGAATCCCGATGAAGCCCAGGCGTTACGCGAGCTGATCGCGCGCCGCGCCGATGTCGTGCTGCAGAACCTGAAGGCGGGCGGCACGGAGAAATACGGTCTCGGTGGCGAACAGATGCTGCGCATGAAGCCGTCGCTGGTGTACTGCAATCTCGGCGCGTTCGGCACGGCGGGACCGCTGCGCGACAAGCCCGGCTACGATCCGCTCGTGCAGGCGCTGTCCGGTCTGATGAGCTTCCTCGGCCAGCCGGGCGAGCCGCTGTCGCGCATTCCGGTGTCGGTGAACGACATGGGCACGGGGCTATGGGCCGCGATAGGCGTGCTCGCCGCGCTCTTCAGACGTCAGGCGACGGGCGCGGGCGAAGTCGTGTCGGTGTCGCTGTACGAGACGGCGATCAGCTGGGCGGGCATCCAGATCGCCGACTATCTCGCCTCGGGCGTGCTGCCGGGGCGCTGGGGATCGGGGACGGCCGCGATCGTGCCGCATCAGGCCTTCGAATGCGCGGACGGCACCATCATGGTCGCCGCGGGCAACGACCGCCTGTTTCATCGCCTGTGCGGCGTGCTTGCCATCCCCGCGCTCGCCGAAGACCCGCGCTTCGTCACCAACGGCGCGCGCGTGAGCAACCGGGTCGAGCTGATCGACTTGCTGCATGCGCAGTTCCGCAAGCAGGGCATCGCGCACTGGCTCGATGCGCTCGACCGGGCCGGCATTCCGTGCGGCCCGATCCAGACCATCGATCAGGTCGTGGAGCACGAGCAGACCAGGGCGCTCGACCTGCTGCGCACCACCGACGATGGCGCGGCGACGGTCGTCGGCGTGCCGATCTCGTTCGGCGGCGCGCGGCCCGCGCACACGGGCGTGACGCCCAAGCTCGGCGAACATAATCATCTGCTGGCGAAAACGCCACTGGAGACATCTTGAAACTTGCATCGCAACTGGTCGGCGCGCTCGACACGCTGACGCTCGAAGAAATCGACGAACAGATCCTCGTCGTCAAGCTCGATCGCCCGGAAGTCTCGAACGCGATCAGCACCACGATGGGCGAGGAAATCATCCGGGTATTCGGCGCGCTGGAAGCGAACCCGGCGCTGTATCGCTGCGTGATCCTCACGGGCGCGGGCGAGCGTGCGTTCTGCGGCGGCGCGGACCTCAAGCAACGCGAAGGCATGACCGACGAGCAGTTCGGCGTGCAGCACTACCTGTTCGAGCGCATGAACCGCGCGATCACCTATTGCCCGGTGCCGATCATCTGCGCGGCGAACGGCTCGGCGGTCGCGGGCGGACTGGAACTGCTGCTCGCCTGCGACTTCGCGTATGCAAGCGCAAGCGCGGTATTCGGCTTCACGGAGGTCAAACGCGGCATCATGCCGGGCGGCGGCGGCACGCAACAACTGCCGCGCACCATCGGCATGCGGCGCGCGAAGGAACTGATTCTGCGCGGCGCGAAATTCACGGCGCACGAAGCGCTCGCGTGGGGCGTCGTCAACCGGCTGTGCGAGCCGGGGCGCGTGCTCGCCGATGCCATCGACGCGGCGCGCGACATCTGCACGAGCGCGCCGCTGTCGGTCGCGCAGGCGAAAAAGGCAATCGACCTCGGCATGCAGGGCGACCTGCGCACCGGGCTGTATCTGGAAATCGAAGCGTACAACCGGCTGATTCCGACCGAGGATCGTCTCGAAGGCATCAGCGCCTACAACGAGAAACGCTCGCCCCGATTCCAGGGCCGCTAACCTCGACTGCACGGCCGACCCAAAAACCCGGACTCACCGGAGGAGACAGACATGACACCCGACATCGGCAGCTTCGACAGGCCAACGGCCGAAGCGACGTACGGCAAGATCACGCGCAGGCTCATACCTTTTCTGTTCCTGTGCTATGTGTTCGCGTTCCTCGATCGCATCAACATCGGTATCGCGCAGCTCGACATGAAGCATGACGTAGGCTTCAGCGATCTCACCTACAGCATCGGCGCGGGCATCTTCTTTCTCGGCTACGTGCTGATGGAAGTGCCGAGCAATCTGCTGCTCGCGCGCATCGGCGTGAAGCGCACCTTTTCGCGCATCATGATCCTGTGGGGCTTGATCGCGGCGGGCACGGCGTTCGTCACGCTGCCTTCGCATCTCTACACCGTGCGCTTCTTTCTCGGGCTTGCGGAGGCGGGGCTGTATCCCGGCGTGATTTTCTATCTCACGCGCTGGTATCCGGTCGAGCGTCGCGCCAAGGTGATCGCCATCTTCACCTGCGCGACCGGCATCGCGGGCCTGTTCGGCGGGCCCTTGTCGGGCGCGCTCATGACGTACTTCAACGGCTACTTCGGGCTGCACGGCTGGCAGTGGATGTTCATCGTGCAAGGCCTGCCCGCGAGCGTGCTCGGGGTGGTCGCGTTCTTCTTTCTCGATGACGGCCCGCAGCAGGCCAAATGGCTCACCGAGAACGAGAAGGCCGTCGTGCTCGCCGACATTCGCAAGAGCTCGAGCGTGTCGACGAAGCATGCGGAGCACACTTTCGCCCGCGCGCTGAGGGATTTCCGCGTCTACGTGATGGGCTTCGTGTGGTTCACGCAGATCGCGGGCGTGTTCGCGATCGGCTTCTGGCTGCCGACGCTCATCAAGAGCGCGGGGGTGTCGGGCGCGTTGCAGATCGGCTGCTATTCCGCGATCCCGTATTTCGTGAGCTGGGTCGCGCTCATCATGCTCAACCGTCATTCGGATCGCACGATGGAACGGCGCTGGCATTGCGCCGTTGCGATGGTGTTCGGCGCGGCCGGCCTCGTCGTCGCGGCATTCACGACGGGCAATCTGGCGCTGTCGCTGGTGGCGCTCTCGGTCGCGACGGCGGGCATCCTCGCGCCCAACCCGCTGATCTGGGCGATCTCGACGGATTACATCCGCGGCAGCGGCGCGGCGGGCGGTGTCGCGGTGATCAATTGCGTGGGTCTGCTCGGCGGTTTCGTCAGCCCGATGATCATCGGCTCGATCAAGACGATGACCAACAGCATGGTCGGCGGTCTCGGCGCGATCGCGCTGCTGATGGTGCTCGGCGCAATTGCGGCAGTGGTGCTCGCGCCGGCGACATCGGCCGCAGCGGCTGGCGTCGGCCATACGGACGAAAGCAACGATGCAGTCGCGGACGCGACGATCTGAATGGAGCAGACATGATCGAAAAAGATGTGCAGATTCGCGAAGTCGGCTTGCGCGACGGGCTGCAAATGGTGCGCACGATACTCACGAGCGAGCAGAAGCTCGAATGGTGCGCGCGAATGGTCGATGCCGGCGTGACCGATATCGAAGTGACGTCGTTCGTGCCGCCCAAAGTCGTGCCGCAATTCGCGGACGCGGTCGAGGTCGCGACGGGCGCGCTCGCCATCGAGGGGCTTCACGCCGCAGCGCTGGTGCCCAACCTGAAGGGCGCGCAACGCGCATTCGACGTGGGATTGCGCAAGGTGCATTACGTGCTGTCCGCGAGCAACGAGCACAACCTGAAGAACGTGCGGCGCAGCACGGCGGAGTCGGTCGAGGACTTCGTGCGAATCGCGGCGGCGCGCCACGAGCTGGGCGGCGATGCCGTGCTCGGCGCGGGCGTGGCGACCGCGTTCGGCTGCACCATCGCGGGCGAGGTCGATGAACGCATCGTGCTCGGGCTCGTCGAATCGCTGATGGAAGCCGGCGCGCAAGAGATCACCATCGCCGACACGGTTGGCTATGCGAATCCCGCGCAGGTGCGTGCGCTCATGAAGCGGGTTCTGGCGCTTGCGGGGCAACTGCCCGTTGCCTGCCATTTCCACGACACCCGCGGTCTGGGTCTCGCGAACGTCATGGCCGCGCTCGATGCAGGCGTGCGTGCGTTCGATGCATCGCTCGGCGGGCTCGGCGGCTGTCCGTTCGCACCGAACGCGACGGGCAACATCAATACCGAGGACACGGTGTTCATGCTCGAAGCGCAAGGCCTGCGCACGGGCATCGATATTGACCGGCTGCTGGCGATTCGCGAGACCATCGCGGGATGGCTGCCCGGCGAGCCGTTCACGGGCGCGATCGCCCGCGCGGGTTTGCCGAAGACCTTCGTGCATCGGGAGGCGATCGCTGCATGAGCCGCTTACCGGGCTAGGACGCTGCCGCGAGCCGTTCGAGCAGATCGGCAAGCAGGGCGGGCGCGAGGACCATCGCGTCGTGGCCGGTGTCGATGCTCTCCCAGCCCCAGCCCGGATGTTGCGACCGGATATGCTCGCGCACGGGCGCGAGCGTGTCGTACGACGGATTCGCGCAATGCACGTAGGTGCAAGGCAGCCCATTGCCGAGCGGATGTTCGAGCATGAGCGGCGTGGTGTAGGTCGCAAGCGGATGCGGCGTGAGCCGCCGATGCACCCAGCCGGCACGCGGATGATCGTCCGGTATGCCGGTGCCCTTCAACCCGTTGACGGGCATCGCGAGCGACTGGCCGCTTGCCCGTACCGACGCCATGCGCTCGTCTACTACACTTGCAGGCAGGATATCGAACGCGCATTGGCCGCTTTGCACGAGCAGGCTGTCGAGGAATACGAGCGTGCGCAGCGCGTGGGGAATGCGATCGGCGACGCCCGATGCAACAAGGCCGCCATAGCTGTGGCCCACCAGCACGACGTCGTTCAGTTCCTCCGCTTCGATGACATTGACGATATCGGCGATATTCACATCGAGCGACGTGACCGACGCAAGCAAATGATGGCGTTCGCCGAGGCCGGTCATGGTCGGGGCGATGACGCGATGGCCGCGCCCGATCAGTTCATCGACGACGGGTCGCCAGACCCAGCCGCCGTGCCAGGCGCCGTGAACGAGGACGAAGTTGTTGTTCTGTATGCTGCCTTTCAAGTCGGTCTCCTGATGAATTCGTGCGCGAGAGAATGAATGACACATGCCCGGTCAATCGTCGCAGAGATAAAGCCGCTACGCAACCGATAACAAAAGCTCCAAGCGCCGCTGATTACTGGTTATCACCGATATAACCCGCGCGTCTCACCTGATCTGTACTTTTCATTATCTTTGCGCATCGATTCTTTTTAGACTGGCGAAGCATGTTGGGGATGGAAGAGGAGTGCGTCGGTCACGTTAGCCCACGCCGTAAAACATGGAGACAGCGAGTGAACGAGTCCGTTCTAAATTCCGAGCCGGCGTCAGCCGATGCGCTTCAGTCCGGATCGACTGCAAACGCGCATGATCGATCGCTCTACTTGCGCGTCACGCTGCGCATCGTGCCCTTGCTTTTCGTGTGTTACGTCGTCGCGTTCCTGGATCGCATCAACGTCGGCTTTGCAAAGCTGCAGATGCAGGACGCGCTCGGCTTCAGCGACAGCGTGTATGGCCTGGGCGCCGGCATTTTCTTTCTCTCATACTGCTTGCTGGAAGTGCCGAGCGCCATGCTGCTCAGGCGCATGGGCGCGAAGCGAACCATTGCGCGCATCATGATTTGCTGGGGAATCGTCGGGGCGTGCTCCGCGTTCGTGACGAACGTCACCCAGTTCTATATCGTGCGATTGCTGCTCGGTGTGTTCGAGGCGGGCTTCTTTCCCGGCGTGATCTTCTACTTGAGTTCGTGGTTTCCGGAAAGAAGGCGCGGCGTGATAATCGCGTGCTTCATGGTGGGGTTTCCGGTCGCGGGTCTCGTGGGCGGCCCTGTGTCCGGATGGGCGATGACGAGTCTTGCTCATGTCGCCAATCTCGCCGGATGGCAGTGGCTTTATATCGTCGAGGCGCTGCCGGCGGTCGTGCTCGGTCTCGTCACGTTATTCCTGCTGGACGATAACATCGACAAGGCGAAATGGCTCACTGAAGCGGAGAAGAGTGTGCTTCGCCAGGCCTTCCAAGTCGAGATGGAGCGCAAGCGCAAGGCCGGAAACAACGGTCATGCGAAGCTCGCGGAGGCGCTTTCGGACCCCAAGGTCTATATGCTCGCGTTCATCGATTTCGCGTTTGTCTGCGGAACCTATTCGGTGACCTTCTGGCTTCCGACCGTCATGAAGGACTCGGGCATTTCGAATCTCTCTCTGCTCGGATGGCTTTCCGTCATACCGTACGGCATGGGGGCGATCGGCATGGTCGCGATCAGCCGAAGCTCGGATCGAATGCTCGAGCGGCGTTGGCATGCGGCCATCGCGGGTTTCGTGGGCGCTGTCGCCTTGTTGCTCGTCTCGCATCCGACGAACTCCCCCGCCTTGACCGTTGGGCTGCTGACGATTGCCTGCGTGGGCATCTTCGCGACCAACGTCCTTATCTGGTCGCTCGCGGCGGATTACCTGAACGGATCGCCGGCGGCAGCGACGAGCATCGCTTTCGTCAACTGCATCGGCTTGCTCAGTGGCTTTTGCAGTCCGTTCGTCATCGGATGGCTCAAGACCGCGACAGGAACGCTCGTCAGCGGCCTCTACGTGATGACGGCAATACTCGTGTCGGGCATTCTCGTCATGCTGCTCGGCTTCAGACGTCATACGCAAGCGCGGCTTTGATCCGCACCTCGAAAGGAACCGGCCAGGACCTATGCATAACATTGCCATTCTCGATGATTTCCAGAACACCGCGCTTCGATTCGGAAACTGGAACAGCTTGCGCGAACACGCTGACATCACGGTCATCACGAACACGATCAGTGAAGAGAGCGAACTGGTCGAGCGTCTGCGTCCCTACGACATCCTCTGCGTGATGCGCGAGCGCACCTGGTTCACGCGTAGCGTCCTGTCGAAGCTGCCGAATCTTAAGTTGCTGGCAAGCACGGGGCCGTGGAACGCAGCCATCGATATCGAAGCGGCCCATGAACTGGGCATAACGGTGTGCGGGACCGCATCCTCGCCGACGGCCGCGGCCGAACTTGCATGGGCGCTTATTCTTGCCGCGACGCGGCACATTCCGCGTGAAGTCGCATCGTTCAGGAAGGGAGGCTGGCAGGTATCGGTCGGCGGCGACCTGCATGGCAAAACCATCGGTCTTCTGGGTCTGGGTTATACCGGTGGCGCGACCGCGCGAGTCGCCCAGGCTTTCGGGATGCGCACGATCGCATGGAGCCAGAACATGACGCAAGAGTCGGCCGCGAAGTTCGGCGCTTCATATGTCTCCAAGGAGGAACTGCTCGCCGCGAGCGACATCCTTTCGATTCACGTCCGCCTTTCGGACCGGACGCGCAATCTGATCGGCGCGAAAGAATTGGCGATGATGCAGCCGCACGCGCTGCTGGTGAACACCGCGCGCGGACCGATCGTGAACGAAAAGGCGCTGATCGATGCGCTGAGCGAGAAACAGATCGCGGCCGCCGCGCTCGATGTTTTCGATCAGGAGCCGTTGCCGCCGCAGCATCCGTTCCGATCGATGGACAATGTCATCGCGACATCCCACATTGGCTACGTCACCGATGAGTCTTATCGAATCTATTACGGCGAGTCGGTTGAAAACATTCGAGCCTGGATCGCAGGTACGCCTGTCCGTGTACTGACGCCTGCGCAACGCGAAATCAGTTACATCACGCAAGGCGCGTAGCGACTTTCGTACCCATGCCGACGGCGGCGACGTATCCGAAGTCGCCGCATCCGGACGAGCGAAGGCGTTCGCGCATCAGGCATCGTCATGCTTTCAGTGACGTAGCGCCTCGGTGCCTTTCCCCGTCCAGCGTTTGAGCGCGCGACGGAAATTCGCGGCATCGCTGAAGCCGAGCAGCATCGCAACGTCCTCGGTGCTCATCTTCGTCGTCTTCAGGTATTCGAGCGCGAGCGAGCGTTTGACATCATCGACGATGGCCTGGAACGACGAACCTTCTTCGTCAAGTCGCCGCCTCAAGGTTCGCGACGTGAGATGCATCGACTTCGCGACGCTCTCCATGTCGGGAAAGGAGCCGGGCGTGGCCATCAGACTTTGATACACCTCGCCCGAGACGCCGCTCGATGTCTTCGCCTGTCCAATCAATCGATCGCAAGTCTCTTGCAACATTGCCGTCGTGAGAGGGTGAGCGAGTTGCGGTTTGCGCTCGAGTATCGCGCTGTCGTAGATCAACTCGCATTGCGCCTGCCCGAAGAGACATTCGCATCCAAGATAGTCCGGGTAGATGTCCGCGTGCGCGGGCGCGGGATACGAGAAACACGCTTTCACAGGCGGACATATACCGCCGGCGACGTCCTGAAGATGCGTCACGTGCTGAGTGTATTGCTGCTCGATGATGAATTCGCGCAGTTCACGGGACGGGCTCGACGTGAACGCATCGGGGAACGTCCAGACCATGCGGTCCGGATACTCCGTCCATTCGATCGCGACGGTCGGCGTCGCCAGCCGGTGATACTTCACGCCCAGTTTGAAGTAGTCGCGCAACGACAAACACGACATGAGCGCGTAGCCATACATGCCGTAGGCGGACAGGTGCAATTTGCGTCCGACCTTGAAAGGCGTAGCTGGATCGCAGCCCAGCGACACGGCGTTCCTGCAGACGGTCGCATACTGCCCGACGGACGTGAGGACGGACGCGTCCTGCAATTCGCCAACCGTGACACCCGAGCCGCTCAGGCTCTCTTCGGGTGCGATGCCCTGCTCCGCGAGCACCTCGACCAGCGCGGCAATCTTGTAGGGCGCGAACATGCGTTCGTTGAGCGGCGGGCGGATAGTGGCCATGTTTCTCTTGTCCTCTGAGGACTCGCGAGTGTCCGAAAAAGACCTTTTCTCGAAGATGCTACCTCAATAAGATTTGAGTCACAAGGCGCCACTGACGTGCGAGAAGGCGCTGAATGCAAACGGAGACGAGGACTTTCCCGATGAGCGATACAGGCCGCAAGGTCATCATTTCGTGCGCAGTCACCGGCGCCACTCACGTCCCGACAATGTCGGAGCATCTGCCGATCACGCCCGCGCAAATCCGCGACCAGGCGATCGACGCCGCTCGAGCCGGAGCGGCGATCATTCATCTCCACGCGCGCGACCCCAAAGACGGGCGTCCCACGCCCAGCCCCGACGTCTTTCGCGAATTCGTCCCCGCCATCGCAGAGGCAACGGACGCGGTCATCAACATCACGACAGGCGGCAGCACGCGCATGACCCTGGAGGAGCGGCTCGCTTATCCGCTGCAAGCGGCGCCCGAGATGTGTTCGCTCAACATGGGGTCGATGAACTTCTCGATCCATCCGCTTGCAAGCAAGGTATCGTCCTGGCGCTATGAGTGGGAAAAGGGCTATGTCGAGGGCATGGAAGACATGATCTTCCGCAACACCTTCAAAGACATCAAGCGCATCCTTCTCGAGCTCGGAGGTCGAGGCACGCGCTTCGAGTTCGAATGCTACGACCTCGGGCATCTCTACAATCTCGCGCATTTCGTCGATCAAGGCCTGATCAAGCCGCCGTTTTTCATTCAGTCGGTGTTCGGCATCCTGGGCGGCATGGGCGCGGATCCGGAGAACATGACCGTGATGCGCGCAACGGCCGACCGCCTGTTCGGACGCGAGAACTATCACTTCTCCGTGCTGGGCGCAGGCCGTCATCAGATGCCGCTGGTCACGATGAGCGCGATTCTCGGCGGCAACGTCCGCGTCGGGCTGGAAGACAGCGTGTACATCGCGAAGGGCGTGAAGGCCGAGTCGAACGCGCAGCAAGTGCGCAAGATCCGTCGAATCCTCGAAGAACTGTCGTTTGAAATAGCGACGCCGGACGATGCGCGCGCCATG
The DNA here is from genome assembly GCF_023631365.1 of Caballeronia sp. INML2. Lineage (NCBI taxonomy): Bacteria > Pseudomonadati > Pseudomonadota > Betaproteobacteria > Burkholderiales > Burkholderiaceae > Caballeronia > Caballeronia sp. INML2. The sequence continues at coordinate 91,748 of NZ_JALQDH010000079.1, read as the reverse complement.
CTGGGATTGAAGGGGCGCGACAAGGTTACACCGTAAGACTTTCGATATTCGTAGACAGGGCGCAGACCCATCCCGGAGACACAATGAACATCATCGACAACCTCGATAAGCTGCATCACACCGCGACCCGGAAAGCGATGCGGCGACTCATTCCACTCATGTGTGCGATCTACTTCATGTCGTTTCTGGATCGCACGAACGTCGCGTTGGCGAAAGCGCAACTGGCAGTCGATGTCGGCATCAGTGCCGCCACGTATGGATTGGGTTCGGGCATCTTCTTCATCGGCTATGCCTTGCTCGAAGTGCCCAGCAATCTTGCTGCGCACAGAATCGGGCCGCGGCGATGGATCGCGAGAATCGCGGTGACGTGGGGCATTCTCTCCACCGCGATGATGTTCGTGCAAGGCGAGTGGTCGTTCTACGTACTGCGTGTGTTGCTGGGCATCGCTGAAGCGGGGCTTTTCCCTGCGCTCATGTACATGGTCACGCTGTGGTTCGCACCGAACGACAAGCCTGTCGTAGTGGGCTGGATCTATATCGCGCCGGCGCTTGCGTTGATGCTCGGCAGTCCGCTCGGCGGAGCCCTGATGCAAATGAATGGGCTCGGCGGCCTTCATGGCTGGCAGTGGATGTTCATGATCGAGGGCATTCCCAGCGTTCTGGTCGGCATTCTGCTTTTCTTCAAGATGCCGGAGCGTCCGCGCGACGCCCGCTGGCTGTCCGCCGAGGAAGCGCAGGCGCTGGAATCACGCGCGGCCGCTGACGCGCAAGGGCATCCGGAGCTCACGTCTTCCGACTGGATGGCGGCGTTGAAGCGTCCCACGACTGTCCTGATGGGCCTGATCTACTTTCTGAACCAGGTGGCGTTCGTCGGGCTCTACTTTTTTGCGCCCTCGATGATTCAGCAGATGCACGTCAAGTCGCCGTTTCTCGTGGGCGTGCTTGCCGCGAGCGTCGGCCTCGGTTTCCTGTTGGGCGTGCTCATTCTTCCGCGGATTCATCGGCGTTACGGCAATGACTGCGCTTACCTGGGCATGCTCACGGTGGGGCTCATTGCCGGTGCGTGCGCGTTCATCGCCACATCGAATCCTGCGGCACGCATGGTGCTCCTTGCGGTCACGGCTTTCTTTGCCGGAGGCGTGTTGCCATCGTACTGGGCCATCGCGATGAAGCGCCTTCACGGCATTCAGGCAGCGGCAGGGCTTGCGTTCATCAACACGATCGGGCTTATCGGCGGGTTCGTTGGACCCTACCTGTTCGGATTGGCTGAAACCGTGACGGGACGTAGCGATTCCGGCTTCTACATCATTCTCGTGGCGTCGTTGCTCGGTCTGCTGCTCGTGCCGGTGTTCGCAAAGGCGATTCGCCGCGAGACCGAAACGTCGCACCCGCTTGGAAAGGGCAGTGCTGCCGAAATGCATTCTTGAACGATCGACCCGCAAGGAAAAAAATGAGACTACAAGGGAAAGTCGCGCTCATTACGGGCGCGGGGCAGGGAATCGGCGCAGCGACCGCTCGCAAGTTCGCGCAGGAAGGTGCGGCGGTTGTCGTGTGCGATGTCAATGAGTCAGCGCTCAGGCAAGTGACGCAGGCTTGCCGGAAAGCGGGTGCGGAGACGGCGGAATACTGCATCGACATGACGGATCGGCTCGCCGTCGACGAGGTGGTCGCGAGCGTGATCAGGCGCTTCGGTCGAATCGACGTGCTTGTGAATAATGCAGGCATTACGCGCGACGCTCGTCTGCAGAAGATGACCCTCGATCAGTTCGATGCGGTGATCGACGTAAATCTGCGGGCCGTCTTTCATGCAAGCCAGGCCGTCGCAGAGGGGATGATCGCGCGAGGCTCGGGTGTCATTCTGAATGCGAGTTCGGTCGTTGGCATCTATGGCAACTTTGGGCAAACCAACTACGCCGCGTCCAAATTCGGTGTGATCGGCTTCACGAAGACATGGAGCCGGGAGCTCGGCCCGAAGGGCATTCGCGTCAACGCCGTGGCCCCCGGATTCATCGATACGTCGATTCTTTCGACGATCCCCGAAGACGTTCTGCACAAGATGCGTGAACAGGTGCCGCTGGGCCGCCTAGGTGCGCCAGAGGAGGTCGCGAACGTCTACGCGTTTCTGGCGAGCGACGAGGCGAGCTATATCAATGGCGCAGTGATCGAAGTGTCTGGCGGCATGACGCTTTGACCGCCGTGGTATCGAAATCGAATCTTGTTGACATGAATACTTTCGAATTGTTGAAGCCCCAGCCTGGTTTGCGGGTCTTGATCACCGGCGCGGCCTCTGGCATCGGTGCTGCAATGGCTCAGGCGTTTGTCGAGGCCGGCGCGAAGGTCGTCATCTGCGATGTCGATGCTGTGGCCGTCGATGCATTTGCGGCAACGAATTCGTCGTTACGTGGCTGCGTGGCGGACGTCAGCGACTCGGACCAGGTCGATCAGGTCGTCGCAGAAACCGGGCGCGCCCTGGGCGGACTCGATCTGCTGATCAACAACGCCGGGATTGCCGGTCCGACAGGGGCTATAGAAGATATCGACGAAGAGCAGTGGGAGCGGACCGTCACGACCAATTTGAACGGACAGTTCAACTTCCTGCGCAAGGCGGTGCCGCTCATGAAGGACACCTCGCGGAGTGCGAGCATCATCACGATGTCGTCTGTCGCGGGGCGGCTCGGCTACGCGTTTCGCACGCCCTATGCGGCGACGAAGTGGGCGCTCGTCGGACTCACCAAATCGCTGGCTATCGAATTGGGGCCTGCGAACATTCGAGTCAACGCCATTCTGCCTGGCGTTGTGCAGGGAGAACGGATGGATCGCGTGATCGCTGCGCGGGCGGAGTCACTGGGCGTAACGGTCGACGCGATGCGGGATGACTACCTGAGGAAGATCTCGTTACGTCGCATGGTAACGATGCAGGACATATCCGCGACGGCTCTTTTTCTTGCTTCGCCCGCTGCACGCAACATCACTGGACAGGCGATCAGCGTCGACGGGAACGTGGAGTATCTGTGAGCGACCTGCTGTTTGCGGGACACGCATCAGAATAAGCCTGCCTGGAACCCGTACAACTCGGCCGGATTATCGACCAGTATCTTGCGGCGAATCTCGTCGCTTTGCACGAGCCGCATCGTCCAGTCGAGCATGCGCGCGTCGTTTGGCAGGGGCTTCACATTGGGATGCGGCCAGTTCGACGCCCACACGCCGCGCTCGGGAAAACGCGCCGACAGCGTGCGCACGAGCCACGAAACGTCATCGAAGCCAGGCGCGCCGGTGCGCGAACTCTCATACGGCGCGGACAGTTTGATCCAGCATCGCGGGCCGTCGAGCAGACGGCACAGCGACGCGAACCCTTCGCTTTGCGGCGTCACCGGCGCGAGAAACTTGCCGAGATGATCGATGACGAGCTTCGAGGGCAGGCGCGCCAGCATCGCTTCGTGTTGCGGCAGGGCGTGCCCGTCGAGTTGAAGATCGATGTTCCATCCAAGCGGTTCGATACGCGCCGACATGTCCGCAAGCGCGTCCCATGGCAGCACGCCGCCGGGCAGCATCATGAACCGCACGCCGCGAATGCCCGCATCGTGCAGGCGCTGCAGTTCGTCATCGCCGATATCGGGTGCGACGACCGCGATGCCGCGCGCGCCGGCACCGAGCTGCCCGATGGCCGCGAGCGTGCAGCGGTTGTCGAAGCCATAGCCCGTCGGCTGCACGACGATCGCGCGCGAAAAGCCCAGCCCGCGCTGCACGTCGCGATACGCCGACGCGGGCGCGGGCGGCGGCGTGAACGTCGCGCTCGCGGCGAGCGGATAACCTTCCTCGTAGACGTGAATGTGGCAGTCGCAAGCGCCTTCGATGTTCATCGCGCGACCGCCTGCATGTCGAAGCCTGCGAGGCGGAACGCATGCGCCGCATTCACCGCGCCCACGGGCATGCGGCCCTCGAACAGCGCCTGCGTCTGCGCGACCGTTTCCATCGACTGATGCTCGATGGCGCCCGGCGTCAGCCCGCCGACATGCGGCGCCGCGATCACACGCGGATGCGCCGCGAGCGCCGCCGCGGGCATCTGGTCCGCAGCGCGGCCGACATCGAGCGCGCATCCGGCGAGATGATCGCACGCCAGCGCGGCGAGCAACGCGGCATCGTCGACGAGTTCGCCGCGCGCGGCGTTGATGAAGTACGCGCCGCGCTTCATCGCGGCGAAGGCTTGCGCGTTCATGAGGTTCGCGGTCTGCGCATTGGCGGGCGCGAGACACACGACGAAGTCCGACTGCGCGAGCAATTCATCGAAGCCGACTTGATGGAGGCGCGCATCGTCGATCGTGGCGTAAGGATCGGACACGATGACGCGCATGCCGAACGCCAGCGCGAGGTCGCAGAGATAGCGCGAAATCTGTCCGTAGCCGATCACCCCGACGGTGCTGCCGCGAAGCTCGCGGCCCATCTTCGGCGCGGGCGCTTCATGGCGGTGATAGGCCTGCGCATACGCGGTCGTGCCGCGCGCGAGATCGAGCATCGCGCCGATCACCCATTCCGATACCGAGGGCACGAAGCCCGCGCTTGCCTGCGTGACGAGCACGCCGAGTTCGCTCGCGGCATCGACATCCACCGTGCGGATATCCACCGCGCAGCGCACGAAGGCGGCGAGCTTCGGGAGTGCCTCGAACAATGCGCGCGGCGCGGGCGTCTGGCGGTACGCGATGATGACATCGGCATCGCGCGCGGCAGCCGCGAGTTCGGCTGTCGTCAGTTCGCGGTCTTCCTCGTTATACGCAACGTCGGCGAAGGTCGCGAGCGCAGCCGATGCGCGCGCGCCGAAGTAATGTTCCAGCATGTGCCGGGGATGACTCACGAATACCTTGTTCATGTCTACGTCCTGATTTATTTCGCGGGCCGGGCGACGGATTCGCGCTCCACGAGCGTAATGTCCGTGAAAAGCGCCTGCTCCGATGCGGGCATGGGTTCGTCGTGCGGACGCATCGCGCGCTCGACCATCGCGGCGGCCATCGCCGGCACCGGAAGCTGCACGGTCGTGAGCGCGGGGTTGGAAATCGCCGCGAGAAAATGTCCGTCCATGCCGACAATCGACACGTCTTCCGGCACGCGCAGACCGCATTCGCGCAAGCTCGCCATGAGACCGAGCGCCATCAGATCGTTGACGGCGACGATGCCGGTCGGACGCGCGCCGTCCTGCGCGAGCAGACGCGCGAGCGCGCGGCCGTTTTCGGCGATCATCGAATCGCCGTATTCGTTCACCGGGCCGCTGTCGAGGACATGCGCCGTCTTCGCGAGACCCGCATCGGTCGCCGCCGATAAAAAGCCGTCGATCTTGTCACGGCGGCTCATCGTCACGCCGGTCAGCGTGGCGAAGGCGAGCCGCGTGTGGCCGTGCGCGATCAGATGCCGCGTCGCGATTCGCGCGGCTTCGAAGTTGTCCGGCGTGACGTGCTCGACGCGCGTCGTCTCGCCTTCGGTCGCGCGACGGTCGTAGCTCACGACGACCATGCCGCGCTCGACGGCGGTTTCCAGATGCCGCTCGTTCGCCAGCGACGAAATCACGATCACGCGCCGCACGCCCTGCGAGAGCAGATCCTCGAAGAACGATGCTTCCTTCGCCGGATCGCGATACGTATTGCCGATCATCACCCGATAGCCGTATCGCTCCTGTGCGTAGGTTTCGACCTCGCGCGCGATATAGCCGTACATGGGATTGGCGATCGACGGCACCAGCAATCCGATCAGCGGCGTCTGCCCCGTCTTGAGCTGCCGCGCGAGCGTGCTCGGACGATATTGCAGCGCGTTCATCGCGGCCTGCACGCGTGCGAGCGTTTCCTGGCGCATCTGGTCGGTGCGGCCGTTCAGCACGTTCGATACCGTGCTCACGGAAACGCGGGCCTCGCGGGCGACATCCTGAATGGTGCTCATAAGCTTTTACATCTGCCGGCTACAGGCCGAGCCGGGTCGGCAACCACAACGAGAACGACGGCACCAGAATCAGCACCACCAGTGCGACGAAAAGCACCAGCAGGTATTTGAGCATAGGACGCGCCACGGCTTTCATTTCCGTGCCGGTGATGGCGCAGGTCGCGAAGAGCCCGAGCCCGACCGGCGGCGCGAAGAGACCGAGGCCCATCGCGACGACGATCACCGTGCCGAAATGCAGCGGGTTGATGCCGAGCTGCGTCGCGATCGGTGTGAGCAGCGGCCCGAAGATGATGAGCGCGGGCGCGCCTTCCAGCACCGCGCCGAACACGATCATGATCAGCACGGACAGCAGCAGGAACGTGGTCGGGCCGTATTGATGCGCGAACGCGATCATCGAATCGGATACGAGCGCGGGAATCTGCTCGATGGTCAGCGCGAACGACACGCTCGACGCCGCCGCCACGATGAACAGAATGCTGCTCGCCATCGACGCCGAGCGCACGAACACGCGTGCGACCGACTTCGGCGTGAGCTCGCGAAACGCCAGCCAGCCGACGATGAGTGCATACACGACGGCGAACGCGGACACTTCCGTCGAAGTCGCGATACCCGAGGTCACGCCCTTGCCGATCATCGTGATCATCACGAGCGCGACGAGCGCGCCGCCGGCAAGCGGCAGCCATGCGCGCGGGTTGGTGAGCGCATCGGCGAGATTGATGCGGCGCCCGAAGATCACCGCGACGATAGCGAGCGCCACCGCCAGCACCGCCGCAGGCACGACGCCCGCGAGAAACAGCCCCGCGATCGAAATATTCGCGACGAAGCCCATGATGATCATGTTCACGCATGGCGGAATGGTTTCCGCCATCACGGCGCTGCAGGCGAGCAGGGCCGCCGCTTCGTTCGGATCTTCCTTGCTCTGACGCACGGCGGGCATCACGACGCCGCCGACCGCCGCGATATCCGCGAGCTTCGAGCCCGACACGCCGGAGAAGAATGCAGTCGCCATGATCGTGATGAGGCCGAGTCCGCCGCGCACGCGCCCGAATATGCGCAGCAAGAGCTCGATCAGGCGCGACGACATGCCGTTGGTTTCCATCAGCAAGCCGGCCAGCACGAAGAAGGGAATGGCGAGCAGCACGAAGTGGTCGGTGCCGGCCATCACTTGCTGCGAGTAGACGAGCATCGGCAGGGACGGTTCGGCGAGGAAGTACAGGAGCGCGGAGAACGCGAGCACGAAGCCGATCGGCACGCCGAGCACGAGTCCGCCGATGAAACCGGCCATCAGCAGAAAGCCCGGCTTGAGCGCGTGACCCGGCACGAAAGCGTTCCACGCGAACACGGCGGCCGCGACCAGCATGCAGCCGAGCAGCGTGCCGAGCACGGTCTTGCGCGCGCCGTTCAGCGCGTTGGCGAGCGCGAACACCGTCATGAACACGCTGCCGATCACGAGTGGATACACGTTGATCCAGGCGGGCAGGCCGCTCGGCGTCATCTGGCCGTAAGAATCGACCAGCAGCAGGCAGGACGACATGCACAGATTGCCCGCGACACCCGCGATCACCCAATGCCCGACATGCACGAGCGCGCTTTGCCAGCGCCGGGGCAACATGCCGCGAAACAGATCGACGCCGACATGCTGGCTGCGTCCGAGCACGGTGGCCGCGCCGAAGAACACCAGCACGATCATCAGCGCGCCGGCGACTTCCTCCGCCCAGTCGAACGGATCGTGCAGAAAGTAGCGATAGATCACGGAGAGGAACACCACGATCACATCCGCCGCGAGCACGGCTGCGCAGAAGCATTCGATCCAGTGCATGAGGCGCACGAGGCCGCGCGCGAGCACGGTCTCATGGCCGAAACCGGGCGCGGCGAGTTGCGCCTCCGGTCCGGGCGTCGCGGAGAAAGTGGTCATGGTGTCGGCCTCGTCAGCGTCGTTGGCTCGATCAACCGCGCGCGGCGGCGATGGCGGTGAAAAGCGGCGCGGTCGCCGGGTATTGCTTCGAGAAGCTCGCGTACAAGTGCGACTGCATCTCGGCGCGTGTGGTATCGCGATCGGCCTTCGACATCGGATAGAAGGTCATGCCCTTCTTTTTCAGTTCCTGCTCGGCGCTGGCGGCGGTCTGAATGGCGGCGACGCGCTGCTTCGCGGTCGCGTCCTGCGCCGCTTTCTGGAAGGCGGGCCGCAGATTCTCGGGAATCTTGGCGAGCGCGCGGCGGCCCATCACGACGACGAGCGGGCTGAAAACGTGCTGCGTCTGCCAGCACGACTTGACGACTTCGTCGTACTTGCTCGCGAGCACGGTCGCGCAATCGTGTTCGAAACCATCGACAACGCCCGTCTGGGCCGCCATATACAGCTCGCCGATGGGAATCGGCGTCGGCACCGCGCCCATCAGCTTGAAGGTTTCCATGAAGGCGGGCGTGGGCAGCACGCGCAGCTTGACGCCCTTGATATCGGCGAGCGATTGCGTGGGCTTCTTGGTGAACACGTTGCGCGCGCCGAAGGAATAGCCCCACGTCACGACCGAGCAGCCCGCGCGCTGTTGCAGCAGCGTGTCGAACGACTTGCCGACGGTGCCGTCCATTGCGCGGCCGACGTGATCGAAGTTATCGAACACGTAGCCGAGATCGAGCATGCCGAGTTCCGGCAGCACGGTCGCCCAGATCGAGGAGCCGGTAACCATCATGTCGACCGCGCCGACCTTCACCTGCTGGACGACGTCGCTTTCCTTGCCGAGCTGATTGTTCGGGAAATAGTCGATGCGAATCTGATCGCCGACACTCGCCTTCAGGTTCGCCGCGAGGTTCTGATACCAGACGTAGTGCGCGGCGTTTTCGTTCGGCGGCATCGAGGACGACAACCGCAGCGTGGCGGCGGGCTGGGCGCGCACGATCGCGGGAAAGCCCACGCTTGCTGCCGCGAGCGTCGTCGCGGACGCCGTCTGGAGGAAACGTCGCCGGGAAATGCGGGAATCGGATTGCATGGTGTTGTCTCCTGGGTGCCGCTTTGGGCGCGGGCGAAATGTTCAGCGCGACACGACGGGAGTGACGCGACTGTATCGATTTAGTGTATCGATACAGTAAATGGTGGAGTGACGGGATCATATGGGCGTATACCCGCGTTCAGGTCGGTTGGTGGATTTGAGCGCAGGCCGTTCCCGCCTACAGCGTTGCAATGAGAAGCGCAGTCGGTTCCCCGATTCCGACATGCAGCCCGCCACGGTATGTTTCGATTTCGTAGCGTTCCCGCTCCACACTTGATCGGGAACGGCCGCAATGCGCAGCGAATGTTTTTTCGCCGACGCGTTAGCCGGAAGATTCACGACACCACGCGCAGATCATGCAGCGTCCGCTCGACTTCGGGGTTGTGCTGTCGAGAGTCACGCACGCTGAGGCGGCGCGGTCGCGACCAGCATCAGGGCTCGTCGCTGTGGCCGGGCAACTCGAGCCTCGACTGGCGGATGCCGCGGACCATCGACGATGCGATATGCACGGCTACCTCGCAACGGTAGCGGGAGACTGCGCCGTGCAAGGGCCGCTCAGTCGTCGAACTCGCCCGCCTCCAGAGCCTCGGCGAAATCGGTGAGCCAGGTGGCGAAGTGATCCGTGTCGTAGATCGCCCGCTTGCCGTTAGTGAGCCGCACTACTGAGACTTGCCGGGTCATTCCGTTCCGGGCGCCCGCAGAAACGTCGTCGTTGTCTGTGATCTCGAAATCGCGCGGGTCGAGGCCTTTGCTGGCAAGCACGGCTTTGACGTCTTCCTGCTCGTCCCATGAGAACTCGGAGAAGTGATGAATTGTCATGCGATCTCCTCGGCAGTGTTGGCGAAAAGCGTCCCTGCGCTGCGTAATGATACTTTTCACGCAGTCGTCAGTCTGCCGTTTTCTGTCGGATCGAAGGCCTCGCTACTCGCCAGGAGCGGGCGCGCGTGAAGCGCGCATCACCGCGCGGGGTAGACGTGTAACCGGAATGATGTGAGCTCGCTAACCGGCCGTGCTGATGCGCACGTCGATCCGGCCCAGATCCGGTTCAAGCGCGTCCGCCAAAGGCGCAGCGCCGGCCGCATGCGTCAATTGCCACTTCGGAAATATGCCCGAAGAATCTACGCTCCACGATCGGCCTGCGTCGTCCGCGACGATCGACCGGGCGCCGCGCCGCCTGGAGGCGGTCGACCGGTGCATGCGCACAGGCGCTTCGCGCTCGAATGACAGGCTCCCTCGCTCGTTGAAGACGACGGCAAGCGGGCGCTCCGCCTGCCCGGACGCGTCGAGTGTCGCCACCACGGGCCCCACGGGCGCGCGCAGCACTGCGTCGGCGGTCTTGCGGCCGGCGAGGATCGCCGCTAACCGCGCAGACGGGCCGGCCTGCGGATCAGACTTGCTGGCGTTTTCAGCGGCGGCGACCGTATCGGCGGGCGCTGCGTCGGACGGATCGCCGTTGCCCTTGCGCACGAAAGGCGCCGGCGAGTCCAGTGCGACCGGTGCAGCCATGCCATCGGCCTGTACGACGAGCATCACGTGCCAGTCGTCGGGCGTATTGTTGTAGCGCGGCGCGAGAGAGACGAGGCGCAACTGCGACGCGTCGAAGCCCGCTTCACGCAGCAGCAGGTACTTGGCGACCGCAAAGTCCTTGCAGACGCCGCTCTCGGCGAAGAAGCGCGCGGGCGGGTAGTAGCTGCCGTCGGTGCCGTCGCGATAGCGGATTTCATTGATCAAGGCGTTGGCTAACATCAGCGCAGGGTAGTCACCCGCGTTCGCGCGCGCGTCGCGCACCTGCGTCACCAGCCGGTTCCAGCCTGCGGGCTTGCGTTGTTGATGCGCGCGCATCGCGTGGCGCAGACGCTGCACGCGCGATGCGCCTTCGGCGGACTGTCCCATTTCGCCTTCGGGCAACTTTGCGATGAACATCAGGTCGCCGACCTGCGCAAGCTGAGGCCGCAGCTTGCGGTTCGCTTCCCACCACGTCGCGCTGCGCAGCCGTTCGATGCCGAGATCGAATGCCTCTTGCGCCGCTTCGGAACCATTTTCGGGGCCGGGTTCGGGTGGCGCGACAGCCGGGAGAACCGCTTCCGCGGGAGGCAAGGAATCGACGACTGCTACGACGGGTCGAACGATCGCGCCGCTCTGGATCGTCGGCAAAGGCGGCTCGCTGCGCGAAGCACAAACGCTGACGATCGCCGCGAAAGCAACGAGGCTACACAATAATCGATGATGCAATCGCCCGGCCATACGATCCCCACGATTCGGGCGAGTACGGAACGTGCCGACTCGCTTGAGGCTTGCCCCGACTGCTCCATATGCCGGCTGCCGGGCGTTGCCGAAAGCACTGCACATTGCGCGCCAATCGCTGGCGTGTACGGGAAGCAAAACAGGGAAAGGGCGGTCAGCAGGGCGCGAGCCGATGTGCGGAGTTTTGGCGGGGGAGGGATACAGGACGCTAGATGGTGGCTCACGCCCGACAACTTGCGGCGCAATGTCGTTTGGAGCGCGACACGTAAGGCGGGCGTGGCGCTCGCCGACGGTGGTCCGGTTCCGAAAGACACGTGCGGACCGCCGAGGCTGCTACCCTGACCCGCCGAGCCGGCCGGATACTGTCAACACCGCGCGTGGGTCGGATTCGCTGTCGGCCAATTGCATGCTATCGCGCTCCCTTCGCCGGTCGCGTTGACGAGCGAGGCGCGGGTGAATAACGCCATGAGCGCCCGCTTGGCTCAGGCCCAGCCTTCCAGACGCAGCGTAGACCGCACGAGCCGCTCCTCCTCCTGCTCGATCTCCGCGAGACTCTCGCGCACGCTCTTGATATGCGAGCTTGCCGCCCTGCGCGCCTGCTCCGGCAGCTTGCCCGTGACCGCGTTGTATAGCCGGGCGTGCTGCCTGTCGATCACGCGCTTCTGCGGCTCACGGTGATAGAGATTGTTCACCGACGCGAACACCGAACTCAGCATCAGATCGTTCAGCATACCGAGCGTATGCACGAGCACGGGGTTGTGCGACGCTTCGCAAATCGCAAGGTGAAAGGCATGATCCAGCCGTGCGTGCGTCGATGCATCGGTGTCGCGCGGATCGGCGGCCACCAGTTCTTCATAGCGCCGGCGGATCATGATGAGATCGGCGGCCGTTGCGCGCAGCGCCGCGAGGCGCGCAGCCTCCGCTTCGAGCATCTCGCGCACTTCCAGCAGGTCATAAAGCGTGCGCGGTTGCGATCCGAGCAGATGCATCATCGGCGTCTGCGCAGGCTCCGCCGTCAACCTTGCGACGACCGATCCCTTGCCTTGCGCGGTTTCGATCAGTCCCCTGGCGCGCAGAACCTTCAGCCCTTCGCGCAGCGCGGTTCGCGACACGCCGAGCTTTTCCGTCAAGCGGCGCTCGGAAGGCAGCGCCTGCCCGACCTTCAGCACGCCATCGACGATCAGCGCCTCGATGCGCTCGACGACGACATCCGCCAATTTCCTTTTGCTCGGTTCCGTGTCTTTCATGGCTCGATCACTGGTATTACCAGCTTTCGATCGTAGCACGCCCTCAAGCATTGGATGGAACCGTGGCGCGCTTCGGCATTGCATCTGGAACTTTTCGGACCGGTCAAGTCGCTTTATAAACTGGTATTACCAGTGCAAAAACCATCGACATGACTGGCTCGAACCGGAAAAATCGCAGAAAAAAGCACACATTGGAACGGGCCCTCGCCCCACCGGAGACACCGCATGTCCTACGCTTACGACGAGAAGCTCGACGGCCCGCTGCGCGACCACGACAAGGCCCGGATCGTGCGCGATCTGCGGGCACTGCTTCCCGATCTGCAACTCCTGCACGCGCAAGAAGATCTGCGGCCTTTCGAGTGCGATGGCCTTTCCGCGTACCGCATCACGCCGATGCTGGTTGCGCTGCCCGATACCATCGACGAAGTCCAGGCCTTGTTGAAGTACGCGAACGCGCACGACATTCCCGTTGTCGCGCGCGGCGCAGGCACCGGACTGTCCGGCGGGGCGCTGCCGCTTGAGAAAGGCATCCTGCTGGTGATGGCGCGCTTCAGCCGCATTCTCGAAGTCGATGCCGAAGCGGGCATCGCCCGCGTGCAGCCGGGCGTGCGCAATCTCGCCATTTCGCAGGCCGCCGCGCCGCACGGGCTCTACTACGCGCCCGATCCTTCGTCGCAGATCGCGTGCTCGATCGGCGGCAATGTCGCGGAAAACGCGGGCGGCGTGCATTGCCTCAAGTACGGACTCACGGTGCACAACATCCTGCGCGTGGAGATCGTGACGATCGACGGCGAGCGCCTCACACTCGGCTCCGAAGCGCTCGACGCGCCCGGCTTCGATCTGCTCGCGCTCATCACCGGTTCGGAAGGCATGCTGGGCGTCGTGGTCGAGGTCACGGTCAAGCTCCTGACGAAGCCGCAGAGCGCGAAAGTCCTGCTCGCCAGCTTCGACGATATCGAGAAGGCGGGCAACGCCGTCGCGCAGATCATCGCCGCGGGCGTGATTCCCGGCGGCCTGGAAATGATGGACAACCTTGCGATCCGCGCGGCCGAAGATTTCATTCACGCGGGCTATCCCGTCGATGCCGAAGCGCTGCTGCTCTGCGAAGTCGATGGCGCAGAGTCCGACGTCGAGGAAGACTGCGCACGCGTCGAAGCCCTGCTGCGCACTGCGGGCGCGACCGACATCCGCCTCGCCGCCAACGAAGCCGAGCGGCAACGCTTCTGGGCGGGCCGCAAGAACGCGTTTCCCGCAGTCGGCCGCATCTCGCCCGATTACTACTGCATGGACGGCACGATTCCGCGCCGTGAACTGTCGCGCGTGCTGCGCGGGATCGCGGACCTCTCGGCGCAATACGGGCTGCGCGTCGCGAACGTATTCCACGCCGGCGATGGCAACATGCATCCGCTCATTCTCTTCGATGCCAACGCTGCGGGCGAGATGGACCGCGCAGAAGCGATCGGGGCACGCATTCTCGAACTGTGCGTCGAAGCAGGCGGCAGCATCACGGGCGAACACGGTGTCGGACGCGAGAAGATCAACCAGATGTGCGCGCAGTTCAACAGCGACGAACTGACGTTCTTCCATGCCGTCAAAGCCGCATTCGATCCATCGGGGCTTTTGAACCCGGGCAAGAACGTGCCGACGCTGCATCGCTGCGCCGAGTTCGGCTCGATGCACGTGCATCACGGCGCATTGCCGCATCCCGAACTGGAGCGCTTCTGATGCGACGCGACCTCATTTCCATCGACGACAGCGCGCGTCTCGTCGATCAGGTGCAGTGCGCGATCGCACGCCGCCAGCCGTTGCGCATTCGCGGCGGCGACAGCAAGGCATTCCTCGGCACGCAGGTGCAAGGCGAAGAGATCGACACGCGCTCGCATCGCGGCATCGTCAGCTACGACCCGAGCGAACTCGTGATCACCGCGCGCGCAGGCACACCGCTCGCCGAAATGAACGCGATCCTCGACGAAGCCGGCCAGATGCTTCCGTGCGAGCCGCCGACGTTCGGCGAAGCGGCGACGATAGGCGGCGTGGTCGCAGCGGGTCTGTCGGGTCCGCGCCGTCCGTGGGCGGGTTCGGTGCGCGATTTCGTTCTGGGATGCCGCATCGTTACCGGCGAAGGCAGGCATCTGCGCTTCGGCGGGCAGGTGATGAAGAACGTCGCGGGTTACGACGTGTCGCGTTTGATGAGCGGCAGCTTCGGCTGTCTCGGGCTGATCACCGAAGTATCGATGAAGGTTCTGCCCAAGCCGCGTGAAACGCGCTGTCTCTCGCTCGCACTGGAAGCCTCCGAAGCAATGCGTGAGCTTTCTTCCTGGCGAAAGGCGGCATTGCCCGTGAGCGGCGCCTGTCATGTCGATGGCCGGCTGCACGTTCGCCTCGAAGGCGGCGCGGGTTCGGTGCGCGCCGCGGCGGATCGCATCGGTGGAGAGCATCTGGATGACGATTTCTGGACATCCCTTCGCGAACATCGTCTCGCCTTCTTCGAGGATGATCGTCCGCTCTGGCGCCTGTCCTTGCCGAATGCAACGCCGCTCGCCGCGCTGCCCGGCGACGCCATCATCGACTGGGGGGGCGCGCAACGCTGGCTCAAGAGCGAAGCGAGCGCGGACGTCATTCGAGGTATTGCGAGTGCGGCGGCCGGCCATGCGACGTGTTTCGTTCCGGGCGTGACGCCCGAGCCGTTCCAGCCGATCCCCGCAGCGCTGATGCGCTTTCATACGCAACTGAAGCAACGCCTCGATCCGCACCGTGTGTTCAATCCGGGCCGGATGTACGCCGACTACTGACGCCATCGACACGCACAAGCCATGCAAACGAATCTCAGCGACGAAGCGAAGACGCTCGCGCGCGCGAAGGAAGCGGAAGACATTCTGCGTTCGTGCGTCCATTGCGGGTTCTGCAATGCCACCTGCCCGACCTATCAGTTGTTGGGTAATGAACTCGATGGTCCGCGCGGGCGCATCTATCTCATCAAGCAGATGCTGGAAGGCGAGCCGGTCACGCAGAAGACGCAGCTGCATCTCGACCGCTGCCTGACGTGCCGCAATTGCGAAACCACGTGTCCTTCGGGCGTCACCTATCACGCGCTGCTCGACATCGGCCGCGGGGAACTGGAGCGTCGCGTTCAGCGGCCCGCCGGCGAACGCTTGCTGCGCAACGGATTGCGTCACGCGATTACGCGTCCTGCCGTGTTCGATACCTTGCTGAAGGCTGGCCGTCTCGCGCGTCCCGTCCTGCCGAGCGCTTTGCGACAAAAGATTCCTGCACGCGCGACCGCGGCCAAGGTGCGGCCGGGCGCGCGGCATGCGCGTCGTGTGCTCATGCTGGAGGGATGCGTGCAGCCGTCGCTGTCGCCGAATACGAACGCAGCGGCCGCGCGCGTGCTGGATCGGCTCGGGATCAGCGTGATCGGTGCGCCGCAGGCCGGCTGCTGTGGCGCGACCGACTATCACCTGAACGCACAGGAGGCAGGTCTGATGCGCGCGCGGCGCAACATCGACGCATGGTGGCCCGCCATCGAAGCGGGTGCGGAAGCGATCGTGCAGACCGCGAGCGGTTGCGGGGCGTTCGTGAAGGAATACGGCCATTTGTTGCGGGGCGATCCGACGTATGCGGCGAAAGCCGCGCGCGTCAGTGAACTCGCGCTCGATCTCGTCGAAGTGATGCGCAAGGAGCCGCTCGACGCGCTCAGATCCACCGACCGTAAGCGCATCGCGTTTCATTGTCCTTGCACGCTCCAGCACGCGCAGAAACTCGGCGGCGCAGTGGAGTCGATCCTGACACGCCTCGGCTACGACCTGACCGCCGTGCCCGATGCGCATCTGTGCTGCGGCTCGGCCGGAACGTATTCGATCACGCAGCCGGCGCTATCGACGCAACTGCGCGAGCGCAAGATGGACGCGCTCGAAAGCGAAGCGCCTGAAATGATCGTCACGGCGAATATCGGGTGCCAGACGCATCTCGCGGGCGCGGGGCGTACCGGCGTGCGGCACTGGATCGAGCTGGTGGAAGATGCGCTTCGGTGAAGACACCGAAAGGCTCAGCGCATATCGATAAAACAGTTCCCACCTCCCTTTGCGCGGCGCTTCACGGTCTGATTCCGCGCGAAGTCGCAGAGCGGGTTTCTCGAATCCGCCTTCCGGTCGACGGCGACGCCGCTTCGTCATCGCGTTTGACGATGGTGCCTTTCCCAAAAAGCACGTACAAAGCGGCTTGTCAGGCGCATCATGCTCTCACAACATTGACTCGCCGAACGAAGGCGTGCCTTCGCGATCGGCGCATTGACGGAGTGAGACGAAGCGATGCAACTCGAACAAGGGGTGGGCGGTCCACAGACTCTTTACGACAAGATCTGGAATAGTCACCGGGTGATGTCGCGCGACGACGGGCAGGACCTGCTGTTCATCGATCGGCATTTTATTCATGACGTCACCGCGCAATCCTTCGATCTGTTGCGCGAGCGCGGGCTCAAGCCACGGTCGCCTGAGCGAATCTTCGGTACGGCGGACCACTACGTTTCCAGCGCGGCAAACGACATGTCGGCGGTGACCGACCCCGAGCGGCGCGCCATGATCGTGGCCCTGCAGCGTGACGCAGCCGCGTCGAACATCACCTTGTTCGACATGGACGATTCGCGTCGCGGCATCGTTCACGTGGTCGGGCCCGAGCAGGGGTTGAGTTTGCCTGGCATGACCGTCGTCTGCGCCGACAGTCACACGTCGACACACGGGGCGATGGGCGCGCTCGCGTTCGGTATCGGCGCAACCGAGGTGGCTCATGTGCTCGCCACGCAATGCCTGTGGCAACGCAAGTCGAGCAACATGCGCGTCACCTTCGACGGCACGCCGGGCCCGGGTGTCACCGCCAAGGACCTGATCCTCGCCGTCATCGCGCGCATCGGCGTGGCTGGCGCCGTGGGGCATGTCATCGAGTACAGGGGCTCCGCGATCGCCGGTCTCTCGGTGGAAGCTCGGCTGACGCTCTGCAACATGAGCATCGAGGCCGGCGGTCGCGCCGGCATGATCGCGCCAGACGACACCACCTTCGCGTATCTGGCCGGTCGTCCCTTCGCGCCGAAGGGCGAAGAGTGGGACCGCGCGATGGCGCACTGGCGCACCTTGTTCACCGACCCCGATGCAACGTTCGACCGGGAGGTGCATATCGACGTCGCCGGGATCGCCCCGATGGTGACCTGGGGCACAACACCCGAATATGCCTGCGCCATCGACCGGCGTGTTCCCGATCCCGCGCTGCAGGCGGACCCCGATCTGCGCGCTGCCATGTCGACGGCGCTCGACTACATGGGATTAGCCCCGAACGAGGCGCTGGAAGGCGTTGCGATCGACCGGGTCTTCATCGGTTCGTGCACGAACGGGCGCATCGAGGATATGCGCAGCGCGGCCGAGGTCGCGCGGGGCCGCCATGTCGCATCTGGCGTCGAGGCATGGGTGGTGCCGGGCTCGCATGAGGTACGAGCGCAAGCCGAGGCCGAAGGACTGGACCGCGTGTTCAAGGAAGCCGGCTTCCAGTGGCGTTTCCCGGGCTGTTCGATGTGCCTTGCAACCAACGGCGATATTGCCGCGCCTGGGCAGCGTTGCGCCTCCACTTCGAATCGCAATTTCGTGGGCCGTCAAGGGCCGGGCGTGCGCACGCATCTGATGAGTCCAGCTATGGCGGCTGCCGCTGCCGTAACGGGACGTCTGACTGATGTGCGCCGCCTCTTGGGAGCATGAGATGGAAAGCCTGACTCACCTCGACGCAGTCGCAGCCCCGATCGTCGTCATCAATTGCGATACGGACCAGATTCTGCCGGCGCGCTTCCTGCAAAAACCTCGCTCCGACGATTTCGGCCAGTTTCTCTTTCGTGCGCTGCGCTTTGGCCCGGACGGCACCGAAAAGCCTGAGTTCGTGCTCAACCAGGCGTCGTTTCGCGAGTCGCGCATCGTGGTGGCGAACCACAACTTCGGTTGCGGATCTTCGCGTGAGCACGCTGTCTGGGCGCTGTACGACTACGGCATCCGGGCGGTGATTGCCCCGAGCTTCGGCGATATCTTCTTCATCAACTGCCTGAAGAACGGGCTGCTTCCCATCGTGCTGCCGGAGACCGTGGTTCTTCCGCTTCTGGAATACCTGACCACGAAGGCGGGTAGCCGAATCTCCATTGACGTGCCCGCACAGAGTGTGACGTTACCCGACGGCGCCTCGCATGCTTTCGAGATGGAGCCCTTCGCCAAGCAATGCCTGCTGCGTGGCATGGACGAGATCGATTACACGCTTTCGCATCGAGATCGCATTGATGCATTCGAGCGCAATCGCGCCGACGCATATTGAGGCGCGCGCTTTCTAAAACGACCCTGGAGGAGTTCAGATGAAGATTGCAGTCATGCCCGGTGATGGTATCGGTCCCGAAGTAGTGGCGCAGGCTCTCAAGGTGCTGCAAGTCGTGGCACCTCATGCCGAGACTCAAGAGGCGCACATCGGCGAGGCCGGAATCCAGGCGCACGGCGTGCCGCTTCCGGAGCCCACGCTCGACGTGGCGCGCAAGGCTGACGCCATCCTTTTTGGTGCGGTGGGCGTAGCCGATGAGGCGGACATTCCTCGCGCGCGTCGTCCCGGAACCGGTCTGTTGCAACTGCGCGAAGCGCTCACACTGTACGCGAACTTCCGTCCGGCCTATATGTTCCCGGAACTGATTGGCGCTTCCACTCTGCGGCCGGAAGTCGTCGACGGACTGGACATCGTGATCGTTCGTGAGCTGAATGGCGACGCTTATTTCGGTCAGCCGCGCGGCTTCGAAACCAACGAAGCAGGCGAGCGCGTGGGTTTCAACACGATGCGTTATTCCGAGTCGGAGGTTGAACGCGTCGCGCACGCGGCTTTTCGAGCCGCGCGTCGCCGTCACCACAAGCTGTGCTCGGTGGACAAGGCCAACGTGCTGGAGGCGAGTCAGTTGTGGCGCGAAACTGTCACGCGCGTCGGGCGAGACTACCCGGACGTCGAACTGAGCCATCTCTTCGTGGACGCCGCTGCCATGATGCTGATGCGCCGGCCCAAGCAGTTCGATGTGATCGTTACGGGCAATCTGTTCGGCGACATTCTGTCGGACGCTGCGGCCATGTTGACCGGATCGATCGGCATGCTGCCCTCGGCTTCGCTAGGGTACGACCGCAAAGGGCTGTACGAGCCGGTGCACGGCTCGGCGCCGGATATTGCCGGCAAGGACATCGCTAATCCGCTTGCCGCCATCTTGTCGCTTGCGATGATGCTGCGCGAGAGCTTCGAGATGGAGGATGCTGCGGGCCGCGTCGAACAGGCCGTGCGAACAGTGCTGTCCGCCGGCTACCGCACCGCCGACATCTACCAAGAGGGCACCCGAAGCGTCGGCACCCGTGACATGGGTGACGCAGTGGTCGAAGCCTTGCGAAAAGAAGTCGTTTAGGGCGGATCGCGCCTTGGGCTGGCTGCCATCTCGGCGTCACGGTCACGAAGTGCCAGTCCGTCCAGGGCAGTTGTTCGCACCAACATCCCTAGAAAGGGAGGAGACAACCATGAAGCTGAAATTCGCTGTTGCATTGTGCGCAGCCGTGGAACTCGCTTGCGCATCAGCCACGGCAGTGGCGAAGGACACGCCGGAGAAGCCCGAGTTGCACATTGCAGCGGCGTCGACTGGCATCACATACCTGCCCATGCTCGTTGCCAAGCAGCGCGGCTACTTCAAGGACGAAGGGCTCGACGTAACCATCGCGGCATTTTCCGGAGGTTCAAAGACGCTGGAGGCCTTGTTGGGCGGCAGCTCCGATATGGTGGCGGGCGCCTATTCGAACACGATCACCATGGCGACGAAGGGTCAGCACCTCGTCGTGGTGGCCGCACAAGTGATTTGCCCGGGCTGGATCTTTGGCGTGTCTCAGAAACACGAGACAGACGTCAAGTCGCCCAAGGATTTGAAGGGCATGCGAATCGGCGTGAGCGCGCCAGGCTCCAGCACGCACATGGCGGTCAACTACATCTTGCACAAGGCGGGGCTGCAGCCTTCGGACGTGTCGATCATCGGCGTGGGGCAGGCGGCCGGTGCCGTTGCAGCGGTGCGTGCGGGTCAGATCGATGCGCTCATCGTCAATGACCCGAGTGCCACGATTCTGACGAAGGATGGCAGCCTGAGACCGCTCGAGAACATGCGTACGGCGGACGGCAACGTGAAGGTGTTCGGCTCCGACTATCCCGAGTCGAGCGTATTCGCGACGCAGGACTTCATCGACAAGAATCCCAAGACGGTCCAGGCAGTCGCCAATGCAATCGTGCGCGCGGAAAAGTGGATAGCCAAGGCCACGCCGCAGCAAGTCGCAGACAACGTGCCGCCGCAGTTTTTGGGCGAGAACAAGGCGCTCTATGCCGAGGCCTTCACGAATAGCCGCCGCTGCATCGCGCAGAACGGGGAGATCACCCCCAAAGGCGCGCAGACGGTGCATGAGGTGCTTGCAGCCTTCGACCCTGCGGTAGCGTCGGCCAAAATCGACCTCGCCACGACCTATGACAATCGGTTCGTCAGAAAGGCGGCGGAGGTCCAGCCATGAGCACCGCAGCATGTAGCATCCCGCTCGACAGCGGACAGGCAGAAGTGCGTGAAGCGTTACGCTTCGACAACGTGACCTGCACCTTTGCCGGCAATGGCAAGCATGCCCAGACCTACACCGCAGTTTCTGGCGGCAGTTTGACGATAAGGGACGGAGAGTTCGTCTCGATTGTCGGCCCCACGGGTTGCGGCAAGTCGACACTGCTGAACGTGGCGGCCGGGCTCACCCGGCCTTCGTCGGGCAGCCTGAGCGTGTTCGGCAAGAAGCTGACCCAGGGTCTCAATACACAGGCCGCCTACCTGTTTCAGGTGGATGCGCTCATGCCGTGGAAGACGGCCGAAGAGAACATTGCGATCGGCTTGATATTTCGCGGAATGCCGCGCGAAGAAGCCTTGGGTGTCGCCCGTGGCTGGCTCGAGCGAGTGGGGCTGCAAGGTCATGGGAAGAAATACCCCCATCAGCTGTCCGGCGGCATGCGCAAGCGGGCCGGTTTGGCGCAAGCCCTGGCGCTCAATCCGCGCATCATTCTGATGGACGAACCATTCAGCGCGCTCGATATCCAGACCCGCCACCTGATGGAAAACGAGCTGTTGCAACTGTGGTCACGCGATCGCAAGTCCGTGATGTTCGTGACTCACGATTTGGAAGAGGCTATCTCGCTTTCCGACCGGGTCATCGTGCTGTCGGCGGGACCCGGTACGCGACCCATCGCCGAGTTCGAGATCGATCTGGAGCGGCCGCGCGAAATGTCGGAGATCCGGATGACGCAGCGTTTCCTTCAACTGCACACCCAGATTTGGGACGTGCTTCGAGGCGAGGTTCTGAAAAGCTATGCGCGCAATCGAGTTTAGTCCAAACAATCGTTTCACCGTTCTGGTGACGCGGCTGGCAATTTTGATCGGTGTCCTGTTCCTCTGGTGGCTTGGCACCTATCAGAAGTGGCTGTCCCCGTTCTTCTTCGGAGACCCTGTAGGTGTGGCTCGTCGCATCGTCGAGTGGTTCGTGACGGGCTCGGTCTTCCGCCATTTGTACACGACCCTGCTCGAGACCATGCTTGCGTTCGCAATCGGCACGGTCCTGGGATTGGGATGCGGCCTTTGGCTTGCCCTTAGCCCGTTTCTGGCCGTCGTGTTCGATCCGTTCATCAAAGCAATGAACTCGATGCCGCGATTGATCTTTGCGCCCATTTTCGCGCTTTGGTTCGGACTGGGCATCTGGTCGAAAGTAGCGTTGGGCGTAACGCTTGTCTTCTTCGTGGTCTTCTTCAACGTGTTTCAGGGTGTCCGCGAGGTGAGCCCGACAGTGTTGTCGAACACCCGGATGCTAGGCGCCAACTCGCGTCAACTGATGAGGCACGTGTATTTGCCATCGGCGACGAGCTGGGTGTTTTCGAGCCTGCATAACGCGATCGGCATCGCCTTCGTCGGCAGCGTGGTGGGCGAGTATCTGGGCTCGGAGAAAGGCGTTGGCTACCTGATTCTGCTGGCCGAAGGCGTGTTCGATATCAATTCGGTCATCGCGGGGATCCTCGTGCTCACCGTGTTCGCTCTCGTGCTCGATACAGCGGTATCGATGATCGAAGACTATCTGCTGCGCTGGCGCCCCGTGGCCGGGCAGACGGTGGCCGCTAGCGCCTGAGCGCGAGTGCATGGGATGCGTGATTCAACCTTGAGGAACTAAATTGCAGACCAACAAAATCAATCTGACGGGCCGCGTCGCCGTCGTGACCGGCGGCGCGCAAGGCATCGGTCTGGAAGTCGGCCGCCGGCTGCTCGAATCGGGTGCCCGGCTCGTGATCTGGGACGTCAATCCTGCCGGCATCGAGCAGGCCCGTACCCAGCTGAGTCAGCACGACGTTCACTTCGAGTGCGTCGACATTGCCGACTTCGCGAGCGTGCAAGCGGCTGTCGCGGGAACGATGAAATCCGCGGGACGTATCGATATCCTGATCAACAACGCGGCGATTGTTGGCCCGAATGCGCCTCTGATCGAGTATCCGATCGATATCTGGAAGCAGGTGATGGAGATCGACGTCAACGGTACCTTTCACTGCTGCCGTGCGGTGGTCCCGGAGATGGTCCGCCAGAACTATGGCCGCATCGTCAATCTCGCCTCGGTCGCCGGCAAGGAAGGTAACCCGAATGCGTCGGCCTACAGCTCGGCCAAGGCCGCGGTCATCGCAATGACCAAGTCGCTGGGAAAGGAGCTGGCGCGTCACGACATAGCAGTCAATTGCGTCACTCCTGCCGTTGCGCGCACACCTGGCGCGATGGAGCAGGCGCCCGAGCATATCGAATACATGTTGGGCAAGATCCCGCGCGGCCGTTTCCTCGAACTCAATGAGGCCGCCGCCATGATCGCCTGGCTCGCGAGCGAAGAGAACTCCTTTACCACTGGCGCGGTTTTTGATCTGTCTGGCGGACGCGCCACCTATTGAAGCGAGCATACACATATGAAGCTGTTGCGCTACGGTTCACCGGGCCAGGAGAAGCCGGGCCTTCTCGATGCCGAGGGAAATATTCGGGACTTGTCGAACCATGTTGCCGATATTGCCGGCGAAGCTCTGCTACCCGATAGCCTTGCACGCCTGAAGGCGCTCGATGCCGCGTCGTTACCGCGCGTAGAAGGCAGTCCGCGCCTCGGGCCCTGCGTGGGTGGCACGGGCAAGTTTATCTGCATCGGCTTGAACTACTCTGACCACGCGGCAGAAACCGGTGCCACGGTCCCGCCGGAGCCTATCATTTTCATGAAGGCTACGAGCGCGATCGTTGGTCCGAACGACACGATCGAGATTCCGCGCGACTCGATCAAGACCGACTGGGAAGTGGAATTGGGCGTGGTCATCGGGAAGACAGCCAAGTACGTCAGCGAAGCCGATGCCATGAACCATGTCGCGGGCTATTGCGTCATCAACGATGTGTCCGAGCGCGCGTTTCAGGCGGAGCGTCAGGGCCAATGGACCAAGGGCAAGTCGGCGGATACGTTCGGTCCGACGGGGCCCTGGCTCGTAACCGCGGACGAGGTGCGCGACCCGCAGACGCTGCCGATGTGGCTGGAAGTCAACGGACATCGCTATCAGAACGGCAGTACGGTCACCATGGTGTATGGCGTGCGCTACCTGGTGTCGTACCTGTCGCAGTTCATGTCATTGCAGCCGGGCGACATTATCTCCACGGGCACACCTCCCGGAGTCGGCCTGGGGCAAAAACCTCCGGTCTATCTGAAACCGGGCGATGTTGTGACGCTGGGCATCGAGGGCCTCGGGCAGCAGCGCCAGAACGTCGTGCAAGGCTGAACGCTTCACGACACGGCCGCGCAAGACACATTTCCAACGGAGACATATCATCGTGACAGCGCTTTGGCGTCGAGTTTCTATCGCATTGGCAACCTTCGCCGCCGTCTCGAATGCGTCGGCCGCCAGTGGCGCGCCTGTGCCGGAAAAGCCCAGGCTCCACCTGGCGGCGGCGGGTGTCGGTTTTCCTTACCTGCCGTTCGTCATCGCGGACAGTCGGGGATACTTCAAACAGGCCGGGCTAGACGTTGAAATCGGCGTGTTCAGTGGAGGCGCCAAGGCGCTGCAGGCAATGATGGGCGGTAGTGCCGACATAGTGGCTGGGGCCTACTCCAATACGATAACGATGGCCGCCAAAGGGCAGAAGCTGGTCTCGTTCGTGACCTTGGCCTCGTGCCCCGGATGGGTATTCGGTGCGACTCGCGCAAGCCACGCCAGGATCAAGACTTATGCGGATCTGAAGGGCATGCGCATTGGCGTGAGCTCGCCCGGATCGAGCTTTCACATGGGCGTGAACTATCTGCTGAGCAAGTCCGGCGTAAAGCCCGGCGACGTATCGATCATTGGCGTCGGCTCCTCTGCCGGGGCGATCGCTGCAGCGCGCAGTGGTCAGATCGACGCACTGATGAGCAACGACCCGGTCGCTACCGTTCTGCAGGGCAGCGGCGATCTGTTTCCGTTGGCTGTGATGCGAGACCCGGCCGGAACGCGCGCGACACTGGGCGGCGACTATCCGGAAGCTGCCATCTACACGACCAAAGACTTCCTCGTCAAATATCCGAACACCGTGCAAGCGGTAACGAATGCCATCCTCGAGGCTGAGCGCTGGATGGTGCATGCAACGCCTGAGCAGGTCGCCGCCGCCGTACCGCCGCAATATGCTCTCGCCGAGAAGGATGTCTTCGCTCGTGCCTACGCCAACATGCAAAGCTGCATTTCGCGCGACGGCCTGATGACCGACGCTGCCGCGCATACCGTACATGATGTGTTGACCGCATTCGATCCCGACATCGGCAAAGCTTCGATCGACCTGAAGGCTACGTACGACAACCATTTCGTCGAGAATGCGGGCAAGCGCTGAACTGAGGAGAATGAACATGGAGAGCGACGTCCGCATCCTCGCGGAAGGCTTGATGTTTCCCGAGGGACCCGTGGCGATGTCTGATGGCTCGGTCGTGCTGGTCGAAATCGAGCGTGAGACCATCAGTCGCGTAGCTGTTGACGGTACGGTGAGCGTCCTTGCGAAAATCGGCGGAGGGCCGAACGGTTTGGCCTTGGGTCCGGATGGTGCTTTTTACATCTGCAATAACGGGGGGTTCCTTTTCCGTACCGTCGCCGGGCTCAATCGCACTCGGCCGGGTATCCATCCAGGCTATACGAGCGGTCGAATCGAACGGTTCGACCCGCGTACGGGTGCGCTCACGACGCTCTACGACCGCTGCGGCGATCATCCGCTGTGCGGCCCCAACGACATCGTGTTCGACCACGAAGGCGGTTTTTATTTCACCGATTTTGGCAAGAACCGGCTGCGTGATCGCGATCACGCCGGCCTGTATTACGGGCGAGCCGATGGGTCGATGATTGTCGAAGTCGCTTATCCGCTTACCACGGCGAACGGCGTCGGCTTGTCGCCGGACGACCGTACCGTCTATGTGGCGGAAACCGAGACGGCGCGCTTATGGGCTTTTGACCTGGAGGCACCGGGCAGGGCACGCAAGCATCCGTATCCATCCCCGCACGGCGGGCGTCTCGTGTGCGGGCTTGCCGGCTACCAGCGATTCGATAGTTTGGCAGTGGATGTGGAAGGGAACATCTGCGTGGCCACGTTGGTCACCGGCTGCATCACCGTGGTCGCGCCGTCTGGCGAGGTGATGCGGCAAGTCACGGTGCCGGACGGCATGGTGACGAACATATGCTTCGGTGGCGCCGACATGAAGACAGCATATGTCACGATGTCCGGCACCGGACGTCTGGGTGCGTTGTCGTGGCCGCAAGCGGGGTTGAAGCTCGCCTATTCGTGATTTCCGGCTTGCTGCTGCGCACTTGCTAGCAGATGCTTGAGAAAGAGCAGGACGGGCGCGGGGAGCGACTCCGCCTCGCGCACACAGATTTTCCAATGCCGCTCAGCCCAAGGCTCGTCCAACAGCACGGCGACCAAGGGCGCCGAGCTGACGTAGCGTTCAGCATGATGCTCGGGTACAAGCCCGACGCCAAGCCGCGCCTCGACCATGCTGCGCACCGGCTCGAAGCCGTTCACCCGGATAGAGAGCTTAAGCGGGTGGTCGAGGTCTGCCGCTGCGCGCAACACCAGCGAATTAAGATAGCTTCCTTCCTGAGGTCCTACGAGCGGGTATTCGGCCACCTCGCGGAAGCTCACTCGGCCCGCACGGCTGAGTGGATGATCGGGCGGCATGATGACGACCAGCCGGTCGCTGCGGTAGGGAAAGACCTGCAGTCCAGCGGTCACGGTGGTGCCGCCGAACACGCCGATATCGGCAGTGTTTTCGGCCACGGCGCGCACCACTGCAGGGCTCAGGCTTTCCTGTAGGTCGATCCGCAGACCTGGATGCAGGTCCAGAAAAACGCGGATATCTTTGGCAATGTACTGCACGATGGTCGAGAGGCTCGCGTGCAGCCGGATCTGACCACGCACGCCTTCGGCGTGGTCAAGCAGCTCGCTTTCCATCTGTTGAATGTCGCGCAGAAGCGTCCGGGCGTGTTGCAGCAGTGCTGCCGCCGCGACTGTCAGTTCCAGGCCCTTGTTGCTGCGCACGAACAGAGCGGTCTTGAGTATGTCCTCAAGCTGGGACATGCGCTTGCTGAGCGCCGAAGGGGCGATATTCTCGAATTCTGCTGCCCGCGCGATGCTGCCGTGCTCACAGACGGCGATGAACAGCTTCAGCGATTGTAGGTCGAAACGCAACTGAGTCTCCTGAGCGCGGTCTTTTGCCGCGACGCTTTCATGTGAAACGAGAATAGTCACGGAGTCCGTGGCAAGTCAACCGGCGCCGATCGAGCGGCATCAACGCAAGCTTGGAACACATCGCCGATATCTTCGGGACTATCGAGAGCATCGCGATTTCCTACGTCGTCGGACACGGTCATGGCTCGACCGGCTCAGACCACGCTGGTCAATCCGCCATCGACGAAAAGCGTCTGCCCATTCACGAAGTCCGACGCCGCCGACGCGAGGAACACCGCCGCACCGCACAGTTCCTCGACGCGGCCCCAGCGGCCCGCGGGCGTGCGCTTGCAGAGCCACTCCGAGAAAGCCGGATCGTCGACGAGCGCGCGGTTGAGATCGGTCTCGAAATAGCCGGGCGCGATCGCATTGGCCTGAATGCCGTGCCGCGCCCATTCCGCGCACATGCCTTTGGTCAGCATGCGAATGGCGCCTTTGGTGGCTGCATAGGGCGCGATGCCCGGTCGCGCCAGCTCGCTTTGCACCGACCCGATGTTGATGATCTTGCCGCGCCCGCGCGCCAGCATGTGCCGCGCGACGGCCTGCGAGACCTGGAATACGCCGTCGAGATTCACGCGCAGCAGGTCGTTCCAGTCGCCTTCGTCGAAGTTTTCGAGCGGCGCGCGGCGCTGGATGCCCGCATTGTTGATCAGAATGTCGATCGCGCCGATGGTCTTCTCGACACGTTCGATCGCCGCGACGACCTGCTCGCGGTCGGTCACATCGAACACGGCGAAACCGGCGTCGAAGCCTTCGCCTCGCAGGTCTGCGGCGAGATCGGCGGCTTTTTGCTCATTGCGATCGTTTATCACGATCGAAGCACCGGCGCCCGCGAGTCCCCGTGCGAGCGCCAGGCCGATGCCGCGCCCGGAGCCGGTGATCAGGGCCCGCCTGCCATGCAGGCTGAATAGTTTCATTGTCTCGTTCATTTTTCTGGTTGCGCATTGCGTTGCAGATGCGTGATGTCTCCGATTGCGCCTGGTTCACCCGAAGTGTGGTCGTAGCGCCAATAGTCCTGCATGACGTTCTTATCACGATTCAAGCGCGCATTGCTCGACGCGGTCTAGCTTTGCACCGGTGCCGTCTAACGGAACTCCGGCCGCTGTGCCTTCAAAACCTTCCGCTGCGGTGACGGCGTGGGATCGGCGTACGCCGATTTTCGCGCCGCGTTTTGGCGCGCTAGGGGAAATCCCCGACCTTCCTTTTCTTGTGTAGTCCCTGCCGGTCCGTTACCGTTGCGAAAATAGACATGATTTCTATTTTTCGGCCGCAGGGACATTCGCACGAAGCGAGGAGACAAGGATGAGTCTGAGATACCGGTTGCTGGCGCTGACCTGGCTGCTGCAGTTCGTGAACTATCTGGATCGGGTGAGCATTTCCGTCGCCGGCCCGACGATGATGAAAGCGTTGCGTCTCGATGCCGCGCAGTTCGGCGTCCTGCTCGCCGCTTTCGCGCTCGGCTATGCGCTGATGCAGTTGCCCGGCGGCTTCCTCGCGGACCGGTTCGGCACCAAGGCGCTCTTGGTCGTGGCGCCGGTCCTGTTCTCGATTTTCACCGGCATGACGGGACTCGCGACGTCGATGGCCGTGCTGATCGCGGCGCGCTTCTGTTTCGGCCTGGCCGAAGGATCGTGCAACGCGGCCGTCTATAAGGCCGTCGCGGACAACTTCAGTCACAAGGACGCGGCCAAGGCGCACGCCGTCTGGCTCTCGGCGCTCGCGATCGGACCGGCGGTCGTCGCGCCCGTCGTCACAAGCCTGCTGATGAACGGCGACTGGCGCAACGTGTTCTACGTGTTCGCGGTTCCGGGTGTGATCGTCGCGCTGCTGATCCTCTTCATCATTCCGGGTAAGGCAATCGAAGCGAAGGAACGCACGACGCACGACAAGGCGAACCGCGCCGAGCAATGGCGTCTGTTCGCCGGGCGCAAGAGCACCTGGCTGCTGTTCTTCGGCTATATGACCTTCAGCGTCGGCTACTGGGGCTTTCTCGGCTGGATCCCTTCGTATCTCGCCAACCAGCGGCATATCGATTTGAAATCGCTGGGCGTCGCGGCGTCGGTGCCTTATCTTTTCGGCTTCCTCGGCATCGTGGTATTCGGCTGGCTCGGCAGCGGACTGCTGCATCGCAGGCGGCCGACGCTCGTGGCCGTGGGCTATGTCTGCACGGGGCTCGCACTGTATCTCGCGTACAGCGCGGATGATATCGTCGCATGCGTGATCGGCCTTTCGGCAGCGGCGTTTCTGCTGTACGGCTGCCTCTCGCCGTATGCGGGCCTGGTCGCGCAACTGGCGCCGCAAGGCGCGCGCGGCGTGTTCGCAGGCGTCATCAATACGGGCGGGCAGATAGGCGGGCTGCTCGCGCCGCTCGGCGTGGGTTATCTCGTCAAGGCGAGCGGCTCGTACAACAATGGCTTCCTGTTCATGATCTCGGCGCTCGTCATCGGCGCGGGCTGCTTCGCGGCGCTGCAATCGCGCATAAACGGCCGCGAGCCGGAAGCCGACGGCACGAGCCCCGCGATTCAGCAGAACATCTGACGCGCGCTCAGAAACACGCGCTCATACCCCGCTGAAATGCGCGTAGGGCGGCTGGAACATCGACACATCGCCGCCCAGCGCCTTCGTGAGCGCCGCGCCCGCTTCCATCACCTTCGGCAGGTAAGCGTCGAAGGATTTGCGATCGAAGCGGTAGCGCGGCACGCCGAGAGAAATCGCGCAGACGAGCTCCTGCCCCGTGCGGAACACCGGCACGGCGATCGCGGCGCTTTCCGGCTCGCGCTCGCCGAGGGACACGCAATAGCCGTGGTCGCGCACCTTCTTCAGATTGCCCTTCACCGTGCCCTCGGAAAACGCGCGCAGAACGTGACCCGCCGCGCCGGCCTCGAGCGTGAGACGTTCGCCTTCGCGCACATGCATGCGCACCGAGCGCTGCCATTCCACGCGATAGAGACACAGACGCTCGTCGCCCTCTCGTACGTAGACCGCGGCGGTTTCACCGGTTTCCTTGACGAGCGTGCGCAGCACCGGTAACGCGTAATCGCGCAGACGGAACGAGCTCTGATAAATCATGCCGAGATGGAACAGCATTGGCCCGAGCATGTAGCGGCCGTCTTCCAGACGCTTCAGATAGCCGAAGTGCTCGAGCGATTCGCACAGACGCAAGATGGTGCTGTGGTAGAGGCCTGTCGCGTTGGTGAGATCGGTGAGCGTCATGCCGTCGATGCTGTCTTCGAAGGCCTTGAGGATCGAGAGCGCGCGGTTGACCGCCGCGACGCCGGGTTCTTCGGTTGCCATTGCTGTGTTCCGGTCGGTTGCGCCGTTGTCTGTGTGTTGCCGCGTATCTTGCCGTGTAAGGCAGGGGGGCCGCAAGGGCGATGGATGCCGGCTTCGCGGCGAAACTCATCGCCGCAAGTCGGAAGCGAAAATAGACATGATGTCTGTTTTCGAAGATAATGACATCGCGCCGGGATTTTCGGCGCGCCACGAGCGTAATCCGGAGATCCGAACCATGCAGCGCAAAGCCTTCGACGCATCGCACATCGGGCCGCTACGCGGCGTCAAGGTGGTGGACCTGTCGCGTCTCGTCGCGGGCAACATGTTGACATTGCAGCTCGCGGATTTCGGCGCGGATGTCATCAAGGTCGAGCCCTTGAAGGGCGACACGCTGCGCGCCTTCCGCACGCAGGGCGCGGAGGTGTTCTGGAAGGCGTATGCGCGCAACAAGCGCAGCGTGTGCATCGACTTCCATCACGAGGCCGGGGCGAAGCTGATCGCGAGCCTCGCGCGGGATGCCGATGTGCTGGTCGAAAGCTTCAGGCCCGGCACGCTGGAAAAGATGGGTCTTTCGCCGCAGTCGCTGCACGCGGCCAATCCGAAGCTCGTCATCGTGCGAGTGTCGGGCTGGGGGCAGACGGGACCGTACCGCGAGCGTCCGGGCTTCGGCACGCTGGTCGAGGGCTATTCGGGCTTCGCCGCGATGAACGGCTTCGGCGATCGCGAGCCCGTCCTGCCGCCGATGTTTCTCGGCGACATGACCGCGGGCCTCTACGGCGCGCACGCCGCGATGGTCGCGCTGTGGGAAGCGCGCGTGAACGGCGGCAACGGGCAGGTGATCGACCTGTCGCTGTTCGATCCGATGCTTTCGATTCTCGGTCCGCAGGTCGCGAACTATCGGCTCACCGGAGAGGTGAAGGCGCGTACCGGCAGCCGCTCGAGCACCACCTGTCCGCGCAATACCTACGCAACCGCCGACCACAAGTGGCTCTGCATTTCGACGTCGACGCAGAGCATGGCGCAGCGCCTGTTCGCCGCGATCGGCCGCGAGGACATGAACACCGATTCGCGCTACGCGACCAACAGCGCGCGCCTCCAGCATGTGGATGAAGTCGACCAGGTGGTCGGTTCCTTCATCCGGGCGCGCACGCTCGCGGACAACCTCGCGTTCTTCGCGCGCGCGGAAGTCACGGCCGGTCCCGTGCTCGACGCGAGCGATCTTGCATCCGATGCCTATGTCACCGGACGCGAAGCGCTGGTCGAGATCGAAGACGACGAGCTCGGTCACGTCGCCGTGCATAACGTGGTCGCGCGTCTTTCGGCGACGCCGGGCGGCTTCACGCGTCCCGCGCCGAAAAAGGGCGAGCATTCGCGCGAGATTCTCGCGCCGCTTATCGGCGAGTGTGCGTTCGACGAACTCATCGGCTGCGGCGCCGTAATCGACGCATGTCACGACGCCGTGCGCGCCTGAACCATTTCCATCGAGGAGCATGAGATGAACCGAGTAGGACAACCGATCGATTCCCCCGCTGTCTGGAAAGGCCCCGAACTCGACTGGACGCGCGAAGGCCTGCACGTCCTCACGGATGCGGAGATCGCTGAAATCGACGCCGCGCTCGCGCATCTGCATTCGCTCGGCGACATCGACTTTCCCGACATCAGCCCGGAGACCTTCCCGCTCGACACGATGGGCCGCTTCATGCGCGAGCTGCCCGGTTTCCTGCGCAACGGGCGGGGTTTCATGATGCTGCGCGGCCTGCCGCGCGAGCGTTACTCCGACGACGACATGACGCGGATCTACTTCGGCCTCGGTTCGTACGTCAGTAAGCCTGTGACCCAGTCGTATCTCGGCGACGTGCTCGGCCACGTGGTGAACGTGAGCGACTACGAGCCGAAATCGCGCGGCTATCGCAAGGGCGGAGGGCAGCTCATGCACACGGATTCGTGCGACATCATCGGGCTCATGTGTCTGCGCACGGCGATCTCCGGCGGCGAAAGCCGCATCTCCAGCGCGCTCGCCGTGCACAACGAACTCTTGCGCACGCGCCCGGATCTGCTCGAAGCGCTGCGCGAAGGTCTGTGGTGCAAGCGCACCGATGAAGACGGCCGCCGCGCGACCCGCACGTTCAGCGAGCACAAGGTGCCGTTCTTCACGGACAGTGCAGGCGAGGTGATCTGTTATCTGCCGACCGGCTATGCGCGTCTGGCGGAGAAGAGCGGCCAGGTTCCGTTCAGCGAGGTGGAGTCCGAGGCGCTCTACATGGTGCGCAAGATCGCGGCGTCGCCGGAGTTCTATCTCGACATGGGCTTTCGCGACGGCGACATCCAGTTCCTGAACAATCGCGTGCTCGTGCACGGCCGCACCGATTATGTCGATGCACAGGCGCTCCACGAGCGGCGTCATCTGCTGCGCCTGTGGCTCACGGTGTCCGAGTGGCCCGCGATGCCCGACGCTCAAGTGTTCCACAAGCCCGAGGACCTGCGCATGTGGGCGCAATATCGCCGCCCGTTCGCGGAGCTGCCTTCCACGCACGATCGCCTGCTGCTCGAAGCAGGGCAGGTCGCGCAGATGGTCGATTGAGCGCGACCATGGCCGCGCCTCAGACGCTCGCGCAAAAGCTCATCGCGAAGGCGTGCGGGCGCGCCGAAGTCGCGGTGGGCGAGATCGTCACCTGCGATGTCGATCTTGCGATGTTCCACGATTCGAGCGGTCCGCGCCGTCTGAAGCCGATGCTCGAGGCGCTCGGCGGGCCGCTCTGGGACACGTCGAAGATCGTGCTCGTGATCGATCACTACGTGCCCGAAGCAGACGACGAATCGCGCCGCATCGTGCGCATCGCGCGCGAGTGGGCCACGGAGCAGCGCCTGCCCAACGTGTACGACAGCGTCGGCATCTGTCATGTCGTGCTGCCGGAGCATGGGCACGTGCGACCTGGCATGTTCTGCGTCGGCGGCGATTCGCACTCGCCGACGGGCGGCGCGTTCGGCGCATACATGTTCGGCATCGGCAGCACGGAGATGCTGGGCGTCGCGGTATCGGGGCAGATCTGGGCGAGCGTGCCCGAGACGCTGCGCATGCACTGGCGCGGAAGACTTGCGCGCGGCGTCACGGCGAAGGACATGATGCTGCACATGATCGGCCGCTTCGGCATGAACGGCGGGCGCTATCAGGCGGTCGAGTTCTGCGGCGCAGCCGTTACCGCATTGTCGATGCAGGAGCGCATGACGCTCTCGAACATGAGCGCGGAGATGGGCGCGCAGACGGGCCTGATCGCGCCGGATGCGGTGACGCTCGACTATCTGCGCGCAGCGGGCGTGACCGACGAGACGGACATCGCGCACTGGCAAAGCGATCCCGATGCACAAGCCGAAACTCACGACTTCGATGCCGGCGCGCTCGCGCCGCAGGTGGCCGCGCCGCACAGTCCCGCGAATACGCGTGACGTTGACGCTTTCGGCGACGTAGCCGTGCAGGTTGCCTAC
Source organism: Caballeronia sp. INML2 (assembly GCF_023631365.1). Lineage (NCBI taxonomy): Bacteria > Pseudomonadati > Pseudomonadota > Betaproteobacteria > Burkholderiales > Burkholderiaceae > Caballeronia > Caballeronia sp. INML2. The sequence continues at coordinate 57,759 of NZ_JALQDH010000079.1, read as the reverse complement.
ATCGGCGCATGCACGGGCGCGAAGCTCGACGATCTGCGCGCGGCGGCCAGCGTGCTGGAGCATCGGCGCGTCGCGCGAGGCGTGCAACTAATGGTCGCGCCCGCGAGCGTGCACGATCGCGAAGCCGCGCGCCGCGAAGGCGTGATGTCGATTCTCGAAGACGCCGGCGCGCAGGTGCTCGGCACATCGTGCGGCGCATGTTCCGGCTACGGCGGACAGATTCCCGAAGGCAGCACCGTGATTTCCAGCACCGCGCGCAACTTCAAAGGCCGCATGGGCGCTGAAACGGCGCAGGTCTATCTCGGCTCGCCCTTCACGGTCGCGGCGTCCGCATTGCGCGGGCGCATCACGGACCCGCGCGAGGTGATGGCATGAGCGAAGGCATCGAGACGCATCGCGTTTGGCGCGTCGGCGCGGACATCGATACCGATGCGCTCGCGCCCGGCGCGTACATGAAATTCGGCATCGACGAGATCGCGCGGCATTGCCTGCAACGGCAGCGCCCGGAGTTCGCGGCGAACGTGCTACCCGGCGACGTCATCGTGGCGGGGCCGAACTTCGGCATCGGTTCGTCGCGCGAGCAGGCGCCGGCCGCGCTCGTGCGGCTCGGCGTGCGCGCGGTGATCGCGCCCGCGTTCAGCGGCTTGTTCTTTCGCAACGCGTTCAACGTGGGACTCGTGCTGCTCACGTGCGCAGAGGCTGAAGCGATGGAAGAGGGTGAGCGCATAGCCATCGATCCGCTGCACGGGCGCATTACGCGCGCCGGCGGCGCAACGCTCGTCTGCGAGCCTTTGCCTTCGTTCCTGCTCGACATGGCCGAGGCAGGCGGGCTTTTCAATTTGCTGAAGCAGCGCTACAGCGTCAAGGAGCGATGAACGCATGACTCTCGCTGAACAACTCGCGCACGGAACCGTCCTCGCGCCCGGCGTCTACGACGCGCTTTCCGCGCTGATCGCCGAGCAGGCCGGTTTCGATGCGCTGTATCTGTCGGGCGCGTCGATCGCCTATACGAAGCTGGGACGCTCCGACGTGGGTCTTACGACCTTCACCGAAGTCGCGGATACGCTCGCGCGCATCACCGAGCGGGTGTCGCTGCCGGTCATCGTGGATGCCGACACGGGCTTTGGGAATGCGCTGAACGTCAAGCGCACGGTTCGTGGCTTCGAACGCGCGGGCGCCGCGATGATTCAGCTTGAAGATCAGACCTTCCCGAAGCGCTGCGGTCATCTGGACGGCAAGAGCGTGATTCCCGTCGCGGAGATGTGCGGCAAACTGCGCGCCGCGCTCGATGCGCGTGAACGCAGCGACACGCTCATTCTGGCTCGCACGGACGCGCTCGCGGTGGAGGGTCTCGATACCGCGCTCGAACGCGCCGAACGTTATCTGGAAACGGGCGTCGATGCGCTATTCATCGAAGCGCTGCGCTCGGCCGAGCAGATGGATGCGGCTTGTGCGCGCTTCGCCTCACGCGTGCCGCTGCTCGCCAATATGGTCGAAGGGGGCAAGACGCCGGTGCAGAGCGCCGATGCGCTGGCGGCACGCGGCTTTCGCATCGTGATCTTTCCGGGCGGCGCGGCGCGCGCGGTCGCGCATGCGCTGCAAGGCTTCTACGGCAGCCTGCGCGAGCATCGCACGAGTGCGCCGTGGAAAGAGCGCATGGCCGACTTCGACGAGATCAACGCGATCATCGGCACGCCGGAACTGATGGACGAAGCGCGGCGCTACGCGTAGTCGAAGCGTTGCGCCGGCGTCAGCGCGAGTCAGCGCAGCCACGCGCCGCCGATGCGCACCGTTCATCGCGCTTCAGACGAAGATCAGCAAGGCCGCGCCGTAGACGATCAGGCCGACGGCGAACGTCATCACCGTGAAGCCGAGTACACGCTGCACGCCGACGCCCGCCATCGCGACGACGGGCGCGGCCCAGAACGGCTGCATCATGTTCGAGACCTGCTCGCCCATCGCGACGGCCATCGTCGTCGCGGGCACCGAGGCGTGCAGCGCGACCGCGGCAGGCACGACGAACGGACCTTGCACGGCCCAGTGTCCGCCGCCGCTCGGAATGAAGAAAGTGACGATGAGCGAGCACACGTAGCTCCAGAACGGCAGCGTGTGCGCGTTGGAAATGGCGATGAAGAAGTGCGAGATCACGTCGGGCAGGCCGGTCGCATCCATCATGCCCATGATGCCGCCGTAGAGCGGGTACTGAAGCATCATCGAGCCGGTCTGCTTCGCCGCGTTCCTGATCGCGTCCGCATAGGCGAGCGGATAGCCGTGAAGGATCACACCGGCGATGAACATCACGAAGATCACTGCATTCACGCCGGAAAACGCGATGTGCTGGAACTGCGTGAGGACGATCAACGCAATGCCCGCAGCGCCGATGAACGCGCTGCCGATCCACGAATGCTCGATCCAGCGCGCGAAGCTCAGCTTGCCGTCGGGACGCTTGCGGATCGGCTCGTCGGGATGCCGGGCGGTGTCGAGCACGACGGCGTCTTCATCGCGCGGCTTGAGCCAGGCGAGCACGAAAGGCATGGCGAAGAGCATCACGAGCGTCGGCACGAGATTGAAGCGCGTGAACACCGTCTCGCCGAAGGGCAGCACGGCGCCCGTCAGCTTTTGCACGACATTCATCGAACTGCCCGGCGTCGATTGCGCGAGCGCGATGGAACTCGAAATGCCGCTCGCCCACACGACCCAGCCGGAGAAGCCCGCCGCGACGATCCACGCGAAGTCGACGCGCATGCGCTTGGCCACTTCGCGCGCCAGCAAGGCGGCGACGACGAGGCCCATGCCCCAGTTGAAGAACGATGTCACCGCGACGAGCACGAAGGTAAGCGCGCCCGCCTGCGCGGGCGTGCGCGCGATCGACACGAGCGCCTTGAACACGCGCTGCACGGGCGGCGCGTGCGCGAACGCATGGCCCGTGACGAGCACGAGCGTGATCTGGAACGCGAACGTGAAAATGTCGAAGAAGCCCTTGTACCAGCCGCCGATCATTTTGGGCACGGAAGCATGTGGCGCGAAGATCAGCGACAGCACCGCGACGATCGCGGTGATCAGTATCGCGAGCACGAAAGGATCGGGGATGACGCGCTCGAAGAGCCGGATGGTCGCTTCGGTGAAGCGTGTCTTGCGCACGGGCGTCGGTGCGGCGGCGGATTTCATGCGGTGTCTCCTGAAGTCTTTGTTCTTTTAGATTGCGAAGCCGTAGAGCACGGCGGGATTCGTGACGAGGATGCGTTCGCGTGCCGCATCGTCTTCGGCCCATTCGGCGAGCAGGTCGAGCAGGAACGCATCGTCGGGCTTGTGGGTCTCCGTCACGTGCGGCCAGTCGCTTCCCCACACGAGGCGCTCGGGCACGGCTTGCACCCATGCGCGGGCCATCGGCGTAATGTCGTCGTAGCGGTTGCCGAGGCCTGCCGCCGAGTCGAGATAAGGACCGGAGAGCTTGATCCAGGCGCGGCCCGCATCGGCGAGACGGCGCACGATGCCGAATGCCGCGTGCCGCACGCCGTCTTTCGACGGCAGGCGCGCGCGATGATCGAAGACCATCTTCGCGGGCAGGCGATGCAGCAGCGCTTCGTGCTCGACGATCTGCTCCGCGGTCCAGTGCAGCTGCACATGCCAGCCGAGTTCCGCGACGCGCCGTGCGAGCGGCTCGACCATGTCGAAGCCGACTGCCGCGTTCTGCGCCGTATAGAGCGTGAAGCGGATGCCGCGAATGCCGCCCTTGTTCAGCGCATCCAGTTCGTCGTCGGTGACGTCGGGATCGAGCACCGCGACGCCGCGCGCATTGTCGATGCCGAGCTGACGGATCGCGTCGACGGTGACGGCATTGTCCGTGCCGTACACACGCGGCGTGACGATCACGACGCGCTGCGTGCCGAGCTTCGACTGCACCTGGCGGTACGCGGCGACATCGGCATGCTCGACGAAGACCTGGGAATCGCCCGGCTTCAGGAACGCGCGGTCATAGATATGAATGTGGGAATCGCATTTCATTACGAAGAGTCTCCGCTCAAAGCACTGCGCGCTTCGTACGCAGCGCTTCGATTGCTGCATCGCTCAAGCCGGCTTCGCGCAGCAGCGCATCGCTGTGCTGGCCGAAAGCGGGCGCGGCGAACGGCTCGGGCAGGGGCGTCGAAGTGAAGCGCACCGGATGCTTGAATCCGCGATACGCGCCCACGCCCGGATAGTCGAAGCGCGCGACCATGTCCTCGGCGAGCACTTGCTGATCGTCGAACATGTCTTCGACGCTGCGCGCGGCCGCGCACGGAACGGCATCGCCGAAAAGCGCTTCCCATTCGAGCGCCGTGCGTTGCGCGAGCGCGGCGTGCAGCTTCGGCACGATCTCATCGCGATGCACCGCGCGCTTGCGCACCGTGTCGTAACGTTCGTCGGCCGCGAGCGCATCGAGACCGGTCAGCGCGCACAGCGACTTCCAGAAATGCGGCGTGTTCGCGGAGAGATAGAGATACCCTTCGCGCGTCGGATGAATGCCGGTGATCCCGCCCGAGCGCATGTCGCGGCCGACGTCCTTCGGCTCGCCGTCCGCCCAGATCATGCGCGCCGATTGCATCGTGAGCGCGCTGCGCAGCAGCGACACGCCGACGTATTGCCCTTCGCCCGTCTTTTCGCGCGCGAACAGCGCCGACGACACCCCCGATGCGACGAGCGCCGCCGCGTAGTAATCGACGACCGAGCCGTAAAGCACTTCGGGAGGACCGCCGGCCGCACCTTGCAGCGTGCACATGCCGGTCATCGTTTGCAGCACCTGGTCGTAGCCCGCCTTGTCCTTGTTCGGACCGGTTTCGCCATAGCCCGTCACCGCGCAATAGACGAGGCGCGGATTGATCGCGCGCAGCTGCTCGTACGCGATGCCGAGCCGCGCGGGCACGCTCGGTCGAAAGTTGTGGACGAGCACGTCGGCCTCTTTCACGAGTGCGATCAGCACGTCGAGCGCGTCCGCCTGCTTGAGGTCGAGCACGAGCCCGCGCTTGCTGCGATTCACGCCGAGAAACGCGCGGCTTTCGCCTTCGAGCGTCGAGGGATACTTGCGCAGGTTATCGCCCGCGGGCGGTTCGATCTTGATGACTTCCGCGCCCTGATCCGCGAGCAGCGTGCAGCCGTAAGGACCGGCGATATAGGCGCTCAGATCGAGCACGCGCACGCCCGCCAGCGGCCCGCCGCGTTCGACGTTCTGTTCCATGAAACCTTCTCCTTTCAGATTCTTGCCGAGGCGCGCTGAGCTTCAGAGAGCAGACCCAGCCGCACGGCATCCGCGACGAGCACGCGTGCCCGCTCGACAAAGGGCGGGTCGATCATCTTTCCGTCGACGAGATACGCGCCGATGCCTTTCGCATCCGCCTCGCGTGCGGCTTCGACCACGCGCACCGCATGCGCGATGTCGTCATCGGATGGACGGAACACGTCGTTCGCCATCGCGATCTGGCTCGGATGAATACAGCTCTTGCCGATGAAACCGAATGCGCGCGCCATCCGCGCCTCGGCGCGAAAGCCGTCGCTGTCCTTGATGTCGGCGAACGCGGTGTCGTAGGCGAAGACGTCGGCTTCGCCTGCCGCGATGCGCAGCGCGAACATCGCCTGCTGGATCGCGGCCGTTTCGCGACGCGCGATCGAAAGCGGCTCGAACAGGTCGCCCAGGCCGAGTTGCAAGCCCGCGACGCGCGGATGCGCGAGCGCCAGTTCCGCGGCAATGTGCAATGCGCGCGGCGACTCGACGTTGAGCAGCAGGCCGATCGGCGTGGTGACGCCGTTCGCGCGCTCGGCGGCTTCGAGGGCCGCGGCGGCCGCCAGCACGTCGTCGGGATGCTCGGGCTTCGGCAGATTGATCAGGGACACGCCGTTGCGCGCGACGGCGTCGATATCGGCGGCGAAGTGCGGCGTCGATAGCGCATTGACGCGCACGATGAGCGTCTTGTCGCTCGCGAGGGCGTCGTCGGTGGCGAGCAGCGCGCGCAAATCGGCGCGCGCCTGCGGTTTGCGCTCGTGCGAAACAGCGTCTTCCAGATCGAACGAGAGGGCGTCGGCGGCGCTCGCGAGCGCCTTGGCGAAGAGTTCCGGGCGCGAGGCCGGCACGAAGAGCTTGCTTCTCATGTGTCTCCCTTCATTTTTCGATATGCCGCCCAGTCTACGGATGCTCACGTTTTAGATAAACTATCTACAGCTATCTTTAAAGATAAGTAAATCTATCCGATGGACACGGCATTTCTCTCCAATCTGCTGCTCGTCGTCGATACGGGATCGATGGCGGAGGCCGCGCGCCGCGTCGGCGTGACGCCGGCGGCGATCGCGCAGCAGATGTCGGCGCTCGAGCGCGAACTGGGCATCGCGCTCTTCGTGCGCTCCGGCCGCACCGTGATGCCGACCGAGGCGGGGCATCGCGTGATCGAGCGGGCGCGGGGTCTCGTCGCGGATTTCGCGGATCTGAAGGCGCATGCGCTCGAAGGCGAGGCGACGGGTGAACTGCGCATCGGCACGATCACGACGGCGCTTCTGAGCCTGCTGCCCGATGTGCTGGCCAATTTCGCGCGCGAATTCCCGCGCGCGAAGTTGCTGATTCGCGCGGGCACCTCGATGGAGCTTTACGACACGCTGCAACGCGGCGATCTCGATGTCGCCATCTGCCTGCATCCCGCGTTCGCGCTGCCCAAGGCATACGACTGGCATCTGCTGCGCGAGGAGCCGCTCGTCGTGCTCGCGCCGGCGCGGCTTGCGCACGAAGACCCGCACGAACTGCTGCGGCGCGAGCCGTTCATCCGCTATGACCGCACGCTCGGCGGCGGCAAGCAGGCGGATCGGTACTTGCAGGCCGCACGCATCGTGCCGCACGAGCTTTTCGAGCTGAACGCGCTGATGGCGATTGCGATGATGGTCGATCGCGGCCTCGGCGTGTCGCTGGTGCCGGACATCGTCTCGCCGGTGACGTCGGCGCTTTCCGTCGCGCGGCTCGCGTTGCCGGTTCGGACGGAACCGCGCCGCTTCGGCATGGTGTGGCAAAGGGCATCGCCGCGAGCGCGCCTGATTCAGGGCTTGTTGCAATGCGCGGATGAGGCGGTCGCGGCGAGCCTTGCGCGCGGCGAGTAGCGAAGCGATCGGCACCCTTTCTCCCATAGAGCGAACCATGCCGATCGCGCGGGCGCTGCACGACGATGGCCCGCACCGGATGCTCGTTGGTGAGGAGGCGAGACTCATGACCGCGTGAGGCCGTCGACAAAGCCGAGGCCGGCGCCGTCGTACCGGTCCTCGTTGATTGTTGCCGGTGGGACAACATCCTGTACGCAATCGCGATGCTACTGGCGATCTTCTCTCGTGAGTAGCATCTGTCACGCGGTCGGTCGAATCACGGGCAAACCGAAGCGTCAGATGCGTGACCGTGCTCGTGAGCCGGCCGCCCAGTGCGGCTTACCCACCGAAGGAAACGGAGTACTGAAATGAGAGAAACAACCCGCAACGTCCGGCCGGTTACCGCCAGCTTTGGCAAGGAAGGTTCTGGCGAACTCGTGCCGTCGCGCTACGCCGTGCGCGTGGGCGACGTCGACGTCGTCATGATCAGCGACGGCATTCTGCCGCTGCCCACCTCCACCATGTCCACTAACGCGAGCGAAGCTGACCGCAATGATTGGTTCGACGGTCGTTTCCTGCAACGTGACACGTTCGACTGGGCGTTGAATATTGCGCTCGTGCGCAGCGGAGAACGCGTAATCCTGATCGACTCAGGCGTGGGTGACGGTTTCGAATACTTCACGCGTGCCGGTCGATCGGTCATGCGCCTGGAATCGGCCGGCATCGACCTGGCAGCGATCACCGATATCGTGATTACGCATATGCACATGGATCACGTCGGTGGGCTGAACGTCGACGGAGTCAAGGCCAGGCTGAACCCCGAAGTGCGCATCCACGTGTCGGCTGCGGAAGTGGAATTCTGGAAGAATCCGGACTTCACCAGGACAGTGATGCCGGAAACGGTGCCCCCCGCGCTTCGCAAGGCTGCCGCGAAGTTCATGGAGCGATACAGCGAAAACATCGTGCAGTTCAATCAGACCGTCGAGGTCGCGGCGGGCGTGAAGGCGCGCGTGACGGGTGGGCACACACCGGGACACTGCGTCGTGGACGTCGCATCAGGCGGAGAAAGGCTGACTTTCGTAGGCGACGCGATCTTCGAAGTCGGTTTCGACCATCCCGATTGGCAGAATGGCTTCGAGCACGATCCCGAAGTGGCCGCGGACGTACGGGTGGCGCTGCTGGACGAAGCCGCTAAAACGGGCGCTCTGCTGGCTGCTGCACATATCGCGTTCCCGTCCATCGGTCACGTCGCAAAGAACGGTGACGGCTTTCGTTTCATACCGGTGCAGTGGGACTACTGATGCGTGCCGGAATTTCATTAGCGCTGGTATAGATTGCCCTGACGGAAGGATCGTTTCACCGCGCGTGTTTCGGGCCTGGAGAATGGCTTCCTTCCGTCGATGACGAGGTTCAAGTTCAGTTCGAGACAGAGTCTGGCCAAGCAACAGAGGCGTCCCTGGCGTCGATCGGCCTGCGCGGCGCGATCAACGCGGTAACCGCTAAAATTGCGGTTTTATCCCGGAATACGTGCATGTCTTTTGCCTCGCTTGGCCTGATCGATCCGTTGCTGCGCAATTTGCAGCGCCTCAATTACCAGACACCTACGCCGGTGCAGGTCAAGGCGATTCCTCTTGTGCTCAGTGGCAAGGACGTCATGGCGGCGGCACAGACCGGCACTGGCAAGACGGCGGGTTTCGCGTTGCCGCTTTTGCAACGGCTGATGCAACATGGCCCGGCGGTGTCCAGCAACCGCGCGCGCGTTCTGGTTCTGGTGCCCACGCGTGAGCTGGCCGAACAAGTGCTGCAAAGCTTTATCGAGTACGGCAAAGACCTCGACTTACGATTTCTGTCCGCCTACGGCGGTGTGAGTATCAACCCGCAGATGATGAAGTTGCGCAAAGGCGTGGATGTGCTCGTTGCCACGCCGGGCCGTTTGCTAGATCTCAATCGCCAGAACGCCGTGCAGTTTGATGAAGTACAAACGCTGGTGCTGGATGAAGCCGACCGCATGCTAGATTTGGGCTTTGCGCGCGAACTCGACGCCGTCTTTGCTGCCTTGCCCGCTCGGCGACAGACCCTGCTGTTCTCCGCCACGTTTTCCGATGATGTTCGCGCCATCGCGGCGAGCATTCTGCGCAGCCCCGTCAATATCAGCGTCAGCCCGCCCAATGCCGCGGCCGGCAACATCGAGCAATGGGTGGTGCCGGTCGATAAGCGGAACAAACCTGAACTCTTCATGCACCTTGTGGCTGAGAACAAGTGGGAGCACGCGCTGGTGTTCGTCAAAACACGCAATGGCGTGGATTACCTGGCGGCCATGCTGGATGAAGCGGGCTATGCGGTCGACACCATTCACGGCGACAAACCGCAACCCGCGCGCCTGCGTGCCCTGGAGCGCTTCAAGACGGGCGAAGTGAATATGCTGGTCGCCACCGACGTGGCCGCGCGCGGGCTGGATATCGACGACCTGCCGCTGGTGATCAACGTCGATCTGCCGATCGTGGCCCAAGACTATGTGCATCGTATTGGGCGTACTGGCCGTGCGGGCGCAAGCGGCGTGGCGGTGTCCCTCGTGTGTGCCGATGAAGCGCCGCAACTGGCTGCGATTGAAGCGTTGATTCGGCAAACACTGCCGCGCGAAGAAGAGCCGGGCTTTGAAGCCGAACACCGCGTGCCGCAAACCAGCGCGACGGGCCAGATCATCAAGAAACCCAAAAAACCCAAGAAGCCCAAAGTGCCGCAAGCTGCGCCGGGCGCCATGCAAAAGCTCACCAAAAAAACGCGCCCGCAAAGCGGCGAGGACAAACGCAAGCCTGCCGCGCAGCGCGCTGTGGCCGGCGGAACAGGCACAAGCCTGTCCAGCGCTAATCCATTCAGCGCACAAAAGCGACGCAGCAAACCTGCCAGCAAGCCAGTGGCGGGTTCAACTACGCCGGCCGGCAAGCCCGCTTGCGGCCGCAGCAAACGCCAACCTTGATGCGCCGGGATGAGAAACGCCGGCTCTGGGACAACCGACTTGCCGACCTATCCGATGAGCAAGGGCGGTTATCGCCCGTTTGAGCCATCGAATGGGTCCAGTAAGGCGAGACACCGACCCGGTGTAATCCCAACGAAAGGCGCCGTTGCCTGGCGCGCCATTAGAAGCGCTCGGACGCTCGCTTGAACGCATCGCCAGCACAATCCTCTGATTTATGCGAGGTATTCAACGTACGATTGCACCGCCGCAAACGTACGCTTTAATACTAACGACATATTTCTGACGGAGAAGCGAGGCATGACCGCTTTTGATACGGCAGTTCAAACCTGGGTTGTCCATATCGCGGCATCGTCCTTCGTGTTCACTCACACGGTTCACGCGATCGCTGATTTCAACTTCACCAAAGGCGTCGTCCCGCTAGCCATTCTCTGTGCCATGTGGTTCCAGCCGGGAGAAGCACAGCAATGGCGCCGTGAGACTGTCGTCGCGATCCTATGCGCCGGGCTCTTGGCATTCTTGCTCGGCCGCTTGTTCGCGCTGACGCTGCCGTTTCGACTCCGTCCGCTTTACGACCCCTCCATTCATTTGTCGTTTCCGTTGGCCGACAAGACCGGTGAAGGCATGCGCCTGTGGAGTTCGTTTCCCAGCGACCATGCCTCGCTCTGGATGGCAATAGCCGTCGGCATTTTCCTGGTCTGGCGATGGATCGGTGTGCTCGCGATTGTGCATTGCGTGTTCTTCGTGTGTCTGCCTCGCGTTTATCTGGGGTTGCATTATCCGACTGACGTCATCGGAGGGGCGGCCATCGGCGCCGTCTGCGCATGGCTGCTCTCGCGCGCGCCGATACGCACCCGCTTTGCGCCGTTCTTCGTGCGATTCATGGAATATCGGCCGGCCGCGGGTTACATGCTTGCCTTTCTGTTCTTTTTCGAACTCGCGACGATGTTCGATGAACCGCGCTATCTCGCGACGTTGATCATCAAGCAGTTACACCAGGGCGGCTTCCATTGAGCCCGAGCGCGCATGCCGTCTCGTGTCGTCGCAATCACCGCAGAGCAGGAAATCAAAGTATCGATGGCACGATGGCGACGCGTCGCACACGACGCTGATTCTTCTGAGCGGGGCTGAGGACGGCCTATATTCGTCAAAGGGCGTCGTGAACGCCTTTTGCCGATATCTTGATCCGCTCCGACCTGTTTGGCACGTCGCCCATATCCGGGCCCGGACAACCGGCCGCCGACGAGTTTGCCAACGTGCAGCTTTAGAAACGTTAAAGCCCACGACAGAAGTATTCGACCGCTTCTACATCCTCTGTCCAAACGGCTGTCAAGTCAGTCGGTCGTCGCTTCGCATGCGTTAAGGGCGCTGCGAGTAGTTGTGCCTTCAACGGCCGCCGATACAGATATCCTTGCGCGAACGGTACTCCAACCGACTCCGACCCGGCGCACCTGTGATTGGAAAATCGCCGGTCGATCCTCCGATGGTCGAAGGGAAAGCGCGTGAGCGGTTCAAGGTGACTTTTGTCGTGGCCGAGATCATCGATGGCGCCGGCTCCGAAGTAAATGCATACTCTCTTGCGACGTGGTAACTAATACCGTTCCGCCATCGAACTGAGCGCGTTTCGTCTCAGTAATTGGATGCGCCGTCGCTTTCAGCATCGCTTAATGTGTATTGATATAGCATCGCGCGCGAACGCAAACGGGCGACCTGCTGAAGCCGAAACTCGGTTTCCTACAACTCCAGCCTGATGCGCTACAAGAGCAAGCCAGCCTACAAGGGAATCGTATGAACACCATATCGGAAGAGGCAAACACGCTGACGGACCGCGAAGTCCAACTCATGCTGCGGACGGTCGCCGCCTTGCGGGAAGGCGAACCCGTTCAGAAGTTGCCTGCCGATTGGACCGGTGCAAAAGGACAGCTAGCCGTCGAGCTGAACATGCTGGCCGACCAATGTGTGCGTCAAGGGCTGGCGCTCGGACGCGCAACCGGACACACCGCGGCAAGCCTGGGTGCCGCGGGCCGCGTTGATGAAGAAGGGTTGAGCGGTTTCTGGCTGCAACAGGCGCGTGAAGCCAACGCGCTGCTCGAGGCGACCGATACCGCGCACGCACGTACTCGGGACATTCACACGGCGCTCATCGCGCTGAGAAAGGGAGAAGGGGCGTCGCTCGCCGCCGACTGGACCGGCTTGCACGGCAAGCTTGCGGATGTCTTCAATGACGTCGTCGACCAGAACATCCGCATGTCGGATGAGCTCGCGCGACTCAGCCAGGCAGTCGGCAAGGAAGGCCGCATCTACGAGCGCGCCACACTGCCCGATCCCCGGGGCTTCTGGCGCCGATCGATCGACTCGGTGAATTCCCTCATCGTCGATCTCGTTCACCCCACGAGCGAGGTGGCGCGCGTGATCGGCGCCGTAGCGCAAGGCGATCTCAGCAAAAGCATGGCCCTCGAAGCCGACGGACGTGCGCTCGAAGGCGAATTCCTGCGCACGGCGAAGATCATCAACCGGATGGTGGAGCAGCTCGGCACCTTTGCCGCAGAGGTCACGCGTGTGGCGCGAGAGGTCGGCACGGAAGGCAAGCTCGGCGGTCAGGCAGACGTGCAGGACGTGGCCGGGACATGGAAAGACCTGACCGATTCCGTCAATTTCATGGCCGGCAATCTGACGAGCCAGGTCAGAAACATCGCGGAAGTCACGAAGGCGGTCGCCGCCGGCGACTTGTCGAAGAAGATCACCGTGGACGTCAAGGGCGAGATTCTCGAACTGAAGAACACCATCAACACGATGGTCGATCAGTTGCGGTCCTTCGCTTCCGAAGTGACGCGCGTGGCGCGCGAGGTCGGCACCGAAGGGAAGCTCGGCGGTCAGGCGGACGTCAAGGGCGTCGCGGGCACGTGGAAAGACCTGACCGACAACGTCAACTTCATGGCGGGCAATCTGACGAGCCAGGTTCGCAATATTGCAGAAGTCACGACGGCCGTGGCGGCCGGCGACCTGTCGAAGAAGATCACCGTGGACGTCAAGGGCGAAATTCTCGAGCTGAAGAACACCATCAACACGATGGTCGATCAGTTGCGCTCGTTCGCGTCAGAAGTGACGCGCGTGGCGCGCGAAGTGGGCACCGAAGGAAAGCTCGGCGGTCAGGCCGACGTGAAAGGCGTCGCCGGAACGTGGAAGGATCTCACCGATTCGGTGAACTCGATGGGCAGCAACCTGACCGCGCAGGTGCGCAACATTGCGGACGTGACAACGGCAGTCGCGGCCGGCGATCTTTCGAAGAAGATCACCGTCGACGTGAAGGGCGAAATCCTCGAGCTCAAGAACACGATCAACACCATGGTCGATCAATTGAGTTCCTTCGCCTCGGAAGTGACGCGCGTGGCCCGCGAAGTCGGGACCGAAGGCAAGCTGGGCGGCCAGGCCGACGTGCAGGGCGTCGCGGGAACGTGGAAGGACCTGACTGATTCGGTGAATTCGATGGGCGGCAACCTGACGGCACAGGTGCGCAACATCGCAGAGGTGACGACGGCGGTTGCCGCGGGCGATCTCTCGAAGAAAATCACCGTGGACGTCAAGGGCGAGATTCTCGAACTGAAGAACACCATCAACACGATGGTCGATCAGTTGCGTTCGTTCGCCTCGGAGGTCACGCGCGTTGCACGCGAGGTCGGCACCGAAGGCAAGCTGGGCGGCCAGGCCGATGTGCAAGGCGTAGCGGGAACGTGGAAGGATCTGACCGACTCGGTCAACTCGATGGGCAGCAATCTGACCGCGCAGGTGCGCAACATCGCCGATGTGACGACGGCAGTGGCGGCGGGCGATCTTTCCAAGAAGATCACCGTCGATGTGAAGGGCGAAATCCTCGAGCTCAAGAACACGATCAACACCATGGTCGACCAGTTGCGCTCGTTTGCTTCGGAAGTGACGCGAGTGGCTCGCGAGGTCGGCACTGAAGGCAAGCTGGGAGGACAGGCCGACGTGCAGGGCGTCGCCGGAACCTGGAAAGATCTCACCGATAACGTCAATTTCATGGCCGGCAACCTGACCAGTCAGGTCCGCAACATCGCGGACGTGACGAAGGCGGTAGCGGCGGGTGATCTGTCGAAGAAAATCACCGTGGACGTCAAGGGCGAGATTCTCGAACTGAAGAACACGATCAACACCATGGTCGATCAGCTCAGTTCCTTCGCATCCGAAGTGACGCGAGTCGCGCGCGAAGTCGGCACGTTGGGCAAGCTCGGCGGACAGGCGGATGTGCAGGGCGTCGCCGGCACATGGAAGGATTTGACCGATTCCGTCAACTTCATGGCAGGCAATCTGACGAGCCAGGTCCGCAACATCGCCGACGTGACGAAAGCGGTGGCGGCAGGCGATCTGTCCAAGAAGATCACCGTGGACGTCAAGGGCGAGATCCTCGAACTGAAGAACACCATCAACACGATGGTCGATCAGCTGCGTTCGTTTGCGTCCGAGGTGACGCGTGTGGCGCGCGAGGTCGGCACCGAGGGCAAGCTCGGCGGTCAGGCGGACGTGCAGGGCGTCGCGGGCACGTGGAAGGACCTGACAGACAACGTCAACTTCATGGCGGGCAACCTGACGAGCCAGGTTCGCGGCATCGCGCGAGTCGTGACCGCCGTGGCGAACGGCGATTTGGGCCGCAAGCTCACGGTGGAGGCAAAGGGCGAAATCGCGGCGCTCGCCGACACGATCAACAGCATGACGGACACGCTCGCCACGTTCGCCGACCAGGTGACGACCGTCGCGCGCGAAGTGGGTGTCGAAGGCAAGCTCGGCGGACAAGCCAAGGTGCCTGGCGCTGCGGGCACGTGGAAAGGGCTGACGGAAAACGTGAATCAGCTTGCGGCGAATCTGACGACGCAGGTTCGCGCAATCGCCGAGGTGGCGACGGCGGTGACGCAAGGCGACCTGACTCGTTCGATCACCGTCGAGGCGCTTGGCGAAGTCGCGGCGCTCAAGGACACCATCAACGAGATGATTCGCAACCTGAAGGACACGACCGAGCTCAACACGGAGCAGGATTGGCTCAAGACGAATCTGGCGAAGTTCAGCCGCATGCTGCAGGGGCAGAAGGACCTGGTCACCGTCGGCCAGCTCATTTTGTCCGAGCTTGCGCCAGTCGTCGGCGTGCAACAAGCCGAATTCTTCGTATTCGACATGGTCGATGAGGCCGCTTCGCTGAGGCTCGTGGCGAGCTACGCGTCCGAAGGCCATCGCTCGCACGGCAAGCAGGTTCAGCTGGGTGAGGGGCTCGTCGGTCAGTGCGCGTTCGAGAAGCGCAAGATTCTGCTCGCGCCGTCGGCGTCCACCGACTACCGGATCGAATCGGGTCTGCTGAGCGCCGTGCCGCAAAACGTACTGGTGATGCCGATCGTTTTCGAAGGCCAGGTCAAGGGCGTGATCGAACTGGCCTCGCTCGAATGCTTCAATTCGACTCACCTGGCGTTTCTCGATCAGCTGACTGAAAGTATCGGCATCGTCATCAATACGATCGAAGCGAACACGCGTACGGAGGACTTGCTCAAGCAGTCGCAATCGCTTGCACAGGAGCTGCAGAGCCGGCAGGAAGAGCTTCAGCAGACCAACGAGGAACTACAGGAAAAAGCGCGGCTGCTCGCGCATCAGAACCAGGAAGTCGAGCGCAAGAACTCGGAGGTCGAGCAGGCACGCCAGGCGCTCGAGGACAAAGCGAAGCAGCTTGCCCTGACGTCGAAATACAAGTCGGAGTTTCTCGCCAACATGTCGCACGAACTGCGCACGCCGCTCAATAGCCTGCTCATTTTGTCCGATCATCTCTGCAAGAATCCCGACGGCAACCTGTCTACCAGGCAGATCGAATACTCGCGGACCATTCATTCCTCGGGGAACGACCTGCTGATGCTCATCAACGACATTCTCGATCTTTCGAAGATCGAGTCCGGCACGGTCGTTCTGGACGTTGCGGAGCACCGCCTCGCCGACATGACGACATATGTCGAGCGCACCTTCCGGCACGTTGCTGAAGCGCGCCATGTCGAATTCGTCATTCATCTCGGCGACGGTGTACCCGTCTCGATCGTGACGGACCTCAAGCGTCTGCAGCAGATTCTGAAGAATCTCCTCTCCAATGCCTTCAAGTTCACGCATCACGGACACGTATCACTGACGATCGAGCATGCGCGGGGCGGATGGAGCGAGGACAATCAGGCGCTGAACAGCGCAGGTAGTGTGATCGCTTTTTCAGTTCAGGACACCGGCATCGGCATTTCGGCGGACAAGCAGCAGATCGTATTCGAGGCTTTCCAGCAGGCCGATGGCAGCACCAGCCGAAAATACGGCGGCACCGGACTGGGGCTCGCGATCAGCCGCGAACTGTCCAAGCTGCTGGGGGGCGAAATCCGCCTCACCAGCACGCCGAATGAGGGCAGCACGTTCACGCTGTTCTTGCCGCGCACCAACGATCTCGGCAGAAGCGGGCGAAGAAAGCTGATGCGACGGGAAGAGGGACGCGAGCCCGTTCCGGGTGGCTCGCCCCGCGCGAGCTTTGCGGTCGTGGACCTGGCGGCGCAGTCAGAGATGACTATCGAGGTTGCGCACGAGGTATCGGCCGCACACCTTATCGACGACCGTGACAACATCGTTCAGGGCGATCGGGTTGCGCTGATTGTCGAAAACGATCCGGCATTCGCGGGCGTGATGGTCGAAGCGGCGCGGCAGCGCGGATTCAAGGCGCTCACCACTGCATTCGGCGCCTACGCCTTGACGCTGACCGACCAGTTCAAACCGGACCTCATCACGCTGGATCTGTTTCTGCCCGATATGGACGGATGGCAGGTTCTCGCGCGGCTCAAGAACGACATGGCCACCCGGCACATTCCGGTGTGGGTGATCTCGACCGATGAATCGCGCGACCGCGCGCTACGGTCCGGTGCTCTCGCCTTTCTGTCCAAACCGGTCGAGTCCCAGGCGATCCTGGATAACGCGCTCGCTGCGTTGGCCCGATACATCGAAGCAGAGCGACGCGTCGTTCTCGTGGCGCTTTCGTCGCCGAATGAGCGGGAGTTGCTTTCCAGTGCGTTGCAGGCCTTGCCGGCCGCGGTCGTGTCGGCAAGCTCCCGCGAGGAGTTGCTAAAGCAACTCTCGTCTCCAGCCATTGACGCGCTGGTGCTCGCTGACGACATTGCCGGCATTTCACCCGAAGACATCGAAGCGGCAGTTGCCTCGCGCGAAGCCCTTTCGCCATTGCCGGTCATCGTGAGCGCGGCGGGCCCGGTCCCGCCTGCACGCTGGCAGCGCGTCAGGGACGGGTTCGTCGCCCTGCAAGCGGCGAGCCCCGATCAATTGCTCGATCTGAGCGTCGCCGCGCTGCATATCGATGCAAAGCGCCTCGGCCAGGAGCACTGCGCCATGCTGCAGGCGTTGCGGGCGTCACAGAACGCGTTGAAGGGCGTCAAGGCACTGATCGTCGATGACGACATGCGCAACATCTTTGCGCTCGCGACGATCATGGAGGATCTCGGCATGCGTCAGGTCTGGGCCGACAACGGGCGCGATGCGATACGGCAGGTGGAGTCCGATCCCGAGATCCAGATCGTCATGATGGACATCATGATGCCCGAGATGGACGGCCTCGCCACGATGCGGGAAATCCGCAAGCGACCGGTAGGCAAGGCATTGCCGATCATCGCAGTCACGGCCAAAGCGATGAAGGGCGATCGCGAAAAGTGTATCGAGGCAGGCGCGTGGGATTACCTCTCGAAGCCGGTCAACCGCGATGACCTGCTTGCCGTGCTGCACGCGTGGCTGCATCGTTAGGAGCGCCGGCCATGGCCATGTTCGAATCATCTCCGGAGGAGAAGGTGAGCATCCTCGTAGTGGATGACCTGCCGAGCCAGCACGTCGTTCTGCGCACGGTGCTCGAGGGACCGGATCAGGAAGTGGTGACGGTGTCGTCCGGGCGGCAGGCGCTGAAGGCGGTGCTGCAACAGGACTTCGCCGTCATATTGCTCGACGTGAACATGCCCGACATGGATGGCTTCGAGACGGCCAGCATGCTGCGTTCATATCGTCGGACGGCATCGACCCCGATCATCTTCGTCACAGCGTATGTGGACGATGCAGAAATGGCTCGAGGCTATTCGCTGGGGGCGGTGGACTATATCTCGTCGCCCGTCGTGCCGGAGATTCTCAGCGCGAAGGTACGCGTGTTCGTGCAGATGTACAGGATGAACCGCGAGCTGCGCGCGCGGGCCGCGCAGCGCGAGGAACTCGCGCGGGCGGAGGCGCAACGCGCGTCCGCCGATCAGGCTCGCCAGCGCGCCGATTTCCTGGCGCACGTGAGTCATCTATTCACGCGCTCGCTGGATGTGCAGACGACTCTCTCCCGCATCCTCGATACTTCGGTGCCGGCACTGGCTGACGTCGCCTGCGTCTATCTCGAACTGGACGGCGAACAGCTCCCGAGGACGTCGCTGCGCTGGGGGCCGGCTGTCCGCGCGCTGATCGACCCGGCTAGCGGTCGTGCGATCGAGACCATGGCTGCGACGGAGCAATTTTTCGAGCTCGCGAGACAGACCGTTGACAAGGGCGAGAGTCTCGTGTGCCGGGCCGGGGCGGACCGTATCTTCGAGTTTCAAAGCGACAAGGCGCAAGGGAAGAACCCGGCCAAGTTCGAGGAAATCAGATTTCACCCGCTCTTGAGCGGCGCGCAGCGAAAGGCAGCCATCGCATTCGGGACTGTGCACTGCGAGGGAGATCATCAGCGGGCGCCCATCGTCACCGAGTTCGTGAGCCGTGCGTCCATCGCGCTCGAGAACGCGTTCTTGTTCTCCGCCCTGCGTGACGAAGACAGGCGCAAGAATGAATTTCTCGCCATGCTGGCCCATGAACTCCGAAATCCGCTTGCACCCATCTCCAACGCGGTGAGCGTGATGAAGAACACGGAGCCGGGCGATGCAAAGGTCATGTCCTGGGCGACCGGAATCATAGGTACCCAGCTCGATCACATGGTACGCATCGTCGACGATCTGCTCGACGTATCGCGGATCGCGCGCGGCGCGGTGGCGTTGCAGCGCAAGCCGCTTTCGCTGCGAGTCGTGGTCGATCGTGCAATCGAAACCAGCCGGCCGCACTTCGCCGCCCGCTCGCAGGCGTTCTCCTGCGAGACCTGCACGAGCGATCTGATGGTGGAAGGCGATGTCGTTCGTCTCACGCAGGTCATTGCGAATCTGTTGAACAACGCCTCGAAGTTCACCCCGCCCGGCGGGCACATCAATCTTTCGACGGCTTTTTCGAAGGGGAACGCGGTGATCACCGTCACCGACGACGGCGAGGGGATCGATTCGAAGCTGCTCCCGCGCGTCTTCGAGCTCTTTGCGCAAGGCGACAGCGCGCTGGATCGCGCGCAGGGCGGCTTGGGAATCGGGCTTACGCTTGCCCGCCATCTGACGGAGCTGCACGGCGGTTCGATCCGCTGCTGGAGCGCCGGCCGCGGACGGGGCGCCAGGTTCACGGTCGAGTTGCCGGCATCGATTGCAACCGGCATACCGGCTCCTGTCGCCGATATTCTTCCGATGCGTCGCAGAGGTGGCGCACGGGTGCTCGTCGTGGACGATTCCGTCGCGTCCACGGAGAGCCTCAAGGTCTTTCTCGAACTGCATGGATATCAGGTGCAATGCACGCACGATGGTGTCTCCGCGCTTGCGCTCGCCAGCAAATTCGCGCCTCAGGTTGCCGTGCTCGACATCGGCCTTCCAGGCATGAACGGGTACGAAGTTGCAAAGGCCATTCGTGCCGACACCGACCTCGGCGATTGTCTTCTGATTGCGTTGAGCGGTTATGGTCAGGACGAGGACCGTCTCAGGTCGAAGTCGGCCGGCATCGATCATCATCTGATCAAGCCCGCGGATCTGGCCTCGCTGGTCGACCTGATTGCGACGCACGTCATGCGGGGCGGCGCGGATGCCGAAGGCGAAGGGCGGCCAGCCTAGGGTCGAAGATCTCTTCCGTGACCCGGACGCCGGGGCCAAAAACGCATATCTAACCCGCTACCTGATTGGCGCTGTTGAAGAACGGCGCTGCGCCGACTACGGTGCCCTCGATCAATTCGTGATGGCGCGTGCCGAATCCCCTGGCGCGAATTCGTTCGATGTCGTTCGTCACCGCCTCCAGGTCCTGTTCGGAAACGACGAGACAACGCCGCGATTCCTCGGGCGTGAGTCGCATCTGGGAAAGGATGGTGCGGCCGCTCGCGCCACGGCTGCGCGAGCTGGGCGATTCTATGCGACAACATGGGCTGAGCGGTCCGATCAGACTTCCGACTCGCCTTGCGCGGGCTCCGAAAGCGTGCCCCGTTCCACAACGGGCGCTTCGAGCACGAGTTCATTGTCACCGTCCTTGCCGTCGATCAGCGCCATCAGATGCCGTGCCGCGCGAGCGCCGATCTCCAGCGATGGCACGCGCACCGTCGTCAGCGGCGGCTGAGTGAGCCGTGCCTGTTCGATGTCGTCGAACCCGGTCACCGAAAGATCTTCGGGTACGCGAATGCCTTTCGCGCGGCATTCGTCGAGCAGCCCGATGGCCTGCAGATCCGTGCCGCATATCACGACGCTGGGGTGCACTTCGCCGTCCCAGAGTTCGCGCAGCGCCTGCCGTCCGCCTTCGAACGTGAACGGTGCTTCCACGATCCATTCGGGTCTCAGGTCGAGGCCTGCTTCCCTGAGCGCGGCGCGCGTGCCTGCCTGCCGCGCGCGCACGCGTTCATTTCCGAACGTGGAGCCGCCGCACATGGCCACGCGCCGATGCCCGAATCCGACGATGCGCCGTGCCAACTGGTAAGCGGCCTCGAAGTTCGAGAAGCCGACGCAGTGCGGATACTGCGTTTCGTCCACCGACCAGGTAAGCACATAGGGCAAGTCGTATTGACGCGTGAGCGCGAAGACTTCGGGAGGATGATCGGTGCCGACGAGCACGAGCCCGTCCACGCCGCGCTCGAGAATCGCGCGCAGCACCTCGAGTTCGCGCGCCGGCTTGTATTCGTGACTCGCAATCAGCAACTGATATCCATAGCCCCACAGCGTTTGTTGGAGCGCCTGAATGGAATCGGCGTAAATGGGGTTATTGAGCGTCGGATAGATGGCCGCGACCGTGCGCGTCTTGCGTGAGGCGAGCGCCTGCGCCGCGCCGTTTCGCACGTAGCCGAGTTGTTCGACGGCGCGCTGCACGTTCGCAAGCGTCTGCGGCTTGACCTGGTCCGGTACGGACAAGGCCCGCGACGCGCTGCCGAGCGATACGCCCGCGAGCCGCGCGACATCGGCGAGCGTGGCGCGGGTCGGCTTCATGGCGCGCTGCGCGTGCGTCCGTATGCATCGGCGCGAGCGATGCCTTCGATCAGCCTTTGCGCCGTCAATGGCGGCATCATGTGCCGGCTGTAGCGCGTGGCGAGCGTCGCCTCGGCGATGAGCGACAGCTCCACGGATGTGAGCGGGGCGTGCTGCCCCAGTTGCGCGAGCGTGAGCGGCAATCCGACTGCGGTCATAAGCGTGGCCAACGGTTCAATGTCCTCGGGCGATGAATCCTCGACGAACAATTGTACAAGCGTGCCGAACGCGACCAGTTCGCCGTGCATCATCGAGGCCATCGCGGGGATCGCCGTGAGACCGCGAATCAGCGCGTGCGCGAGCGACAGCCCCCCGCTTTCGAAGCCGACGCCGCTCAAAAGCACGGTCGCTTCAACCACGCGTTCGACGGCATCGGTGAGGTCGCCGCGCCCGACATCGGCGTAGGCGCGCGCGCCGTCGTCGAGCAAGGTGGCAAGCGTCGCGCGCGTGAGCAGCAAGGCGCCCGGCAGCGGCGGCGTGCCGTATGAATTCAGACCGGCGGCGCGCTGACATTGCGCGGCTTCGTACTTCTTGCTCAGCGCATCGCCGATGCCGGCCGCGAACAGACGCGCGGGCGCGGCGGCGATCAGCGCGGTATCGACGATCACGGCATCGGGATTGCGCGGCAGCATCTCGATGCCGGCAACACGATGCGCCTCGTCATACAGGATGATGAGGCGGCTCGTCGGCGCATCGCTCGACGCGGCGGACGGCGCGACCACGATCGGCACGTTCAGCGCCCGCGCAACGCCCTTCGCGGTGTCGATGGTCTTGCCGCCGCCGATTGCCACGACGGCATCGGCGTGTGCTTTGCGCGCTTCGTCGCTCAGCTTCGCGATGACCGCCGCCGTGCATTCGCCCGGAAACGCCGCGATGTGCGGGGCGACGCGCGCTTCTTCGAGCGATTGCGTGACGTCAGCCGACACGCGGGCGGCTACCGCGCCATCGACGAGCACGAACGCGCGGCGCGCGCCGAGCTCCGCGAGCGTCGAGCCGAGCGCGGCCAGCGCGCCCGGACCCTGCGTATATCGCCCCGGAAAGCCGATGGTCCGCCAGAGCGCATTCGTCATGTCATCAGCCATCCGCCGGCGACATCGATCACTTGTCCGGTGACGAACGCAGCTTCGTCGGACGTGAGGAAGAGACACGTCGATGCCACTTCGTCAGGCGCGCCGAGGCGTCGCAACGGCGTTTCCTGTGCGACCTTTTCGTTGGCTTCGCGCGCGACGCCGCGCACGAGCGGCGTATCGATGCGCCCCGGCGCGATTGCGTTCACCGTGATGCCGTGCGGTCCGAGCTCGCCCGCGAGATGCCGCGTCATGCCGATCAGCGCGGCCTTCGTCGTGCTGTAATGCGCGGCGACGATGTCGAGATACGCCTTGCCCGCCACCGACGACATCGACACGATGCGCCCGAAGCGCCGCTCCACCATGCCCGGCGCAAGGATGCGGCAGAAGTTGAAGACGCTGTTCACGTTCACGTCCGTCACGCGGCGCCATTCGTCGGGCGCCATCTGCCAGATCGGCATCGGCTTGCCTGCGTGCTTCGGCGAGATGCCCGCGTTGTTGACGAGTGTATCGACCGGACCGAGCGCCGCTTCGATCGCGCGGCATGCGGCCTCGCACGCGGCGAAATCGCCGACGTCGGCGTGCGCGAAATGCACGCGCAGGCCCGCACCGGTGAGACGCTGTGCGAGCGCCGCGCCCGTTTCCTCATTGACGTCGACGATGCCGACCGCCGCGCCATCTCGCGCATAGCGCTCGACGAGCGCCTCGCCGATGCCGCCGCTGCCGCCCGTGATCAGAACCACGCGCTTGTCGTGCCGCATGTCATTGGTCTCCCACTTTCAGCATGATCTTGCCGATATGCTTGCTCGATTCCATCAGCTCGTGCGCGGCCTGCACGTCCGCAAAAGGCAGCACGCGATGAATCACCGGCAGCGCGCGGCCCCTTTCGAGCAGCGGCCACACGTGGGCGTGCAGCGCCTGCGCGATCGCCGCTTTCTGTTCGATGCTGCGCGCGCGCAAGGTGGAGCCCGTGAAGGTGAGGCGGCGCAGCATGATCGGCATGGCATCCAGTTCGATGCGGCTGCCTTCGAGAAAGGCGATCTGCACGAGCCGGCCTTCGAGCGCGAGCGCGCGGATGTTGCGCGCGATGTAGTCGCCGCCGACCATGTCGAGGATGATGTTCACGCCCTCGCCATCGGTGAGCTTCGCGACGGCATCGACGAAATCTTCATCGCGATAGTTGATCGCGTGATCCGCGCCCGCTTCGCGGCACGCCTGCGCTTTTTCCGTGTTGCCGACGGTCGTGATGACGCGCGCGCCGAACGCGTGCGCGAGCTGGATCGCGGTCAGTCCGATGCCGCTCGATCCGCCGTGCACGAGAAACGTCTCGCCCGCCTGCAGGCGGCCGCGCTCGAATACGTTGGTCCACACGGTGAAGTAGGTTTCGGGCAAGGCCGCGGCCTGAAGCAGCGTGAGGCCTTCGGGCACCGGCAGACAATGCGATGCATCCGTGATGCAGTATTGCGCGTAACCGCCGCCTGGCACGAGCGCACAGACTTCATCGCCCGCGCGCCATTGCGTGATGCCCGCGCTTGTCGCGACGACGCGCCCCGACACCTCGAGCCCCAAATGCGGCGATGCGCCCGGCGGCGGCGGATAGGAGCCCGAGCGCTGCAGTACGTCCGGGCGGTTCACGCCCGCGTAGGCGACTTCGATCAGCACGTCGTTCGGGCCCGGCGAGGGCAGCGGTCCTTGCACGAGCCGCATGCAGTCGGGCGCGCCGCCCGTGCCGTGATCGATATATTGCATCGATGCAGGAAGAGTGGATGTCATGACGTTCAACGGATGATCGATTCGATGTAATCGGCGGGCAGACCGATCGACGCGTAGTGCCTGCGCGCCGCTTCGATCTTCGTGAAGACGTCCTCGTAACCTTGCGCGACGCCTTGCGGATCGACATATGTGTAGCCGCCGGTCACGTGGAACCAGGTGATCATCTCGGGCACGTCCTCGGGCACGAAGAGCGTGTGCGTTTCGCCCGCGGGCTCGAACGCATAGCCGCCTTGTTCCGCGACCCAGTCGTGTTCGAGGTAGTACCAGCGGCCCTTGAGCACCATCGCATGAACGGCGCCGCTATGACGATGACGCGACACGACCCCGCTGCCGCGCACGCGCAGCAGATTCACGTAATAGCCCTGGCTCGCGTTGAGGATGAGCGGCTTGAACGACACGGTTTCGGTCGCGGGGACCCACAGCTTGTCGTCTTCGAGCCAGGCGGTCATGACGCCACCGTGCACGAGATCCTTCGACATGTACGGCACTTGCTGCAACTGGTAGGCGATGACCTGTTCGTCGGGCTTCACTTCGGTTTGCATGAGTTTTTCTCCGTGGTTTCTGAATGCGATGCGTCGGATCGGCGATCAATGACCGAGATAGGCGCGCCGCACGTGGGGACTATCGAGCAATTCTGCGCCCGTTCCGGAAAGCGCGATGGCGCCGTTTTCCAGCACGTATCCGCGGTTCGCGAGCTTGAGCGTATGGAACACGTTCTGTTCGACGAGCAGCACCGTCACGCCGCGCGCCGCCACCGTGCCGACCACTTCGAACATCTGCTCGACGAGCAGGGGCGAAAGGCCGAGCGACGGTTCGTCGAAGATCAAGAGCTTTGGCGCGGACATCATGCCGCGCGCAATGGCGACCATTTGCTGCTCGCCGCCCGACAGCGATCCGGCCAGCTGCGTGAGACGCTCGCGCACGCGCGGAAAGAGTTCGAGCACTTCGTCCATGCGTTCGCGCCGCGCGCCGCGTGCGGCGTGACGAAACGCGCCCATCAGCAGGTTCTCTTCGACGCTCAGGAAAGGGAAAAGCTGACGGCCTTCCGGAATCATCGTGACACCCATCGCGACGATGTCGTGCGACGATCTGCCGACGAGCTCCTGTCCCTGAAACGTGATGCTGCCGCCGCGCGCCGCGACGATGCCGCACAGCGTCTTCAGGGTCGTGGTCTTGCCCGCGCCGTTCGCGCCGACGAGCGTGACGATCTCGCCTTCCTGCACATCGAGCGAGACGCCGCGCAGAACTTCGCTCTTGCCGTAGCCGGCCGAGACGTTATGCAGCTTGAGCATCGAGATACCCCTTGCCGAGATAGGCCTGAATCACCTCAGGATCGTTGACGACATCGGACGGCTTCCCTTCCTTCAGCATGCGCCCGGCATTGATGACGATGATGCGGTCCGACAGCGCCATCGTCGCCTGCATCATGTGCTCGATCATCAGCACGGCGATGCCCGATTCGCGGATGCGCCGCACCATGCTGATCGCGCGCGCGATGTCGGCGGGATTGAGGCCGGCCATCACTTCGTCGAGCAGGAGCGCGCGCGGACGCGTGGCGAGCGCGCGCGCCACTTCGAGACGTTTCATGCCGCCGACGGTCAGGCTGCGCGCTTCGGTATCGAGCAACGATGTGAGGTCGGTGATCTCCGCGACTTCGCGTGCGATGGATTCCGCTTCCATGCGCACCCGCGTATGCATGAACGCGCCGAGCATGATGTTCTCCAGCACCGAGAGGCCCGCGAACGGCTGCGCGATCTGGAACGTGCGGCCGATGCCGTCCTTCGCGAAAGCATCGGGCGTGCGCGGCTCGGCCCAGGTGCCATCGGCGAGTCGGATCTTGACGATGCCTTCGTTCGGGCGAATGAAGCCCGAGAGCTGATTGAAGACGGTGGTCTTGCCCGCGCCGTTCGGGCCGATCACGCCGAGAATCTCCCCGGCATGCAGCGTGAGGGACACGTCGTCGGTGGCGACGAGGCCGCCGAAGCGCTTCTTCAGATGCTCCGCCTTCAGCAAGGGCGTGCCGAGCGGCAGGGCATCGGCGGGCGCGATCGACTTCGCCGGTTCGGGCGCCGGCGTGCGCGCGCCGGGCAGACGGTCGATGAAGCGCAGCACGTAAGCGCCCAGATGCCCGACGAGCCCGCGCGGAATGAACAGTACGACGAGCACCAGCACGACGCCGTAGACGAAGCCGTGCGTGCCGCTGCCGAACGAGCTGAGCCAGCCGCGCGCGAGTTCGGCGATCGGCAGCACGAGCACGGCGCCCGCAAGCGGTCCGGCCACGCTGCCGAGCCCGCCGATGAGCGCGAACATCGCGATCTGGACCGACAGTTCCAGCGAGAACGCGGCGGACGGATCGATGAAGGTGAGATACATCGCATGAAAGGAACCGATCATGCTCGTCAGCACGGCCGAGATCACCGCCGCGCCGATCTTCACCTTGACCGCGTTCACGCCGACGGCGCGCGCCGCATCCTCGCGCTCGCGCACGGCGATCAGATAGAAGCCGAAGCGCGAGCGGCGGATGAGCCACGCGGCCCACAGCGTCACCAGCAGAAAGCCGAACGCGATCAGCAGATACGCCCACTTTTCGCGGAATACCATCCATTGGAGGCCGATATTGAGCGGCACGTTCAGGCCCGCCGATCCGCCCGTCCAGCTTTCCTCGTGCACGGTGAGCAGCCGGCACACTTCCAGAAACGCGATGGTGGCGAGCGCGAAGAACGGCCCGCGCAGACGCAGCGTCGGATAGGCGATGACGATCGCCGCCGCCGCCGAAATCGCGGCGCCCGCGAACATGCCGAGCCACGGCGTGATGCCGAAGTCGATGACGAGCAGCGTCGCCGCATACGAGCCGATGCCGTAGAACACCGCGTGTCCGAGCGAAAGCTGCCCGGCGAAGCCGCCGACGATGTTCCACGCCGTCGCGAGCGCACCGAAGATGCATACGAGCACGGCAAGATGAAAGGCGAACGGCGATTGCAGCGCGAACGGTACCGCGAGCAGCGCGAGGAGCGCCAGCGCGCCCATGTAGCCGCGCGGATGCAGGAGATTGGGAAACATCGGATGCCTCGCTGAACGTTATTCGGAGCCGCGTCCGAGGCCGAAGAGGCCGGTCGGGCGAACCACGAGAATGACGAGGAAGATCGCGAAGTAGACGACTTCCTTCATGTCGGGCGAGATGTAATAGCCCGCGAGACTGTCGATGAGCCCGATCGCGATCGACCCGACGAGCGCGCCCGGCAGGCTGCCGAGCCCGCCCAGCACGACGATGACGAAGGCGGTCAGCACGAAGTACTGGCCGACGGTCGGGAACACCGGATACTGCGCGACGAGCAGGCCCGACGCGAGCCCGACCAGCGCCGCGCCGATGCCGAACGCGAGCACATACGTGGTCTTCACGTTGACGCCCATCAGCGAGGCCGCGTAGCGATGCTGCGCCACCGCGCGAAACGCGCGTCCCGTGTAGGTGCGCTGCAGGAACAGATGCACGCCGCCCGCGACCGCCAGCGCCGCGGCGAAAGTGATCAGCTGCCCGCTCACAATGTTGATATCGCCGAATTGCAGATGCTCGGTGCCGAAGCTCACGTCGACGGGATGCACGTCCGCGCCGAAGATCATGAGCGCGAGATTGACGAGCGCGGTCGATACGCCGACGGTCGCGAAGATCTGGATGTGCGCGTCGGCCGAGAGCAGCGGCTGGATGATGAAGCGCTGGATGAGCACGCCGAGGGCGAACAGAAGCAAGGCGACCGGCACCGCGGATACATACGGGTGCCAGCCGAGCTTCGCGGCGAGCAGCCACACGGCGTACATGCCGACCATCAGCAGTTCGCCGTGCGCGAAGTTGACCACCCGCACGACGCCGAAGATCAGCGTCAGGCCGATGCTGATGATCGCGTACGCGCCGCCCAGCAACAGGCCGTTGACGAGAAGTTGCAGAAGAATGGACATGCCCGTTTCCTGGAGACCGCGCAGCGCGTCGGCGCCACGCGGTTCGAGTGAAAGAGAAACGCGGATTGACTGCGGCGGAGCGAGTGCGGCGGATTTACTGCGCCGTGACCGGCTTGGCGATCGCGACCGCTTCCGGATACACGGTCACGAGCTTGCCGCCTTGCCACTGCATCACGTTGGTGGTTGCGAGCTG
This sequence comes from Caballeronia sp. INML2, assembly GCF_023631365.1. Classification (NCBI taxonomy): domain Bacteria; kingdom Pseudomonadati; phylum Pseudomonadota; class Betaproteobacteria; order Burkholderiales; family Burkholderiaceae; genus Caballeronia; species Caballeronia sp. INML2. Next base: position 29,328 of record NZ_JALQDH010000079.1, on the reverse strand, counting down.
GTTCTGGCCGTTGTCGGCAAACTGGAAGCCCCAGCCGGCCGCGGTCGTGCCGGCCGCTTTCTTGTAGGCGAGCACGGCCGCGCGAATCTTGTCCTTGTCGGTGGATTTCGCGTTGGCGAGAACGTCGAGGAAAGCCTTCGCGCCGACATAGTTCACGAGACTGTGACCCGAGCGCGGGGCCATCCCGAAATGCTTCTGATATTCGGCGGTGAACGTGTCCAGGCCGGGCGCGCCTTTTTCGTTCATCGCGACTTGCGGGAAATCGATGTCGTATACGCCGTTCATCTGCGCGCCGACGGCCTTGGCCGTATCCGCGAGCGAGTAGCCGCCGCCCGCGCCGATCACCGCCTTCGGCTTGAAGCCTGCTTGCGCGGCCTGGCGGAAGAACAGGATCGAGTCGTTCTGGTAAGAGGTTTGCAGCACGACATCGACATCCGCGCCCTTGAGACGCAGGATCAGCGACGACAGATCGACGCTCTTCGCCGAGTACGGCAGCACCTGCACGACGTTCAGACCGAGCTTCTTCGCGCCTTCCTTCTGAAAGCCGGATACGAGTGTGCCGTACGGCCCGTCTTCCGCAATGATGGCGATCTTCAGCGTCTTCGGATCCACCTTCAACTGCGGCGCGACGACCTTGGTGAGTGCTTCCAGCGTGCCGTCCGCGAAGGTCTTCGTGGTCGAGTTGCTGCGATACAGATACTTGAAGCCGCGGCTCGTGATGGTGTCCGCGGTCGCACCGAGTTCGAAGAAGGGCACGCCGGCGAGCTCGGTTACTTGAGTCGCCGCCGACGACACCGCCGACGAGTAGCTCCCGAACACCGCCGACACGTTCTCCACCGAAGTCAGACGCCGTGCTTCGCCGACGGCCTGGTTTGCATCGACGGCATCGGCTTTGACGAGCACCACTTTTTCGCCGTTGATGCCGCCCGCGGCGTTGCGTTCATCGACGGCGAGCTGCACGCCGCGATAGCTCTCGTCGCCCAGCAACGCGAGTCCGCCGCTAAAAGGAAAGAGGGCGCCGATCTTGATGTCCGCGGCCTGCGCCGCGGTGAGGCTCGATGCAGCGATGCACGCGGCGGCGAGTGAGCGAAAGATCGTGCGGGGAAGGCGCGTCGGCATGCGGTGTCTCCATGTATTGTTTGAAATTGAAGCGCTTCAAATTCTGGGCGCGAAACTGTTGTTATTTTAAGAATTGCGTGTTATCGATCTGATTCACGGTCGCCACACACGGCGCGTCCTGTCTCATTCGAGCCGGATTTGAAGCGCTTCAAGTTTGCGTCCAGGTTCGTAGCTGCGTCAACCAAGGGTTTCCACGTAAGGAGAGCAAGGGGGCAATGCTTGCCCGCGCCGCATCGCGTGGCGAATGTCGGGGAGGGCAACTTTTCATCGATTCGCACTGCTTTCGCGTAAACCCGCTTGCACCGTATTTTTGATGGTTCTATATTGCATTACACCACTAACTATTGCTATGCGATAAACCATGAGCCAAGACGTCCTGTTTTCAAATCACGGCCGCGTCGCGGTCATCACGTTGAATCGTCCCGATCGCCTGAACGCGTGGACCACGCCGATGCGCGAAATGATCATCGCGGCGCTCGAGCGCTTCAATGCCGACGACGATGTTGCCGCGATCATCATGACGGGCGCTGGCGACCGCGCGTTTTCGGCGGGGCAGGATCTGTCGGAAGCGCACGACTTCGACGGCGAACGCGCCGTGGCGTGGGTCAAGGAGTGGCAGCGCTATTACGCGGCGTTGCGTGGCCTGAGCAAGCCGCTCGTCATGGCCCTCAACGGCACGGCCGCCGGCTCGGCGTTTCAGGTCGCGTTGCTCGGAGATATCCGCGTGGGTCATCCGGGCGTGCGAATGGGCCAGCCGGAGATCAATGCGGGCATCGCCAGCACGACCGGCCCGTGGATCATGAATTCGATGCTCGGCATGTCGCGCACCATCGAACTCACGCTCACCGGCCGTCTGATGGATGCCGACGAGTGCTATCGCATCGGGCTGATTCATCACGTCGTCGAGCAGGACAAGGTCTTCGAGAAGGCGCTGGAAATCGCCACCGAGCTTGCCGCGAAGCCGCCTGTCGCGATGCGTCTGGACAAACAGCGTTTCCGCGAGATGACCGAGCCGGGTTTCGTCGACTGTATCGAGGCGGGCATGCGCATCCAGCGCGAGGCCTACGACTCCGGCGAGCCCGCTCGCATGATGGAAGAGTTCTTCAAAAAGCGCGCCAAATGAATCGGGCCAATTAAACCGGGCTGAAGTCGAGCCGCTTCTTCTTAACCGCAGTGCGGGAGACCTGAACCATGACGCAAGACTTCAACCCGGCGCGCCGCCGCATTTTGCACGGCGCGGGCGCGCTCGCCGTGGCTGGCGCGATGCCGCTGGCCGCACGCGCTCAAACGAAGCAGATCGTCGTATCGGACCCGGGCGGCCCGTACACGACCGCATATCGCGAAGCCTTCTATGACCCGTTCGAGAAGGCGACCGGCATCAAGGTCGTCAGCGTCGCGCGCGAGTCTCAACCGGTCGCGCAGTTCGCGGCGATGGTGCAAACGAAGAACTATGTGTGGGACGTCACGACGCTGACCCTCTCGGCCGACATTCCGTATCTCGAAGCGAAAGGCCTGCTGGAGCCGATCGGCCTCAAAGCGAGCGACTATCCGGACATCATGCCCGAAGCCATTACGCCCAACTGGCTCGGCGTCGACGTCTATTCGACCGTGCTCGCGTACCGGGCGGACAAGTTCAAGGACAACGGCCCGAAGTCATGGGCGGACTTCTGGGACGTGAAGAAATTCCCGGGCCGCCGCTGCCTGCGCCGCAGTCCGCTCGACACGCTCGAACAGGCGCTGCTCGCGGACGGCGTGCCGCTCGACAAGCTCTATCCGCTCGACGTCGACCGCGCGTTCAAGAGCCTCGACAAGATCAAGCCGCACATCAACATCTGGTGGACGTCCGGTGCGCAGGCGATGCAGGCGATCCAGAGTGGCGACGTCGACATGATCTCGACCTGGAACGGCCGCGCGCAAGCCGCGAAGGACAACGGCGCGCCGGTGACGATCGTGTGGAATCAGGGCCTCTATTCGATCGAAGGCTGGGGCATTCCGAAGGGCACGCCTCGCGCCGAGGAGGCCAGACAGTTCGTGCGTTTTTGCGCCGATGCGAAACGTCAGGCCTTGCTCACGCGCACGCTGGCCTACGGCCCGACCAACAGGAAGTCCTTCGAGACCATCAGCAAGGAGCGCGCGGCCCTGCTGCCGACGGCCCCGGACAACATCAGGAACATGAAGCTGCCGAGCCCGCAATGGTGGGAAGAGAACCGCCAGAAGGTCACCGAACGGTTCAATTCCTGGATCATTTCGTAAGGAGCGGATGATGAGCTCTAAACTCGAGGCGATCGGCATCGCGAAGCGCTACGGCGATTCAGTCGCGCTGGAACCGACGGACCTCGTCGTGCAGGCGGGCGAATTCCTGACACTGCTCGGTCCCTCGGGTTCGGGCAAGACGACCTTGTTGCAGATGATTTCCGGCCTCGTCGCGCCGAGCGCGGGGCGCATCGAAATCGACGGGCGCGACGTCACGCATGTCGAGCCAGGCAAGCGCGGCATCGGCATGGTGTTTCAGAGCTACGCGTTGTTCCCGCACATGAGCGTGTGGGACAACGTGGCATACGGTCTGCGCATGCGCCGCAAGTCACGCGATGAAGTGCGAGCCGCAGTCGACGACGCGCTCGCCATGGTGCGCATGAGCGAGTACGCGAAGCGCTTTCCCAAGGAGCTGTCGGGCGGGCAGCAGCAGCGCATTGCGCTCGCGCGATGCTTCGCGTACCGGCCTTCGGTGATCCTGCTCGACGAGCCGCTCGGCGCGCTCGACAAGAAGCTGCGCGAACACATGCAGGCCGAAATTCGAAGCCTGCACAAGGAACTCGGCGCGACTTTCGTCTACGTGACGCACGATCAGGACGAAGCGCTCACGCTCTCCGATCGCATCTGTCTCATGAACCAGGCGCGCATCGAACAGGTGGGCACGCCTGCGGATCTCTACGATCGTCCGGCCACTCGCTTCGCGGCGGGCTTCATCGGCCATTCGAATCTGCTGGAAGGCGAACTCGACGCGACACGCGGCGCCAGCGGCGAACCGATCCTGCTCGCGGCGGGCGGCCGCATCCCTCTGCCGACCGGCGCGTCGGGCGCGCACGCGACGCGTCACACGCTGCTCCTGCGTCCCGAGGCGCCGCGCATCGTCGAACCGCAGAGCGGCTTTGTCGACGGCACGATTTCGGATGTCGTGTTCTTCGGCAGCGACACGCGCGTGCATCTCTCGATGAGCGACGGCAGCGAGCTGACCGTACGCTGCGGGCGCAGCGTGAGCCCGCGCGTCGGCGACCGAGTCGGCCTCACGTGGGACCCGCATCGCACGACGCTGCTACACGCCTGAGGAACCGTCATGACCATCGCTCTTCATGCGCACCGCGAAAACGAGGCCGCGCGGCGCGGCCGGTCCGTCGTGCTGGCGCGCTTCATGCGCTTTTTGCCGATCGTGCCCACGCTCTTGTTCCTGCTGGTGTTCTTCGTCGTGCCGGTCGGCGAAATCCTGCAAGGCGGCCTCGTTGGCCCCGATGGCAATATCGGCTTCGCGCAGTTCGAGCGCATCGCGCGCACGCCCGTCTACGCCAAGGTGTTGTGGATCACCTTCGCGATATCGTTCCTGACGGCGGCGCTGTCCATCCTGCTCGGGTATCCGGTCGCATACATGCTGAGCCGGCTGTCGGAGCGCGTGCGCGAACGCTGGCTCCTCTGGATCATGCTGCCTTTCTGGACCAGCTATCTCGTCAAGACTTACGCGTGGATGCTGCTGCTTTCGAAGACCGGCGTGCTCTCGACCATCGCGCTTTCGCTCGGGCTCGTGCGCGAGACGAGCGGCACGATACCGTCGCTGACCGGCGTGCTCATCGGCATGGTGCATTCGATGCTGCCGCTCGCCGTCATGACGATGCTTCCCGTGATGCGCGGCATCGACGACCGTCTCGCGCAGGCGGCGGAGACGCTCGGCGCTGAACGCAGCACGAGCTTCTTCACGGTGTTTCTGCCGCTCTCGTCGCCGGGCGTGGCGGCGGCGGGGCTGCTCGTGTTCATCTCCAGCCTCGGGTTCTTCATCGTGCCGGCGCTGCTCGGTTCGCCGAAGGAAACGATGATCGCGCAACTCGTGATCTCGTCCGTGCTCGAACTCTTCGACATGCGCTTCGCCGGCGCGCTCTCGACGGTGCTTCTCGTCTGCTCGATCGTCATCTTTTTCGTCTACGACCGCATGGTCGGCCTGACCTCGCTGACGGGCGAAGTGACGGAACGTTCGCGCGGCTCGCGCGCACAGGGTTTCAAGCTCGCGCTGCTGATGACGGCGGGCCGCGTCTGCGCGCCGCTGATGATGCGCCGCAAGGTTCGCGCCGACACGACCGCGCGCGCGGCAAGCCCGCTCGGACTCTATACGTGCGTCATCATGGCGATGCTCGTCGCGCCGGTGCTTTCGGTGATTCCATATGCGTTCACGAAGAGCGACTACATCGCGTTTCCGCCGAAGTTCTTCAGCACGCGATGGTTCGGCACCTTCATGGATTCGCCGGTGTGGCACAGCGCCATCATCCGTTCATTCGAAGTCGGTCTGGGCACCGCGCTGCTGTCGCTTCTGCTCGGCTTCGGCGCGACGCTCGCGATGACGCGCATGCCGCGCCGCGTGAGCAAGCCCGTGTTCGCGCTGCTCGTCGCGCCGCTGATCGTGCCGCGCATCGTCGTCGCGGTGGGGCTCCTGTATCTCTTCGGCCGCTTCGGGCTTACGGGCACGAATCTCGGCCTTGTGCTCGGGCATACGGTTCTCGCGATTCCTTATGTGGTCGTCACCCTCGCGGCCGGCTTCCAGCGCTTCGACTGGCGGCTGGACGACGCAGCCCGCGTGATGGGCGCGTCGCCGCTGCGGCGCATCACGTCGATCGTGCTGCCGCTACTCATGGCGAGCGTGACGGCGGCGTTCCTGTTCGCATTCCTCGTTTCCTTCGACGATCTGACCATCGCGATCTTCGTGAGCGGCGGAATCAATTCGACGCTGCCGAAGCAGATGTGGGACGACATCCAGCTTGCGATCACGCCGACGCTCGCGGCTGTGTCGACCACGCTCGTCATTCTCATCGCGCTCGTCGTGGCGGTTTCTTCCTGGCTCAAGCGCCGCGCGCGCTGAGTCACGGGCTTCTCAATCGGTAACCCTATGCATCGCTATACGGAATACTTCGCTCATCGCCACGCAGACGACGAACTCGACTGCGTGCCACTGCTCGCGGCCGGATTGCGCCGCGACCCGGCGCGCACCGTCGCGCACTTCGACGATGAGGCGATTACCTGCGACGACATCGCGCGGCACGTCGCGCATCTACAGTGCTGGTTCGCGGAAGAGGGACTCGCTCCGGGCGATCGCGTCGCCGTCATGCTCGGCAACAGCGCGGCGCACGTGCATCTGATCTATGCACTCGTGCTGAGCGGGCTCGTGTGGGTACCGGTGAATACGAAGTTGCGCGCCGCGGGCGTCGAATATCTGGTGCAGCACGCCGAACCGAAGCTCCTCATCATCGAGGACGAGTTCGACGCCGCTTCTGCGACGATCGACTGCGGGACCACACGGCGCGTGCGTTTGCCCGCGTTCGACACGCGAAAATCAAGTGGTGCATTCACGAGCCCGGATATCGGTGTGCACGATCCGCTGTGCATCATCTATACATCAGGCACGACGGGCGCGCCGAAGGGCGTGATCTTCACGCACCGGATGATGCGCATTGCGGGTGAGGCCGCGCTGCGCGTCGCCGATGTGCGCGAAGGCGACCGAATGTTCCTGTGGGAGCCGCTGTGCCATATCGGCGGCGCGCAGATGCTGTTGCTGCCGTTTCTCGAAACGGTGAGCCTGCACGCGGTGCCGCGCTTCTCGGCCTCGCAGTTCTGGCCGCAGATCGAGCGCGCGGGCGCCACGCAACTGCACTATCTCGGGGGCGTGCTCGATATCCTCATGCAGTTGCCGCCGGACGCCCAGCCCGAGAGGCACACGTTGCGCGTCGCGTGGGGCGCGGGTGTAAGCGCCTCGGCCTGGGCGCCGGTGCAGGAGCGGCTCAACGTGCGCTTGCGAGAGTGCTACGGCATGACCGAATGCTCCAGTTTTGCGACTGCGAACGCAACGGGCAAGCCGGGGTCGATCGGTCGCGCGCTGCCATGGATGGAGATCGAACTGCTCGATGAAAACGGCCAGCCGGTGAAGGAGGGCGAAGCGGGCGAGATCGTGCTGTCGAGCAAGGTGGAAGGCACGTTCCTGCCGGCATACCTCAAGAATCCCGACGCGACGAGCGCCGCCCTGCGCAGCGGCCGCTTGCACACGGGCGATCGCGCGCGGCGCGACGCCGACGGCGATTTATTCTTCATCGGCCGGCAAACGGACAGCATGCGCGTGCGCGGCGAGAACGTTTCGGCGTGGGAGATCGAGCGCATCTTCGCGGCGCATCCGGCCATTCGCGCGAGCGCTGCGATCGGCGTGGCGTCACCGATCGGCGAACAGGATATCCTGCTCAACGTGCAGTTCAAGGAAGAACCGGTGGACTGGAAAATCCTGCACGCGTGGGCGCGCGAGCGGCTCGCCAGTTTCCAGTTGCCGCGTTATTACCGGGCGGTGGCGAGCTTCGAACTCACGGCCAGCGAGCGTATAAGGAAGCATCTGCTGCCGCGCAGCGTCGACGACGCATGGGACCGAATGGGCGAAGCGCGGGTCTGATATCGGCAAACGATAGGGTGTTAGGGCCATGCGATAATCCGCCAACAATCGAAAAGACGAACCTGTGATGATCGAAGCGCCCAAAGCCCCGCGCAAACGCAAGAGTCCAGCGACGAAGCCGCGGGCCGAGGCGGCGGATCCGAGTGCATCGTCCCTGTACGTGCAGTCCGTCGAAAAGGCGATGAAAGTGCTCACCGCCTTCGACGGCAGCAAGCGTCAGTTGTCGCTGTCGGAGATTTCGTCGCTCACCGGCTTCGACATGAGCGCGACGCAACGCTTCACCTTCACGCTCGCCGCCCTCGGTTATCTTTTCAAGGATCCGGACAGCCGCAAGTATGAACTGTCGCCCCGGCTGCTCGACTTCACCTACCACTATCTGACATCGAACGAGCTCGTGAGCCGGGCCACGCCTTATCTCCAGCAACTCGGCTCGGAGACGGAGGAGGCCACCAATCTCACCGTGCTGGACGACACGGACATCGTGTTCGTGCTGCGGATCGTGAGCCGCAACGTGTTCAACGCCCATGTGATTACCGGTTCGCGCCTGCCTGCGTACTGCACGGCGCCGGGACTCGCGATCCTGGCAACGCTTCCTGACGGGGAGATCGACGACCTCCTGTCCCGCACGAATCTCGTGCCGTACACGTCGTCGACCGTGTATCAGCCACGCAAGATCAAAGACCGGATCGCGCAAATCCGCAGGCAGGGGTACGCCCATACAGAAGACGAGTACTTCGTCAGCGACATTTCAACTGCGGCGGCCATCACCAATGCGCACGGGCGAGGGATCGGCGCGGTGAATATCGCGGTGGCGAGATCGCGGTGGCATGCCGACCGCGACGAAAGGCGCTTCGCCGATCTGGTCATTTCCACAGCCTCGGCTATTTCAACGCGGCGTCGCGTCGAATAGCTCGAAGCGAGCGATGAGCAGCCTAAGTACGCTGACGTTCCTTCTGCGGCCGGTCGCGCAGCAGCAGCGGCATTAAACGCCGGTTGGCTGTCTGCGCAGCCCACTCGCAATACGCGGCGCTGCCGAGCACCCAGCCCTCGAGGGTCGACTGCATCAGGTTATCGACCTCGCGTTCGTCAGCAGGATGTGCGCCCAGATCGCGGTATGCCCGGTAGCGCTCGAGCGGCGTATTGCCGAGCGCCCCGTAAAGTGGATGGTCCTTGATAAAGCTATCGACACGCAGCCCGATATGGTGCGCGTAGCTCGACCACCGGTAGCTTCCCGGGTCGGCTACAAGGCGGTTGCGCACCGGCGCCTGATCGATGATCTGGCTTGCGAGCAGGAAGTACCGGTCGGGCTCAATCACTGCGGCTCGGTACCCGCCACGCCATACCGCACCGCGGCGTCCATGGCGGCGATTGAAAGTCTCGACATACCGACGGCCGACGGCCTGCAACGTAATGGCCACGCTCGACTCATACGAAGGGGTGACAAGGAACTGTACCGCCTCGGGCATGAGTACCCACGCGTGGACGGCCAGATCGGCGACGCGCGCTGCGTCTGCCAGGCAGGCGAGGAAGTACAGATAGTCTCCTTCGTCCAGGAAGGCGGGGCCCGTGAACCCCTGCAAGATAACGTGCTGCGGTTGTTCTGGGACGTAGTGCCGTGCGAGCCGTGTCATGCTGGATGAACCGGAAATCCGATGTGAGAGAGCGATCCGACAGATATCGGATGCGTGACAGTGCGTAACGTCGATATAGGACGAAATTCTATCGATCACGTGCTTGCGCTGGCGTCACGAACAGACCTTTGTTCTGGCCTCTTTTCGCTGATTTGTCGGTCGCAACCAGTGTCGAATTACAGGATGCGCGGAGGATAAGGCGATGCGTTTCGCAGCCTGAAGGCGGTCGATGTCGGGGACGTGGAGAAGCGCCGGGTCCACCCCCAGGTGCTTCAAGATCGCGGCGACGTGCAGACGCTGCTGAACACGGCAAGCAGGCTCGCCGGCATCGCGTGCAAGTTCGACTTGCAGCTTCTTCACTGTGAACTACGACGATCAGGAGCGGCGGGCGACACTGATCAGATGCTCGACTGGTTCACCCGCTTCATCAGTTCAGCGGCGCTTTCCTTTCGTTCGCTATAACGGTCGACCAGATACGGACCAATATCCCGGGTGAGCAGCGTAAACTTCACCAACTCTTCCATTACATCCACGACTCGATCGAAGTAGGCCGAGGGTTTCATGCGGCCGGTTTCATCGAACTCCATGAACGCCTTGGCCACCGACGACTGGTTGGGGATCGTCAGCATGCGCATCCAGCGCCCGAGCACGCGCATCTGGTTGACCGCGTTGAACGACTGCGAGCCGCCGCTCACCTGCATCACCGCGAGCGTCTTGCCCTGCGTCGGCCGGACCGCGCCGAGCGAAAGCGGAATCCAGTCGATCTGCGATTTCATGATGCCGGTCATCGCACCGTGGCGCTCCGGCGAGCACCAGACCATGCCTTCCGACCACAGCACCAGGTCCCGCAGCTCGGCCACCTTGGGATGAGTGTCCGGCGCATCGTCCGGCAGCGGCAGGCCGCTCGGATTGAACGTCCGCACATCGGCGCCCATCGCCGCAAGGAGGCGCGCGGCTTCTTCGCTGAGCAGTCGGCTGAAGGAGCGTTCGCGTAGCGAGCCATAGAGCAGCAGGATGCGCGGGGGGTGCGGCGAAGCCTTCGCGGCCTGCAGGCGGTCGATGTCCGGAACGCGGAACAGCGCCGGGTCAACCTGCGGCAGTTCGGTCGCAAGATCAGACACGTTTTCCCTCCGCATGTATGATGGTCGTGGGTTCGTTGTTCGCGCGGTGAATCACCGCGAGCGTGTCACGCGGGGCTCCGAACCCAGGGTTGTGATAGATGATGACGTCGTTCATGTGCTCGTTTCCAAAGCCTTCAGGCGGACTCGTACCAGTTCTTCGAACGATTGACGATGCGTACGACGAGCAGCATGACCGGCACCTCGATCAGCACGCCCACGACGGTCGCGAGCGCAGCGCCGGAGTTGAACCCGAACAGGCCGATTGCCGTGGCAACGGCCAGTTCGAAGAAGTTCGACGCGCCGATCAGGGCAGACGGGCAGGCAATGTTGTGCTTCTCGCCGACCGCGCGATTAAGCCAGTACGCGAGCGCCGAATTGAAGAACACCTGGATCAGGATCGGCACGGCGAGCAGCACGATGACGAGTGGCTGCTTCAGGATGGCTTCGCCCTGGAAAGCGAACAGCAGCACCAGCGTCGCGAGCAGCGCCGTGATCGACCAGGGACCGATCTTCGCCATTGCTGCGTCAAACGCGGCTTCTCCCTGGACGAGCAGCGCTTTGCGCAGGATCTGCGCGAGAATCACCGGAATGACGATGTAGAGCGCGACCGAGGTGAGCAGCGTCGCCCAGGGCACCGTAATCGCGGAAATGCCGAGCAGCAGGCCCACGAGCGGCGCAAACGCGACCACCATGATGCTGTCGTTGAGCGCGACCTGCGAGAGCGTGAAGAGCGGGTCGCCGCCGGTGAGACGACTCCACACGAACACCATTGCCGTACAGGGCGCGGCCGCCAGCAGGATGAGGCCGGCCACATAGCTGTCGAGCTGCGCTGCGGGCAGCATCGGCGCCAACAGGTGCTTGATGAACAGCCAGGCGAGGAACGCCATCGTAAAAGGCTTGACCAGCCAGTTCACGAAGAGCGTGACGCCGATGCCCCGGATGTGCTGACGCACTTCATGCAGCGAACCGAAATCGACCTTGACCAGCATGGGGATGATCATCACCCAGATCAGCAGCCCGACCGGGAGGTTGACCTGCGCGTACTCCATCCGGCCAATTGCCTGAAAGACGCCGGGCATGACCTGGCCGAGCAGGATGCCTGCGAGAATGCACAGTGCGACCCAGACGGTCAGGTACCGCTCGAAGAAGCTGATGGCTGGCTTCGATGCGGTCCTGCGCGAAGCGGCGACGTTGGGCGTGTTCATGAGACGACTCGATGGAGATGGGTTCAGCTTTGCAGGATGTCATTGAGCGCCTGCTGAAGCTCGGCATCGCCCAGACGGTCCAGGGGAAGTTCAAGCAACTGCAGCATGCGATAGCCGATCGCCTGGCGGGTCAGCTCGAACGCCTGACGCTTGACGTCATCGCCGCCCGGTGCGTTCGACCCGTCGGCATCGCCCCGATGCACCCTGACCGGACTACCCGGCCAGAACGCACATGCTTCGGCGGCGGCGCTGTCGCAGTAGTGATTCAGCATGGCATCGCCGAGCACGCTGCGCGCCGAGTTGTGCGTGCACAGGATCGATACGTTGGTTGTCATACGCTCGTCATTGAATTGCGCGTCGGACTCAGCAGCATGACGAGGATTTGACCGGAACACCGACCGACTTGCCCGACGTCGGAGCGCAGCACGCTGCGACTTCAGAAGCAGGTGCACCTTTCGGCGAATTGCGTGACTCGCCGAATACCGGAATGTCGTTCAGCGTGTGATACGACTCCCATGCGATGCCTTGCGGATCGACGGTCCAGTACTTGTTCGAGTTGGCATAGCAGCAGACGGTATCCGTCTGGGTGTCGACCGGCAACGCGGCGCCTTGGAGTCGATCGTGCATCTCGGCCAGTTCGGCCTCGTTTTCGACCTGCACGCCCAGATGGTCAACGCCCGGCGTGGCTTCGCGTTGCGAGATCGCGAAATTGACGCGCGGGTCGTCGAGCATCCACTTCGCGTAATCGCTCTTGATGACCGTCGGTTCAGCCGCGAACAACGCCGAGTAGAAACGGATGCTCGCTGTGAGATCGGTGACGGCGACGTGCACATGAAAGCGCTTCATGACTGCTTCTCCCGAGAGGGAGAACATGCCGATGCTGGCGAACAGGGGTTGCCGCCACAGCAGTTCTCGGTGAGATAGGCCAGCAGGCCGTTCATCGTTTCGAAGTTGGCGCAGTAGTAGATGAACCGGCCTTCCTGACGGCTGGTGACGAGCTGCGCGCGAGACAGTTCCTTCAGGTGGAAGGACAGCGACGACGGCGCGACATCCAGCAGCGTGGCGATCTGGCCTGCGGGCATGCCTTCGGGGCCCGCCTGTACCAGGGCGCGAAAGACTGCGAGCCGCGACTCATGCGCGAGCGCCGCCAGCGCGGCAATGGTTTCATTCGTTTCCATGATTCGATAATAGTCGAAATATGAAACTAATGACAAGACCTATTCGGTCGACCGGACGTCCTGGCAGATCTCGGCTCTTCGCAATCCGGCAGTGCACACCAGACTAGAGAGGGGCGCGAGAACTAGAACCATCCCTGTTGCTGCGCGTAGAGGGTTCTCGGCGCGTTGCTATCTCATGCCCGGCAGCGCCGGGCCTGATCGCAAGCAAATGCTTCTATCCCCGGTTGTTGCCGCTGCGAAGCCCGTTGCGATTTGCGGAGCGCGCGCTATCGCGCTTCGACGACTTTGGAGGGTTCAGGGGCGGTCGTCACGCGGTCAAGGCCGGCAGCAAGCCGCCATTCCTCGAGCACGCGCTCGAGCAAGTCGTAGGTGACCGGCTTGCGTACATAACCATCGAACGAGGGAAAGTCGTCATCGCCGAGATCGGTCTTGCCCGTCACGGCAATCATGTACGCTCCCTGCGAAGCGCCCTCGGCCCTCAACCCGTCGCAAACGTGTCTTCCATCACCGTCCGGAAGGTCAACATCGGCAAGAATGACGTCGAAGTCGCGATCATGAGCGAACGTGCGAGCTGCGGCGCAGTTGTGTGCGATCGCTACGCCATGGCCCATCCGTGCGATAAGTGCCGCGAGCCCGTTCGCGAAATCTTGATCGTCGTCCAGGATAAGGATCTGCATGGCGCTTCTCCATAGTTTCAAGCGGGTACCGTTGCCCGCAATGGACGCCTATGCAAGGAAGGTGCCAGCCGATGGCAGCCTCATGCCGTCTCGAAGAGTCCCGCGCGCAAGTAGTGAGTCGCTTGTATTCTGTTCCCAGGACGCCGCCGAAATTTCCATGCGCAATGAGCGAAGGCGCTCGGCCAGGCGACGGCTTCACGACGTTCCGGTATCGCATGCCCGAAACGGGAACATCAACGCGGCGTCAACGCTTGCGCTGCGCCTTGATCGGAATTCGCGTTGCGCGCGGGCGTCGCTGGGCCGGGATCTCCCGGTTCCGGTGCGCTCGTGTCATAGAGGCGGTCGGGAATGAAAAACGCGCAGATGCCGCTCAGGAAGAACACTGCGCTGACCAGCAGAAAGCTCACACCGAACGAAAATTGCGTGGCGATATAGCCGATCACGACCGGCGCCGCACCGGAGCAGAAGCGACCCACGTTATATGAACCGCCGACGGCCGTGCCGCGAATGCGCGTGGCGAAGCTCTCGGACATGAACGCACCCATCGTTCCCAGTGGCACGCCGTAGAGAAAGCCGAAAAACAGCATTAGCCAGACGATATTCTCGCGTGTGTGAAGAAAGACGATGACCGGCAGAAACAAGGCCGCGCCAATGCAGCCGAGCACATACACGCCGCGCCGGCTCCACAGATCGCCGACCCAGCCCGCGACGATCTTGCCCACGAATGCGACGACGTACGTGCCGATCATATAGCCCGCCATCGAGCCGAAGCGCACGTGCAGTTCTTTCTCCAGATAGGTCGGCAGCCAGTTGTTCAGCCCGTAGAAGCCCGAAAGCGCAAACACGGAGGCGAGCGCCCACAGAATGAACATCTTGCGTGCCTCGCGATCCGAGAAGATCAGGTAATAGCGGTTTTCGCGCCATGCGCGACGCACGCGCGGGGCGCTTTGCCGCATCGCCACGCTTGCGCGCCAGCCGGGCGGTTCGGGCACGAACAAGTGAATCGCCAGCGCCAGCACGACGGGAATCGTCGCGACGTAAAAGAGCATGCGCCAGCCGTAGAGCGGCAAGATCCAGTTGGCGAGCGAGATCACGACGATATAGCCCGCCGATACGCCCGTCTGCAACATACCGAGAATCAGCGAGCGCCGCTCGGTCGGTACGTATTCGGCGACGAGCGTGCTCACGAGGACCATGCAGCCGATTCCGAGCGAACTGATGAAGCGCACGAGGGCGAACTGCGCGAACGTATGCGTGAGTCCGAGCAGGCCCGCGCCGAGCGAGAAGAGCGCGAGCGCCCACACCACCACTCGCACGCGCCCGAGCGCATCGCTCGCCCATCCGCCGAGACTGCCGCCCACCGCCATCCCGACGAGCGTGAGGCTACCCAGGGCGCCGGCCTCGACGTTGGTGAGGCCGAATTCGCTTTTGATGCGCGTGAGCGTGAGGCCGTACATCATGACGTCGGCGCCGTCGACGAGCAGTGCGAGATAGCCGAGCGCGAACACCATCAGCCAGCGCCCGGTTTCAGGAGAGGCGCGATTCATGGGCGCGGTGCCTCGTCGGCGTATATTGGCATGCGGGAGACGAGCGCGGGCGCGAGAAACGAGCCGAGCAGCACGCCCGTGTCTTCGTGCTCGCGCTTGTACCAGTGCTCGACGTGCGTGAGATTCATCGTGCCGATGCATTCGCCGTCATAGGCGATCGGGATGTTGAGGATCGAGCCCAGGCCCATGTTCGCCATTGTCATGTGGTCGTCGAACGCGCGGCGGATGTCGTGTGCGGTCTCGCCGCGGAACGGCCGCAAATCATGGAGGATTTGCGTCGCCCACGCGGTGCCGCGCTTCTTCTTGCGGCCCCCGGCCGGATAGACCTCGGGCATGTTGGTGAAGACGCGCTCCACCTCGTGATTGCGCGCGTCGTAAGCCATGATGGTGAAAAGCCGGAAGCCGATCGTCTCGGCGGCGACTGCGGCGAGCGCGTCGAAGAGCGTCGCGGGCTGGGTGGGCTCGCGCATCGCGCGTGCGAGCCGTTGCAGGTCGTTCAGTGTCAGTGGGCGCGTCGTATCTGCTTCTGTGTCCCGCATGATGTCGTTATCGGTGTAGGCGCTCAGCCGCGCAGATTGGTGGAGGCAAGACGGTCGCGCGCATCGTCCTCGATCGCGCCGTTGATTTCGATGTCTTCGAGCGAGCGATTGCGCGTCTCGATGCCGAGGAAGAACACGACGCACGCGCCCGCAAGCAGCACGGCGGTCGTCATCGCGAAAACACCGAAGAAGCCGAACGACGGATACACGATGCCGACGAGAATCGGAGCGCTCACCGAGCCGATGCGCCCGAACGAGGACGACGATCCCGTGCCTGTCGTGCGCACCGCGGTCGGGAAAATTTCCGGCGTGTACGCGTAGACGCCCGCGAATGCGCCGTTCATGAAGAACGACAGGCAGATGCCCGCCGCCATGATCTGCATGCCGGTATGCGACAGCGACAGCATGATCGCCGCGATGCCGCCGAGCGTCATGTACGAGGCCACCACGCCCTTGCGCCCGATCTTCTCGTTGAGCCACGCCGCCGAGAAATAGCCCGGAATCTGCGCGCCGTAGATGGCAATGGAGAAGCCGAAGCTCTTCGTGATCGTGAGCCCTTCCTTGACGAGCAGGCTCGGGATCCATGAGAAGAACGAGTAGTACGCGAAGGCGACGGCGAACCACATCAGCCAGCTCACGGCTGTCGTGCCCGCGAGGCGCTTGGACCACAGCGTCTTCACGTTTTGCCAGGCGCTTCCGCTGCCCTTTGCGGCGGCCGGAATCGCGCCCACGACAAACAGCGGTGCGAGCGCGATGCCGCGTTGCGCATACCACGCCTCGATGTCGTCGACGATGCTGCCGGCCTCGGCGACGCGGCCCTGGCTTTCCATCCAGCGCGGCGATTCGGGCAGCGTGCGCCGCCACCACAGGAGCATGACGACGGGCAGGGCTGTAATGACCGCGAGATAGCGCCAGCCGTCCGGAAAATTGCGCACGACGGTATAGCCGAGAATCGACGAGCTCAGATATCCGAACGACATGAAGCCCACCAACGCGCCGCAAAACATGCCGCGATAACGGCGCGGCACGAATTCGGCGAGAAACGGCGCGATCACGACGGTTTCGGCACCTGAACCGAAACCCGCGACGATGCGCAACACAAAGAACGTGTGCCAGTCGTTGGCGGTGGCGCTCGCAAGCGACGCGACGCAATAGATCGCGAGCGCGCTCATCATGATGCGGCGCCGGCCGATGATGTCCGCGAGCACGCCCGACAGGAACGCGCCGAAGAAATAGCCGATATACGTGCTGCTCGCGACGAGCCCGGTCTGCGCGCTCGTCAGGCTCCACAGCTTGCTGACGACCGGAAGCAGGAAGGCGAGCGACGACGAATCGAGGCCGTCGAACATATAGCCGAGTCCCCCGATGATCAGCAGCTTGCGATGAAAGCCGGATAGCGGCAGCCGTTCGAGGCGGGCGGCGACAGCGGACATGATCGATGTTCTCCGATGGATGCTGCGTCAGCGCCCGATGGCGTAAGCCTGCATCTGCCGCGGCGTGGCGGCTCCGCGCATCAGGCCATGACGGATCCCCACGGCGCACACGCGCCCGAGCGACCAGGGTTCGGCGACCGTGAGTTCGTGGCCGCGCGCGCGCAGTTCATCGAGCGTAGCTTGCGCAAAGGTGCCTTCCGCCGACATCTTGCCGAGCTGAATGTCGCGCGGATAGAACGAGCCGGGGAAGTGTGTGGTCTGGAATGAGGGCGAATCCACGGCGGCTTGCAGGTTCAGGCCGAAGTGCACGTGCCGTAACAGCAGTTGCAGCGACCATTGATCCTGCTGATCGCCGCCCGGTGTGCCGAGCGCGGCATACGGCTTGCCGTCGCGCGTGACGAGCGTCGGCGAGAGCGTCGTGCGCGGACGGCGTCCCGGCCCGAGCGACGAGGGCAGTCCTTCTTCCATCCAGAACATCTGGCCGCGCGTCGTCACATTGAAGCCCAGTCCGGGCACCGCAGGCGATGCCTGCAACCAGCCGCCCGACGGCGTTGCCGATACCATGTTGCCCCAGCGGTCGACGACATCGAGATGTACCGTGTCGCCCCGCAACTCGGGCAGTGGCGCGAAAGTGGGTTCGCCCTGACCGAAACCGCCGGGTTGCTGGCGGCCCGCGTTGGCCAGGATTTTTGCGGCGCGCGCCGCGCTGTCGAGCAGATTGCCCGGACGGAACTCGAATGATGCGCGACGCGGGTCGATCTGCTGGCGGCGCGCGTCGTTGTAGGCGTCGCTCAGAAGCGTGTCCATCGGCACGTCGGAGAAATTCGGGTCGCCGTAGAAGACGTCCCGGTCGGCGAACGCGAGCTTCGCGCATTCAATGACCGTGTGGACGAAGTCGGGCCCCAGCGGGCCCATGCTCGCGAGATCGAAGCCCTTCAGCAAGGCGAGCTGCTGCAGAAACATCGGACCCTGGCCCCAAGGTCCCGTCTTGTGGACCATGAAGCCTTCGTATTCGTACGAGACGGCGTCTTCGTACGTCGCTTCCCAGCTCGCGAGATCCGATGCATCCAGCAGGCCGCGATTGCGCTGGCCCGATGTATCCAGCACGTCCGTCGAGCGAAAGTACTGATCGATCGCGTCCGCGACGAAACCGCGGTAGAAGGCAAGGCGCGCGCGTTCGCACTGCTCCGCGCGGTCGCCGCGCGTTTTCGCCTCGCGCAGAATGCGCTTGTAGGTTTCCGCAATGGCCGGATTTGCGAAAAGATGATTGGGACGCGGCGCTTCGCCGTCGCGCAGCCATTGCTCGGCGGACGTGCGCCATTCGCGCTTGAAGAAATCCTGAATCGCGAGAATCGACGACGCCATGCGCGGCAGCACGGGATAGCCGTGCTCCGCATAGCCGATGGCATAGCTCAGCACGTCTTCCAGCGGCAACTGCCCGTAGTCGCGCAGCAAAGTCATCCAGCCGCCGAATGCGCCCGGCACGACGGCGGGCAACAAACCGGTGCCTGGCATCACCGTGAGGCCCAGGTCCTTCATGCGATCGATGGTCATGGCAGCGGGCGTCACGCCCTGGCCGCACAGCACGCGCACGCGGTCGTCCTTCGCGCTGTAAAACACGGCGGGCAACTCGCCACCGGGCCCGTTCAGATGTGGCTCGACGATCTGCAGCACGAAGCCGGCGGCCGCGGCCGCGTCGAACGCGTTGCCGCCTTTTTCGAGGACCGCCATCGCGGACGCGCTGGCTAGCCAGTGCGTCGACGCCACCATGCCGAAAGTGCCGATCAGTTCGGGTCGTGTCGTGAAACTCATTACTGTTGTCCCTATCTCGAACCATTGGTTATTGGTCCAGACTGCATCGATGCCTACGACTTCGTGTGAAATCGAAAGCTGTTCGCGTAGGGTATGCGAACAGAAAAAGTAAAGCAATCCATCGCGGTGCCGCCGGCAATCTGCTACATTGAACCAATGTTTATTGGTTCAATGTAGCAGACCATGGAAAATCCCACGCTTGAGAGCCTGCTCGACTATGTCGCGCAACACAATCTGAAGGATGGCGATGCGTTGCCGTCGGAGCGCAGCCTCGCCGAGGCGCTCGGCGTGAGCCGGCGCGATCTGCGCGGGGCGCTGGCATCGCTGGAAGCGGCGGGGCGAGTCTGGCGCGGTGTCGGGCGCGGCACGTATTTAGGCGCGCGTCCGCTGAAGTTTTCGGCGTCGTTCAGCAGTCTGCGCGCGGGGTCGAGCCCGGCGGACATCGCGGAGATGCGGCTCGTGCTCGAACCGGCGTTCGTGGAGCTGGCGACGAGCAAGGCGAGCCCGGACGATCTCGCGGAGCTGGAGAAATGCGCACGGCGCAACGCCATGGCCAAGGACGACGACGAGTGGCAGCAGTGGGATCATCGCTTTCATTTGCTCATTGCACAGGCCACGCGCAATCCGGCGATCATCGCGCTGATGGAGGTCGTGAACGGCATGCGCATGAAGCCGACCGCGCGCGAAAAAACCGCTGATCAGGAAACGCGGCGGCATTTCGCGGAGCAGCATCAGGCTGTCGTGAAAGCGATGATCGAGCGCGACGGCGCGACCGCCGCTGCGCGCATGCGCGACCATCTGCTGAACGTGCAATGGCGGATACCGTCTCATCGAGGGTGAGCGTGCTGGCAGCCCCCGGATCATGGGTCGGATCAAGCGGCCGATTCAGCTCCACTGGGCGCGGCAGCCGCTGCGTGGCGCCCGATGCGCGCACGAAGCCGAACCGGACGTGCTGATCGCCGGAACGACCGTCCTGATGGCAGGCGCAATTTGCAAATAACGGCAGCTAGACAACTGAAGGTCGCTCGAAGCCGACCTGATACGTCGTCAACCGCGGAGTTTTGCGCCTTCTGCCGTTTATCTGCTTCATGTCTCCGACATGGCCACGAAGATGCGCGCGTCGATGCGGGCTGAATTAACCATTTGCAAAAGCACAAGAAACCCTGGCGCATCGGGGGCGTTCATATAAATCAAGGTGAGTTGCCGAGCCGCTTGCAGTCGGTCAGCCTTGCCCGGCGCTCCATCGGCGACTACATCCAGCTGTACAACCGGAAACGGCCACATTCGAGCCTGGCGGATCAGACGCCGGATGAGGCATACTTCGCGACGCTGCCTGTCATCAATTCGGCAGCATGATTGCCTCGGACGTTCCAGCCTTTCCTAACCAAAACTGAGTGGACCGGGGCGAAGCAGCTCCGGTGACGCACCGTATTTAGCCTCGATCCATAGCCTGGCAGCATCGATATTGCTACCAAAACCTGTTATTTGACAGGATAGGTTGCAGCTTTATATGCATACATGGACTCCCGCCTATGAGCAAGATTGTGCCGGTCATCTCGCCGCCCGACGAAGCGCATCACCGCTCGCGCTCCCCGAACGAGAAGGGTGCGGAGATAGGTGTCGCCGTGTTTTTGTAATACGACCCAGCTTTGAAGAGTGCTCCTCATGTGTGGCCTACGCAACCGGCGAAAACGACTGACTTATCTCACCGTATGCGCGCCCGGCTTAAACGCGGCCATCTCTTCATGGACGAGTTCGAGAAATTCGCCGGCCACCGGACTGCCTCGCGGCGTCTGCGGATAAAGGGTGAAGCCGCGAAACCATATCTCCGGCGCGAACGGCCGGAACACGATGCGCGCCGGATCGGTACCCACCGTCGCGAGCGGATTGACGATGCCCACGCCCGCGCCGCGCGTCACGAGCGCGCAGATGGTCGCGCCATACGGCGTCTCGATGGCAGGCACCTGGTCCACCCCCGCCGGACGCAGCGCGCGGTCGAGCGCGGCGCGCGTATCGTCAGCATAGGAGGGCAGGATGAGCCGCTCGCCACGCAAGTCGGCCGCGCGAATCTGAGTGCGCGCAGCAAGCGCATGGCGCGCGGGCAACGCGCATAGCCCGGCCAGCTCATAGAGTTCCACGCTCGTCACGCCGAACGCATCTGGTGTGGTGGTCGCGAAGCCCACGTCGCAGTGTCCCGACGACACCCAACGCTGGATAGTGCTCTCGCTGCGCATTTCGAGCGATACCGCGACGCGCGGATGGGCGTCCCCGAAGCGCGCGATCACGGCCGGCAGAAATGACAGTGCGAGCACCGGCGCCGCCACGACGCGTAGCCGTCCACTGCCGAGCTCGAGAATCTCGCGCGCCGAATGCTGCAGCTTCTCGAGGCCGACGAAGCTGCGATCCACCTCGCGATAGAACGCGCTGCCTGCATCGGTGGCGTGAATGCGTCCGCCATTGCGCACGAACAGCGTCAATCCCGTCGTGGCTTCCAGTTCCGCGATCAACCGGCTGATGCTCGGTTGCGATGTGCCGAGTTCTTCGGCGGCGGCCGTCATCGAACCGCGTAGCATGACCAGCCGAAACGCCTCGACCTGCCTGAGATTCATCGCTTTCCCCGGGCGTGGGCCGTGGAGACACCGGCCGAAGCCGTCAGCTTGCCATATCAGAAATGAATGGAAGCCGTTTTTGGCGCTATTTGACCGGATGATTTGCGAGGACGACACTGGGCTCGAATCAAGCGAACAGGGTTGAGTCCATGCGTCCCGATGCGTTGCTGTTTCACGAAACCTTCCGCTGCACCCCGTACTGGTGGGATGCGGCACCGCCCGAGGCCGCGCCCGAGCCATTGCCGGCGAACGTGGACCTGGCGATTGTCGGCAGCGGATATTGCGGGCTATCGGCGGCGGCGGAGGCCGCGAAGCATGGCGCGCGCGTCGCGGTGCTGGATGCCGCCGAGATCGGCGCGGGCGGCAGCACGCGCAGCGGGGGCATGGTTTCTAGCGGCCAGAAGCTCGCGCTGACCAACGCCATTCGCGGCGCGTCCGCCGAACGTCTCACGCGTCTGATGCAGGAGTCGATGGCCAGCTTCGACTATCTCAAAGGCATCATCGCCGACGAATCGCTCGACGCAGACCTAAGTATCACCGGCCGCTTCTTCGGCGCCTATACGCCCGCGCATTTCCACGTCCTGCGTCGCCAAGGCCAGTTGTTGCGCGACAAGACCTGCGTCACGGTGCATGTGATCGAGCGCGATGCGCAGCGCGGCGTCATCGGTTCCGACTATTACTACGGCGGTATTCTCGTCGACGAATACGGCGGGCTGCATACCGCCAAATATCATCGAGCGCTGCGCGGTCTCGCACGTCGGCGCGGCGCGACGCTGCACTCGCACGCAGCGGTGCAGCGGATCGAACGCACGGGAAATGCACGCTTTCGCGTGCACACCGCGCGCGGCGCGTTCGATGCGCGGCAGGTCCTGGTAGCCACCAACGGCTATACCGGTCCGCTGCTGCCGTTCTTTTCGCGCCGCGTGTTGCCGGTCGCGAGTTATCAGATCGCCACCGAGCCGCTGCCCGAAGGTCTCATGAACGTGCTCAATCCGGGCCGCCGCATGATCAGCGATTCGAAGCGCAATCTCTTCTACACGCGCCCGTCGCCGGACGGCACGCGCATGATCTTCGGGTCGCGGCCCGCCATCCGCGAGATCGACGAACGCGAGGCCGCGCGTCGGCTGTACGCGAAGCTCGTGCAATTGTGGCCAGCGCTGCGTGATGTACGCGTCACGCATGCGTGGAAGGGCTTCGTCGCGATGACCGGGGACAGGCTCGCGCACATCGGCCAGCACGACGGCGTGCACTATGCGCTCGGCTGCAACGGCAATGGCGTCGCGCTGATGAGCTATCTCGGGCATCGCATCGGCAAACATATGGTCGGCGTCGAGCAGGATGTCGGTGCGTTCGGCGAGGGCGGTTTTCCTCTCGCAGGTGCGGGAATGGCCAGCACGTTCGCGGTGCCCGTCGGCAGTGCGCTGTACCGGATCGGCGATATGTGGCACGGCCGCGTGCGAGCAGCGCTTTCTTGAAGCGAAGACAAACCGAATCAATAAGGATGCCGAGGTATCTAAAGGATTCCCAATGATCGAGTTGAGCAAGGTTTCGAAATGGTATGGCGGCAATCGCGTATTGAACGACTGCACGGCGAACGTTGCGCGCGGTGAAGTGGTCGTGATTTGCGGACCGTCCGGCTCCGGCAAGTCCACGCTCATCAAGTCCGTGAACGGGCTGGAAACGGTGCAGAGCGGCCAGATCGTCGTGGACGGAATCGACGTGACGGCGGAGCGCGCGAATTTATCGCGGCTACGGGCGCGCGTCGGCATGGTGTTTCAGCATTTCGAACTCTTTCCTCATCTTTCGGTGCAGCGCAACCTGATGCTCGCGCAGATGAACGTGCTCGGCCGCGCCCGCGACGAAGCCGCTGAGCGCGCACGCTCGCTGTTGCGCCGCGTGGGCCTGACCGGTCACGAGGACAAATATCCGGCGCAATTGTCGGGCGGCCAGCAGCAGCGCGTGGCGATCGCGCGAGCGCTTTCGATGGACCCCGTCGCCATGCTGTTCGACGAGCCCACTTCCGCGCTCGATCCCGAGATGGTGAACGAAGTGCTCGATGTGATGACCACGCTCGCGCAGGACGGCATGACCATGCTGTGCGTCACGCACGAGATGGGCTTCGCGAAACGCGTGGCCGACCGCGTGTTGTTCATGGACCGCGGCGTCATCGTGGAAGACGATACGCGCGAAGCCTTCTTCGAGCGCCCGCGCTCCGAACGCGCGCGAGACTTCCTCTCGCGCATCCTGCATTGAACCAACCGCTGTCCAATCCAAGGGAGCCTCACCATGCGATTACTTCGCCTCGCACGCCACTTCGCCCTGGCCGCATCGTTCCTGGTCGGCGCGACGACTGCCGCCCACGCCGCCGATGATGTCGGCACATTGACGCCGGGCAAGATCGTCGCGGGTGTCGATGCGAACAACAAGCCGTACTCGTACATCGACAACGGCAAGATGACGGGCTTCGACGTGGAACTGGTGCGCGCCATCGCCGCGAAGCTGGGGCTCACGGCCGATTTCCGCGCGCAGGACTTCGCGGGTCTCTTACCGAGCGTGGCGAATCAGCAGGTCGATCTAGCTGCGGGCTCGATCTCGATCACCAAGGAGCGCCTCAAGATGGTCGATTTCTCGGAAGGCTATCTGACGGGTCTTCTGAGCGTCGGCACGCTGCCGGACAGCACGATCGGCGCGGACGTGGCATCGGTGAAGGACAAGCGCATCGGGGTGGTGCAGGGGACGATCGAAGACACGTATTCGCAGAGCTATCTGCCGGGCGCGCAGATCGTCCGCTTTCCGAATATCAACGCGGGCTTTCTTGCGCTGCGCAACAAGTATATCGCCGGCTACTTCATCGACAAAACCTTGCTTGAAGGCCTGCAAGGGAAGTATCCGGACCTGAAGTTGGCCGACAAGCTCGATATCTCGGCTTCGAATCTCCCCGCCGGTTTCCCTATCCGCAAGGGCAACGTGAAGCTCGAAGCGGCGGTCAACAAGGCCATCGGCGAACTGGTGGCGGACGGCACATGGCTCAAGCTATATCAGCAGTTCAATCCCGGCTATCCGAAGCCTGACCCGATGCCGCCGTATGCCATGAAGTAACCGTCCGCCATCGTTGCTTCTTCGCGAAGCGTTAAGCGCATGGAGAGAGTCCTCATGAATGCATTTCTGCAGAACTTCCTGGATTGGCCGCTGCTCGTCGAGTCGCTGCCGACGCTGATCGGCACGGGTCTCGTCAACACGCTGATCCTGTCGGTAATCTCGACTGCGCTCGGCATCGTGGCAGGCATGGCGCTAGCGCTCTGCGCCGTATCACATACGCGCTGGCTGACGTGGCCCGTGCGCGTCTTCGTGGATGTCTTTCGCGGGCTGCCCGCCGCGCTGGTCATCCTCGTGGTCGGGCAAGGGCTGGCGCCCGTCGGACTCTCGCTGTTCGGGCCGAATCCGTATCCGCTTGCGATCGTTGCGCTGGCGCTGGTGTCCTCGGCGTATATCGCGGAGATTTTCCGCTCCGGCATTCAGAGCGTCGGACGCGGACAGATGTCGGCGTGCCAGGCGCTCGGCATGACGTACTGGAGCGGCATGCGTCATGTGATCGTGCCGCAGGGCGTGCGGCGCATTCTGCCCGCGCTTGCCAATCAGTTCATCTCCATCGTCAAGGACTCGAGCCTCGTGTACTTCCTCGGGCTGCTCACTTCGCAGCGCGATCTGTTCACTATCGGGCAAAACGCGGCGGTCAATACGGCCAACCTGTCGCCGCTCGTCGCGGCAGGCGCCGTGTATCTGCTCATCACCGTGCCGCTCACGCACGCAATCAATCATCTGGACCGCTGGACCAATCGCTTCATCAATCCCGCAACGCGCCAGCAAAAGGCATCGCGCGCCGCGCGCAACGTGCGCGCCGAGGAAGCGCTGCAATCGCAGGCGGCGGCCGTGGCCGAGCGTCGTCCGTAACTCTCACTTCGACACAAGAAACCATGGGTCCTAAAGTCGACACCGTCGCCGACGATATCACGCTGCCCGAACGCGCCGATGTCGTTGTGATCGGCGGCGGCATCATCGGCGTATCAACGGCGCTTTCGCTCCACGAAAAAGGGCTGTCCGTCGCGCTTTGCGAGAAGGGGCACATCGCGGGCGAGCAGTCGAGCCGCAACTGGGGCTGGGTGCGTGTGACGAGGCGCGATCCCCGCGAACTTCTGCTCAGCATCGAAAGCCTCAAGATCTGGCGCACGCTCGACAGAACGCTTGGCATCGACACGGGCTTCAACCCGTGCGGCATCCTGTACGTATCGAACGATGATGCCGTGCTCGAACGTCACCGTGACTGGTTGAAGCGCGGTCGCGAGATAGCCGGCGACGATGCCTTCGACACGCGCGAAGTGGACACGCATGACGTCGCACGCCTGCTGCCCGGCGCGACGCAGACGTACAAGGGCGGCATCTTCACGCCGGGCGATGCGCGCGCCGAACCGCAAAAGGCCGCGCCCGCCATCGCCAACGCGCTGCGACGCAAAGGCGTCAGCATTCTCACGCCCTGCGCGGTGCGAGGCATTGAGACGAGCGGCGGCCGCGCGAGCGCGGTCGTCACCGAGCACGGGACGATCCGCTGCAATGCGGTCGTCGTGGCGGGCGGCGCATGGACGCGCTATTTCTGCGGCAATCTCGGCGTGGATCTGCCGCAGTTGCTCACGCGTGCATCCGTGCTGCGCACCGAACCGCTCGAAGGCGGTCCCACGTGCAGCGCCAATAACGAGGAATTCGCGTTTCGCAAGCGTGCGGATGGCGGCTACACGGTCGCGTATGGCTTGCGCACGCACGCCGATCTGACGCCGGATTCGTTCCGCCTCTTCTTCAAATACATCGAAGCATTGAAGAGCCAGATGGGCGCGCTGCAGATTCAGATCGGCAAGCGTTTCTTCGACGAACTGAAGCGGCCGCGCCGCTGGGCGCTCAACGAATCCACGGTTTTCGAGCACGTTCGCACGCTCGATCCGGACCCGGTGGTGCCTTACGTTGACAAGGGTCTAAAGGCCTTTACCGAAGCGTTTCCGCAGTTGTCGGGTGCGCGCATTGCACAGCGGTGGGCTGGTTATATCGACGTGACGCCGGACGCGATTCCCGTCATCTCCGGAGTGGCGCGCGTGCCGGGCATGTTCATCGGCACCGGATTCTCGGGACACGGCTTCGGTATCGGGCCGGGCGCGGGCAGGCTGATGGCGGACCTCGTCAACGGCGACGCACCGCTCGTCGATCCACACGCATTCCGTCTCGAGCGCTTCAGCGACGGATCGAAGATCACCATCGACGCGGGCTTTTGATACGCGAGAACCGACAGCATGGAGTTACATCTGGACAAGGTGGCGATGGTGTCGGGCGCGAGCCGCGGCATCGGACGTGAGATTGCTCTGGAACTGGCGAGGCGCGGTTACAGGCTGTCGCTCGGCCTGCGCGATACGCAAGCCTACGATGGCGTGCCGGACGCGTTCCTCCATCCCTACGAGGCGCGCGATCCCGAAGCCGCCCGCGCCTGGGTGGATGCGACGATTGCGCGCTTCGGCGGCATCAACGTGCTGGTGAGCAACGCGGGCATCTGCCGCATGATCGACTTCGATACCGGCACTGATGCGCACCTAAATGAGACCTTCGAGATCAATGTGAACGCGCCTTTCCGGCTCGTGCAGGCGGCGCTGCCGCATTTGCGCCGCGCGGGAGCCGGACGCTTCGTGCAGCTTGCGTCGCTCTCCGGCAAACGCGTGAAGAACCTGAACGTCGGTTATCAAATGTCGAAGCACGCGATGGTGGCGCTCACTCATGCCGTGCGCCGCGCGGGCTGGGATGATGGTGTGCGCGCGACCGCGGTGTGCCCGGGCTTCGTGAATACTGACATGGCCGCCGGCATCGCCGATATCGAACCGATGGCGATGACGCAGCCGCAAGACCTGGCGCTTCTGGTGGTGAATACCATCGAGTTGCCGAATACGACGAGCGTGGCGGAACTGCTCGTTAACTGCCAATATGAGGAGACGCTTTAGCGGACGCCTGCGCTTTCTCGAGCTAGGGCAAGGTCAGCTGTCGGGTGGCGAAGCCGGCATCGCATGCCGTTCGACACGGACCGCGGTGCGGATGAGCGATTGTGAGTTTGAATGGTCATGGATAGTCCTTCTGTACGCGACCGAGTCGTCTCGTTAAGCGCCGCAGGGTCACGGAGATCGTAATCGGCAATGGCGGCGTCGATGGTGGGAGTAGTCGGCCCTCTCTCTTGCGGTTGACGCACACGGCGCTTGCTCTTTCGAAATGTCGTTACGAAGAGCGGGCGCGATGGAACCTAATTTCATAACGGAGGCTTGGTTAGTCAACGAGCGAACAAACGGCGACTGGGTGCGGATTGCCGTCCGCGTTGGTGGTCGAGTGCAGTCCGGGACCATTACCTACGCGGCCTTGGCAGAATTAGCGCTCGCCGCGGGCAACACGAACGAGGATGCGATGGGCGCTGTGCTCCTACGCGTCGTACGGATTTTCGCGCGCATGAATCCGGGTGCCCTCGTTCCAGTCATTCGGGCACCTGTTATCTGGGAGTAAAAGCTCGTTTCAAGCTACCCGTAAAGTTTGTGAGGTCTTTGCCGAAAACCCGGGAATGAATAACGAACCATTTCAACGACTGGGTAACGACGATCCGCTCGGCGCGGAAGCGCGTTCTCTGGCGGCGAGCATCGAAGCTATCCGTCGGGCCCGTGGGAAAAGGAATCCCCGGGACTTTGCGGTTGACACGCCCGAGTGGGAAACCACCTGCGTCGAGTTCGTTCGTGATCTGCGTTGGGCGCTAGGCATGAGCGGTGACGATTTGACCGACGTGCCTTCCATTGAAAGCCAAGTCAGGCGTCTGTCTCGTTGAATAGCCGCAGCTAGTGCGTGGCGTCGAACGTCTCAGTTTGTCGAAGGAGCGCGCGGAAGGTAATGATGGTGCGTGTCATGCGTGCTCGAGCATCAGGCCAGGCTGCCGCAAGCGATCGCGCTGAAGCTGCTCGTATTCCGGATCCAGTTCCCATCCGATGAAGCGGCGGCCGAGGCGCTGTGCAACCTCGTCCGTCGTGCCGCTGCCGAAGGACGGATCGAACACGACATCGCTGGCGCGGGATCCTGCCAGGGTGCATGGCTCGACGAGTGCTTCAGGGAACGTTGCGAAGTGCGCGCCTTTATACGGCGTCGTCGCTACCGTCCAGGCGGAGCGCTTGTTCGCTCGGCCGCTTTCGCCTTTCCACTCGTTGCCGCTTTTCGTCCGGGACTCTTCGCGATCGTCGTCGCCGTACTTGTTGCCGCCGAAGCGCGGGCCAACGGCTTTCATGCTGCCGCTCGTCTTGCCGGGCAATCGGTCATTGCCTGCTCGATCTTCGATATTCGGCTGCGAGAGGCGCTCAATACCCGCCTCCGACAACGACTGAGCGATTGCCTCAGCATCGTAGTGATAGCGTTCGCGCTTCGTGAGCAAGAAGAGGTATTCATGCGCCTTCCTGTAGCGATCGGGCACCCTCTCGCGCTAGGGTCTTGCTTGTGCCACACAATGTCCTGCCGCAGATACCAGCCGGCATCCTGCATCGCGAAGGCGAGGTAGAGAGCGAGGCGGAGACTCGTGGTCGGAGCGCGGCGAAGGGAGGGCGAGCCATCCGGCTCAGTTCGGCCATCTCCGGACGTCAAGTCCGCCCCTTCACCGGGAATCAAGTGTCGGCTCCGCACCAGACAGCGGTCCTTCGTGCGCAGAACATTTCAGTCGCGCTTCC